>CAZZIZ010000097.1:0-12929 GCA_964654535.1 uncultured Chitinophagales bacterium
CAAGCACAAAACGATAAGACAAAAATTAAAATTGAAAGAAAGGAATAACGCATCGTTATAGTATTGATGAGAATTGATCTAAAAAGCGCACGTCGTTTTCAAAGAAAAGTCGAATGTCATTGATGCGGTATTTCAGCATAGCCATTCTTTCGATACCCATACCAAAAGCGAAGCCAGTGTACTCTTCAGGGTCGATGCCGCAGTTTTTCAAAACGTTCGGATCAACCATACCGCAACCAAGTATTTCTACCCAGTTCGTGTACTTGCAAATATTGCAACCCTTGCCATCGCAAACGAAGCAAGAGATATCCATTTCGGCAGAAATTTCCGTAAACGGAAAGTAAGATGGACGGAAACGCAACTTCGTTTTAGGCCCGAACATTTCTTTGGCGAAGAAGTAAAGCGTTTGCTTTAAGTCAGCGAAAGAAACATTCTTGTCTATGTACAAGCCTTCCACTTGGTGAAATTGACAATGCGAGCGTGCAGAAATGGTTTCGTTTCTGTAAACCCTTCCTGGACTAATAGTTCGGATTGGAGGCTTTTGACTTTCCATCACACGCACTTGTACCGAAGAGGTGTGCGTGCGTAGCGAAATGTCTTCGCTTATAAAAAAGGTATCCTGCATATCGCGGGCAGGGTGGTGCGGCGGAAAATTCAAGGCAGTAAAGTTGTGCCAATCGTCTTCTATTTCCGGACCTTCCGAAACCACGAAACCCAAACGAGAGAAAATGTCAATCACCTCGTTAAGCACGATGCTTATCGGGTGACGTGAACCAACTTGTTTCGCAACTGGCAAAGTCAAATCGGGAACATCGGTCGCTTTTTTTGAACTCGACTTCAGCCCTTTCTTGAGCTGCTCGAATTTTACTTCCGCGGTTTGTTTTACCTCGTTCAGTTTTTGTCCAAACTCTTTTTTTCTTTCTTTCTCGACGTTGCGTATTTCCTGAAAGATTGGTTTGATTTTATTCTTCGTTCCCAAAAAAGCAATACGAAACTGCTCGAGCTCATCGCTAGTGGTAACTGGGTAGGCATTGATTTCCGCAATCATTGCCTCGGCTTTATCGAATAAGGCTTGGCTCATTGACTTACTGTTCTTTGTTCAATTCGTTTTTCGTAATTGGATCCTTGAAAGATGCGCTGCACGAAAATACCGTCGGTGTGAATCATATTGGGATCAAGTTCGCCGTTGGGCACCAACTCTTCTACTTCTGCAATCGTAATCTTTCCGGCTGTCGCCATCATAGGATTGAAATTGCGTGCAGTATACTTGAAAATAAGATTGCCAGAGTGATCACCTTTCCACGCTTTGACAATTGCGAAGTCTGCCTTGAGAGCAGTTTCTAAAATATGCGGACGTCCATTGTAGTCACGTACTTCTTTTCCTTCTGCTACTTCAGTTCCGTATCCGGTTGCAGTGAAAAAAGCAGGTATGCCTGCTCCACCAGCACGGATGCGTTCAGCTAAAGTTCCCTGTGGGTTTAGCTCTACTTCTAGTTCACCAGCGAGTAGTTGTCTTTCAAACTCAGCGTTCTCGCCAACGTAAGAAGAGATCATTTTTTTAATTTGTCGAGTTTGAAGTAGCAGTCCCAAGCCGAAGTCATCTACGCCGGCATTGTTCGAAATGCAAGTCAAACCCTTGGCGCCATTTTTAACCATTGCGCTAATGCAGTTTTCAGGAATACCGCAAAGGCCAAATCCCCCCAACATTAAGGTCATATTGTCGCTGAGACCTTTAATGGCCTCATCAGCGCCGGCTACTACTTTGTTCATCATTTTTAAAGAATTGACTGCCAAGATAGGAAGTTCTTGACCCAAATGTTTGAAAATAGGGCTTGAGCCCCTAGTGCTTTTTGGAATATATTGACAATCCATTTAACCAATTATGGAAGAACGCAAAATCTGGACCGACCACCCATCCTCTGTACTCAATTATCCGATGTACGGCATTTATGCCCTCTTCATATTGATTGGTTTGAAAATCTCTATCCCGACTATTTTAGCTCCTATTGCCTTTTGGTATTGGAAGCACAAAGAGCTGAAAAGCACACGCTATGAACTGACCAGTCAGCGCCTTTTTGTCAAAACGGGTATGTTTAGCCATAACATGAACGCTATTGAGCTATATCGTATCAAGGATTATAAGATTAGTCAACCCTGGTATCTTCGATATTTCAATCTCTCTGACTTAATTTTACAGCCAGTCAATTCTAAGAACAGCCCAGTATTATTAAGGGCAGTACGTAACCCAATTGAACTAAGAGATGAAATACGATTCTATGCAGAAAAGCTTCGTGATAAAAAACGCAATAAAGACCTTGAGCAGTGGGAAGCTCAAAATTAGTGGGGCTCTAATGCTGCATCTGAGCCTCATCGCTCTACTCAATCTTTCTTTCTCATCTAACACTCTCCATTCTTGCGCCGCGCCTTTTCAATTTGTTGAGCAGGAAGTGAAAGCAACTATTTTAGTTTTACCCTTTTCTAAATTTGGTTACTTCGCTCCGAAGAAGGTGATGAAAGAAATGAGAGCAGCTGGCGACTTTGACATAAACGAACACACCCAATCTCGATTCTCTAATTTGATATCCCAACTGAACGAAGAAGAATGTGCATACAAGTACACGACGCTAGAAAAGGACAAGGCCTATGAACTCATTGATAATTTTCGTTTCGATAAAGAGGACGGTAATTACCTCTTAGATGTCGAGGACCTAGACGATGAATCAAAAGAAGCCTTGACCACGGACGCCGATTACATTTTGTTCATTAGTCAGTACCACGTTGATGCCGCTATCGAAAGCAAGCAACCAGCCCATTCTGTTTACTACGATTTGCGAAAATCCGATTTGAGTCCTTTGGGTTCTTCCAAGGCTACGGGCAAATTGTTTCAAGGAAAAATTTCGGACCCCAAAATGCGCGAAAAACTGGTAATCAAGAGTTTAGCTAAAAAGCTCTGTCAAAAGATTTCCAAAAATCTCTAAGGCTTCATTAAACACACTTGATGCCTAGTATATGGGCGCGGTTTTGACTCTATTCGCACTCGAATGAACTATCGAACTAAGAAGCGCCAAAGAGATATAGGTTTGTCCAGTTGTGCCGACCAAGGCACCGTTTACTGGTCCCGTGCCAATGGACTAGTTTTTGGAGTTGTAGCTGGTATGGTTGCGACAGGAGAAAAGGTTCTTATAGCTAACAGTCCTTTGAGCAGAAGTTTCGAACTTACCCCTATGTCCGACAATAAAGACGGACGCTGGTTTTTGGATCCCGAAAACAAAGATTTAGATCACCTAGATATTCTTGATAGGGCATTTACAAACTTGAACACCTATGGTGTTGATTCATCAGAGAGATATGCTCCCGATTATCGATTTGAATTCACTACACTTTCTAAGAAAAACCCTTCTCAAAAATTTGACGATGGCTTCATTAAAATACTAGGCCGACTCTTAATGGTTAAAGAAGCGAAAGTTGGCATCGGTCAAATGGTTAAAAGACTTTTTAGTCTTCCTAAAAAGACAGTTTCTCGTGTGAGTAATAGAGTTGAGACCAAATCCAAACAGCGCAGTATCTAGCGGCGATATTGGTTATCAAGCGACTATAGCGTCCTTTATTTCTAAAGAAAAGCCCTGAGCCAAGGGCTCAAGCCAATTCTGATTTTAATTCTCTCTGATTATTCGTTATCTAGTGTTAGAAACGTTTTGCTCGGCGCCTGAAAGGTTGTACTAATTTCTTGCCCAAAGTAATACCCCATGAATAAGTTTAAAGTTATACTCATATTATTGGCCTTTTTGATTGGATCTGAGTGTGTCAACGCGCAGATTGTTATTGGAGTGAAGGGTGGCGCCAACTTCGCCAAATTGCCATTGGTTACTAGCAATGATGCTGATGACCTGAAGTATAGAATAGGTTTCCACGCAGGCGCATACGGAATGTTTGCACTGGGTTATGGCGATTTTATTATTCAGCCAGAATTGTTGTACAGTCAAAAGGGAACAAGAGACTACCGTGTTATTTTCTCGGAAGGATTAGACGGCACCTACGATCTTCGTTTGAACTACTTGAGCATGCCCGTTATGTTTGGCTATTACCCGTTTGGAAACTTCCGGATTGAAGCAGGCCCACAGCTTGGTTATTTATTGAATGCTAAGTATCAGTTTGAAGATCAAGAGAGAGTAAAATTAGACTTGTCTCAAGAAAACCTTAACCGTTGGGATTGGGGACTAGCTTTTGGTTTGGTTTACGATTGGCCTGGTCCAGGGACTGTAGGCGCTCGCTATGTAAGAGGCATAAGCGAAGTTAGCTACGACATAAATATTGAGACGGGTGAAACCCATCCCCGACGTAACGATGTCTTGCAAGTTTTTATAACCTTCCCAATTAAAGTGATTAACCGCGGAAAAGGCTGTCCAACCTTTGGAAATGAAATTGATCTTGAATCAAGCAAGCGCACAAAAACGAAGTCTGGATTGCTCCCGAAAGACGGGAAGAAATACTGGAAGAAAAACGGAAAGACTTTGAAAAAATGAGTGAGCGTAGCTTTTCTTGGAAGTTGGGACAAAACATCAATGTCCTGGGGAAGGAGAAGCACGTTATCACTGCGCCAGACGCGGTGGTCTGTCTGGTGCACGGACACGGAGAGCATCAAGGGCGGTACGAACATGTAGCACAACACTTTAAAGAAAACAACTGCGCATTTCTGAGCTTCGACCACCCCGGACATGGAAAGTCAGAAGGCAAGAGAGGTCATATAAACAACTATGATGACTTTCTTACCTGTGTCACGGAAGTGCTGGCAGAAGCCGATCGTGCCTATCCTGGCGTGGACAAGTATCTATATGGACACAGTATGGGTGGTAACATCACCCTTAACTATGCTGTTCGAAAAAAACCGGAAGTAAAAGGCTACATCATAACCTCTCCTTGGTTGAAATCTACCGTCGGACCGACGGCAATTCAATATGCTTTGGGTAAAATGATGCTAAAGATATATCCTTCATTCACTCAAAAGACGGGATTGACAACAAGTGCCTTGTCAAGGGATGGCGAAATTGTTCAGGCATACATTGACGACCCATTGGTGCATTCTTGGATGTCTACGAATTTATTCTTCTCTGCTATGGCTGCGGCAGAGTATACGACAGAACATGCGTCAGAAATAAATCGCCCAGTTTTACTTATGCACGGGGATGAAGATGGAATTGCTGACATAAAAGGCACAGAACAGTTCGCTAAAAAGGCAGGGTTTTTGGTTGAATATGAAGTGTGGAACGGGGCCTTCCACGAACTTCACAATGAGCCCTACCGCGCCAAGGTATTAAGTCGAATTACTAATTGGATTAATTCGCCCAAGCATGAGTAGCCCATTTATTCTTGCGATTATATTAAATATATTCGCAGCCGCTCCTAATTATTTACCCAATGAAATTGTGTGGACCGAGAACTACACGTTACAATGGGAAGATTTTTTAGGACAACCTAACACCAGACATCACAGCGATGCCTTAACCAGCAGCTCAATCTATTTCGGATATCGTTTCGACGGTGACCGCACCTATGAGATTGAAGTTTATTCTTCTTTCTTTCGTGATCAGAGCTGGGTCAAAGACGGTAGCCCAAACTCTTATTTGCTCGAACACGAGCAACGTCATTTCGATTTGACAGAAATTTACGCGCGTAAGCTGAAAAAGGAACTTACCGAATACGCGCACAACCACGAATCGCTAGAAAGAAATTACGATCATATTTTCGAAAAATATTTCAGTCTCTTAGAAAACGAGCAAAAGGAATACGATCGTGAGTCACATCATTCTTTGAACCGTTCGGTACAAGAAAAGTGGAATAAGTACATCAAGCGTGAGTTGAGACGACTAGAAGATTACAGCAGCACCAGGTTTATTCTGGTATGCAATGGTCCACAGTAGTTTAGCCTAGTTAGCGTATTTCAACAAAGAATTCATCCAGCGATCTGGAATGTCTTCTCTGGTGGCTTGCAAGTAATCTTCGTATAAACAAGGAATAAGTCTTGCATCCTCACTGTGTAGTGTTCCCGCTGGTACTTTCATCCACCAACGATCGCTCTTTTTACTTTTTAAGAATACGATGTCTTGATCTTGTTCACCTATTGGTACGATGTAACGCATAAAGTTGCGTTCGCCCAATTCTGGATATTCATTCTTGCGACCATAAAAGCCATCTGCAAAGTGCCATACCATTTGCGCAGCTAATTGAGCGGTCCGCATATCATCATCTTTGTGGGGGAAGTACTCGTAGATGCCAAAAGAGCTAACCCTATCACTAATACCAGCAAAGCGAGATAGCCTGCAAATATCTTCACCGGTCATTCCGGTTGGCGTATTTCTTTTTTGTCCTTGGGCATCAGCAAACTTTACAACAGACATGTCTATTGAAACAATATCGCAGTTTCTAACAATTGGCTCAATTCTGTTTGCATTCTCCACCAGTTCTCCTAGACGATAACAATCGAAATGCATGCGTCGTAGCGTTTCCTCCATATCTGGATTGTTCAAACAATACTGAAAACCAGCGTGTGAGAAGTGATTGAGCATGTTGGGCTCGTAGCTTAGAATCTTGTACAAGAAGGAAGAGGAGTCGTAATCTACCGTGCTACTTTCTAAATCAATCTTTTCATCAAAGATGGCCATGTTCACGAGTTCATCTTGATAGCCATAAGCCATATATTGGCCATAGGTCAAATCGTGAGTTCCTCCCAGAATTATGGGGATAACATTATGACTGAGGCAGTCAACGACTACCGCAGAAAGAGCGGCATAAGAATCCATTTGAGAAGTGCCGACCTTTATGTTTCCTAAGTCAATGCAGTTTAAATTGTTGTGCCAGTTGTTAAGCTTATAAAGCTCGTGGCGAATGTGATTGGGTGCATCTGCTGACCCTTCATTTCTTCCATTTTCCCAATCGTGACTCACGCCAACAATGGCTAGATCATAATGTTCAAGGTTAATAGTCTGGTCATCTGCTGATAGAAAAGCCAAGCGGTTGCCCCATTGATTTTGATTCAGGCTTTTGGGATCAATGCATTGGTCGAGACGGACCGGGGTCAAGAGACTTTTGGAATTCATTGGGGTCGATTTTAGCTAAAAATAAAACCTCACCCCTCCCTTTGCCGAAAAGTTATCCTACTTGGCGTTGAAAGTGGAGGATTCCCCGAATTCGTATCGTAGACCGAAATTTAGGTTGTTTCCACGCTTAAGTTGCTGACCGAGTAGGTCTTGCCACAATGGATGATTGGTCTCAATAAAGACCACCTTTTTACCAATTTGTACCTCAACTTTTGCAAAGAGATTGAGCCATTGCCCACCAGTATCTTCGCCACCCTCTTCAGGGTTAAAAAGTCTCCGTTCATTCATTATATCGGACTCCGCATGGTTGTAAACAGCGCCAAGAGAGAGGTGGATTGGGAATAATAAATTACTTAAGGTGTAACGAGCCTTTACCTCATTAAATAGACTAGAGCCAAAGCGATAGCCATATTTGTTATCGGTGTTGTATTGATATTGTATCAACCATTTTAAAGACAGGTTATTAAACTGCTTATATACTATATGCTTAGCCAGCACCCCAATAGCACCAGTTCCAGATTGCAATTGAGGTTCCAGTTCTCCCTCTGAAGTAAAGTCTTCGAATCTACCAGTTGGAAGGATTGCTGAAACTCCTAAGCGCATTTGAGTTCCCGCTACACCTGTCCGAAAACTACTGTTGTACCACTGATAAGTTCCTCCCACGAGTAAATCTCCTAGTCCAGAATAACTATTGTGAAAGAATTCATTGCTGCTTTCTCTAGAACTACTTCTGTAAGTCGTAATAAGCTCTACATCCAAAAGCTCGCTAAAAGGATAATAAAAATGTAAGTGCCCAAAGGACAATCGCTCTTCTACATAATTAAATGGGTCAACATTAAAGTGTTCGTGTGCCGATCCTAAGAAAACCGCAGGATTGAAACGGTGAAAGGTATAGGACAATCCCCTGTCGCTTTCAAAGTGTTGACGGCCATACTTGAATTCTATGAACGCAGTACCATACTCTTGCTGCGAGTGCAATAGTTGGGTGCCCGTTAGCAGCAAGGCAAGAAACATTAGGAAGCGACTCATCTTAAAAAGGATTGCTGTACGCTTCGTTATTAATAAAGACGGTGTCGGTAAGTGTTTTAAGGAACGCAATGAGCCCGTCTTTTTCGTCTTGATTGAAATTGAGCGTTATCCCATTTGTGTGCGGACTGGCTATTAGCGGATCGAGACTAGGGGAGTTTTTTACTCCTTCGCTGTAATGATCAATCACCTCTTCTAACGTTGCGAAGCGACCATCGTGCATGTAAGGCGCAGTTAACTCAATGTTACGCAGCGTCGGCGATTTGAATTTGCCATTATCAGAAAGGGTATTGGTAATCGCGCCAAGGCCTATATCACTAAAATCGCCGGTGCTGACCAACTCGTCCAAGCCGTTGTTGTGAAAGGCGTTATCGGTAAAAAGAATACCGCCGTGGCAATGAATACATTCTGCTTCGCCAGGTATTCCATTTTCATTGAAGAACAAATCTCGTCCGTCAAATTCGGCTTCGGTGAATTGTAATCCAAATCCTCCTTGCAAGATCAAATCGTACTTAGAAGAAAAGGAAACAATAGTTCTTAGAAACTGAGCTATGGCTTTGGTCGCTAAATCTGGAGTGATTTCTGAGCTGCCAAAAGCACTATGAAACAATGGTGGATACAACTCGCTTTCTTCCAATTTAACAATTGCCTGATCCCATTCTAGGTTCAATTCTAAAGGGTTTCGCACGGGCTCTAAGGCTTGCTCTTCAAGACTAGCTGCGGTTCCATCCCAGGTAAGCCTGTTCATATATGCGAGGTTAAACAGATTCATCGCATTTCGCGTGCCTTCCTGTTCTTCTACGCCTACACTTACCTTCAGCGGTTCTGCAAAACCATTCGATTGCAAGTGACAACTAGCACAAGCCATAGTATTGTCTACAGATAAGATGTTATCGTAAAAAAGCTTGCGTCCCAAATCCACCCCCTCAACTGTTGTTGGGTTGTCGCTTGGTACTGGCACCACCGGATAGTCGGCGGGCACTTCTATAGCTAATGGTGTCGGATTGAATTCCGGCAGGTCAATTTCTGGAACCAGGTTTACATCAACTGCGCAGGCCGCAATAAGCAGAGCCCCGAACAATATAACGCAAACCGTTTTTTTCATTTATCATTTTGGTTTACTCAAAAGCCGCAACAAAGTTGTCTGAAAGTCGCGTGACAAATGGGCTTAAGGAAACGTGCGAGGTTGGCTGCTCGTTTATATCGATAGGATCAGTATCGCCGAAGAATATGTCTTTAACATCAATGTCTAACTCAATTTCGCTGCGCTCAGTTGCTGAAACGTTTTGATTGAAGTCTATTGATACTTCATTATAAATTTCGTTACTACCCATGTGGTATGCAAATGATTGATCCCAAACTTCTGTTCCAAGTGCTTGAGTATCATAACGCCCTTCTAATTTTATAAATACATAAGCCTTGGCCCATCCCCAATACATGTTTTGAGTAGCACTAACTGGGCTCGATGTGTCCTCTACAGCTTCAGCGTTTACAGCATTGGCTGTTTCGTCTAGACCAACTGAGAAACGCATGCTTTCATAATCACCAGGTTCAACCAAGAGGTTGATTTGGTCAATTACAGAAATAGTAGATCCGAGATTTACAAGTACAGGGTCTGGATATAAGTCTTCCGTTCCATCAGACTTGACAAACACCATATTTGAAACGTAAAAATTCAAAGTGGTCATTTCAAAGCGGTGGTCATCAACCATTATTGCTTCGTTAAAGTTTAGTGGTGCACCATCGAAAGTAGCATTGAACTTTAGGGAAACATTTTGTTCCAGCGTTTCTGCTTCGTCGTCGTCACAACCAATAATCGCAAATGATAAGGCAATGAGGCACAGCGCCAAAGGCCATTTTTTAAACACAGTAATATTCATATCTCTAAGTTAATAGATTGAACGCGAAGTCACCACTCAATTATTGTCAGCTTTATTCAAATAATGGAATAGATAGCGGCATATGTCAACGAATAGAACCCGAGTGAGGGATGGGAAGGACGCGACCGAAGGGAGTGGTGTTTTTGTCGCGAAGTCGACTAGGCCTTACCGCCATAGCGGTAGAAGGCCTAGTGTTGACGAAGCCAAAAATACCGAAGCGAAGCGTAGTCCTGGACAGCCCGGCCCAAGCAACATTTACCTTTTGCTTACTCAATGCTTTGATTCCTCATTTAAATTATATGGACTTTTCGTATCTTATGTCTTGCGCCGGGACACTCCTATAAAGAAATCACGCTTTTTTAAATAATTTCTAAACTATAGGCCCTAGATTCCCTGTACTTCTTTTTTATTCTGAATTCTATCTGGTTTTAACGTACACGGAATGGATTACGCTTAAAAGGGGCTTAATTTTTAAGAAGGAAACTATAAAAACGAATTCTAATGTGCTCAAAATTATTTAAGAAGCTAATCGCTTTGATGTTAGTGTGTTGTAGTATAAACGCTGCTGCTCAAGGGGATTTCGATGTGCGTATTGCAGCCAGTACTGCAATGGCTGGACAGTATTGTGTAGTTCTACAGATATCAAATCAGTCAAATGCTGATTTGGAAGTTGGAGGTGGTACCTTCATCTTTGACTATAATGACAGTGCTCTGAGTTTTAACTCTTATAGCTCCTCGGAGTATGATGAAAACACTTTATGTGGTGGCTCTTTTAATTATAATCCACATGTTGTCTCTAGTAGTACTCCCGGAATTGTTTCAACGACACTTAGCCCTTCGGGTAATCCTTTTATCAGTTGTGTGCTGGTCGATTGTAACTGGTTGGATATAGCAGAAGTCTGTTTTGATATTATTGACCCTACGCTTTCTGGAGATTTTACTTTTAGTAGCAATGGCGGGCAAAATTCACTCTTTGAATCTCAAAACTTTACTTCTCCCTATTTACAGGGAGAAACTTTCGGTTTGGATGAAGCTTTAGATGGTTCTTCTTCCGGTGGTGATTGTGCTTCTGTTGACGTTGAGATTACTTATGCTTATGATGATAATGGTGTTACCGCTACTTTTTGCGTTGTGGATGGTACGGACAATTGTGCACCGAACAATTATACATTTTCCGATCCTACTGGTTCGCTTAGTGCTGTTAGTAGTGATTGCTCAAGTTTGGATTTACAGGTTGGCGATATGTTTGATGTTTCTGTGACTGCAACCAACGGTTGTCAAGCATCTGTAACAGGAACGGCACCACCCGAAGATGACTGTGAAGGGACACCAGGTGGCCCAGTAGTCGAAGGTGCAGATTGTGATGATGGAGACCCAACTACTGGTGGAGATGTGATAGATGCTAATTGCATGTGTGTTGGTCTTTTACTCGATTGCCTTGATGTTCCAGGAGGTACAACCTTACCCGGAACGCCTTGTGATGACAATGATCTGGAAACGGGTAACGACGCCTACAATGCTCAGTGCTTATGTGTGGGACAAATATTTGATTGTACCGGTGTGGCTGGCGGCCCCAATCTTGTTGGAGCCCCTTGCGATGACGGTGACCCAGCTACAATAGGTGACGCCTATAATGGTGAATGTGAATGTGTAGGCGGGATACCAGATTGCCTCGGCGTTCCAGGCGGAGCGGCTATTGTAGGAGCTTTTTGCGATGACGGAAATCCCGATACTGGCTTCGATACCTTTGACGAAAATTGTAACTGTGCTGGTTTGCCGTTTGATTGTGAAGGCGTTCCAGGTGGGCCAAATGTCATTGGGGAACCTTGTGATGACGAAGATATTTTTACTGCTGGTGATGTATATAACACAGTAATGGATACTGTGATGTTGGATGATGGTACATTGGAGATTACAGAGTTTTGTGGCTGTGTTGGTGGGCCTGCAGTCGATTGTTTAGGGGTATTGGACGGTTCGACTTTGCCCGGCACCCCTTGCGATGATGGAAACTTCTTTACGGTCAATGACGAATATCGATTTGATTGCCTTTGTGTAGGAGTCTTTGCAGATTGTGAAGGAACTCCAGGAGGATCTGTACTTCCAGGTACGTCTTGCGATGACGGGGATGATGACACCATTAATGATATGCTCCAACAAGATTGTACTTGTCTTGGAGTTTCCATATTCGATTGTCCTGAGCAGCAAGTAGATTTTGGGGCTTCTTGTGATGACGGTAATGAATTTACAGTTAATGATATTTGGAACACAGCATGTGTTTGTATCGGACTTACACTTGATTGCGAAAACGTTGTTCAAGGATTAGCACTTCCAGGTACACCTTGCGACGATAATGACATTATGACCATAGATGATGTGTGGTTGGACGACTGTACCTGTCTAGGTGTTCCCGAATTCGATTGCTTTGACATAATGGCTGACTTCGGTGAAACCTGTGATGATGGAGACGAGTTAACCTTAGACGATATTGTTCAAGACGATTGTACCTGCGCTGGCACACCACTGTTTGATTGTTTGGAAGCTATGGCAAACATCGGCGACTCTTGTGACGACGGCAACTCTGCAACTGGTGATGATGTTTGGAACGACTTGTGCTTTTGCCTCGGACAACCCATTGACTGCGAAGGCAACGTTGGTGGCTCTGCTGTTGCTGGAACCACTTGTGATGATGGTGACCCCAATACGGTCAACGATAGCTTCAACGAATTTTGTAATTGTGTCGGTGCAACATTGGATTGCGAAGGTGCCCCTGGAGGACCTGCCTTGCCTGGCACAGCTTGTAACGACGGCGATAGCAGCACAGACAACGATGTCTACGGAGATGATTGCGTTTGTGCTGGAGAAGCACAACTAGAATGTAATTACGAAGTGAGTGACATAGACGTAGTCTGCGATGATGATAATGATTCGT
>CAZZIZ010000098.1:0-6750 GCA_964654535.1 uncultured Chitinophagales bacterium
TTGGGCGTGCCCCCTCGTCTCTTCCAGCAAAGCTGGAAAACTCGGGGTCGGGCTGTCGGCAGTCGCTATGTTCTATTTTGTACGCGCAAAACGCTTCTAGCTCTAGGGAGCTAAGCGTTATGGCTACAAAACAACATGAGCTTCAACAATGCCTCTATCCCTCACGCGAGACTTTTTTAACTCTCACATTTATTCTGCGATTGGCAGAGCTCTATCAAAACACCGTTGGTGTCTTTAGGATGAATAAAGCAGATTAGTTTATTATCGGCGCCGAGTTTGGGCTCCTTATTCAACAGTAGAAAGCCCTCTTTTTCAAACTCTTTCATTCTTTGATGTATGTCCGCCACTTCAAAAGCAATATGGTGAACGCCCTCTCCTCTCTTTTCTATGAACTTAGAGATAGCGTTGTTCTCGCTCATAGATTCCAACAACTCGACCTTTAAATCATCTATCTGGTAGAAGATCGTACGTACGCCTTCGCTTTCTACGGCTTCGGTTTTAAATGCCTTTTTCCCAAAAAGCAAATCGAAGAGCACTTGGCTCTTTGTTGCATCGCTCACTGCGAGGCCGATATGGTCTATCTTTGACAACATATGAATAAATTAAGCCTGAAATTGGTGATTTTTGAACTATAAGTTAAGCCCAATAGTTATAATTTTACCCCAGAACAAGAGCAATGATTAATATCTCAGAAAAAGCTGCCGAACGCATTCGAGAAATAAAGAAAGCGGAAAAGAAAGAAGGAGTCTTCTTTGTGCGTGTATCTGTGCAAGGTGGTGGTTGCTCTGGACTTTCCTATCAACTAGATTTTGATACGGAGCCTAAACCAGAAGACCAGGTTTTCGAAGACAATGGTGAAAAGGTTGTTACTGATATCAAAAGCCTTTTGTACTTATACGGAACTACCTTGGAATTTTCATCTGGCCTAAATGGTAAAGGGTTCTTTTTTGATAATCCCAATGCTACCAGAACTTGCAGCTGCGGGGAGAGTTTCGCTGTTTAGCGATTAGCTCTTAGGCTCAAGGCTAGAGCTCGCGCTTTCCGTTTGCGCTTTATCTAATTCAGCTTTTTCCAATTCCAATATTATTCTTTCAAGCATCCACTCTTTTTCAGAGTCGTAACCTTGCTTAAGATCGTAGCCATAGCGCTTACCGATACCTTGAAATAGAATTGCCGTAACAGGGTTTTTCAGATTCTTTAAAGTTTTATAAAAACTCTTTCCGGTACCTCTTTCAATCATCTTCACCAGTATTTTCCCCTGAGTAGTGGTTAGGTTAGTCAGTTCATCTTTGAACTGAGTTTTAAGTTCCTTCTCTAATCGCTTGAGATATTTTCGTTGGTGTCTTTTCTTTTCTATTAGCTCTGTCTCCTTTTCAATCTCCTTTAAAAGCGCGACCGCGTTTTTAGCATACGGGTAAGCCTTAGTTGCGTTTCGTTTCATACGACGGTACTTACTCATATCCAAAAAGAGTCTACTGCCCGTTACAGAAATCAAAGGGAGGTCAGCGAGAAAGAGCGTATCTCCTTCATCGGTAATAATCATATCCAGTACCGTCAGGTTTTCAGGCAGTTCTGGGCCGTCATAGACAGCCGGCTCTTCTTGCCCAAAGGCAGTAAGGGGAAGAGCAAAGATCAAAAGAACTATATGTAAGTAGCGTTTCACGATTAAATCAGTTCAAAAATTAGACCCAAACAACAAAGACCCGTTTATTCTAATGTCGGCCAAATTTAGTGATATATTTGGCACCTATAAAACGTAACAGCAGCCTCAATTAATGCCTCGAATTGCCATTTTTGCCTCTGGAAACGGTACAAATGCGGAAAACATTTGTCGATACTTTGATTCCAAGGAGGACTTTAAAGTAGTGGCACTATTTTGCAACAAGAAAGGTGCAGGAGTAATAAACCGCCTGAGCGCTTTTAAAGTTCCCTCATATGTGTTTTCAAAAGCTGACTGTTATAAAAGCTTAAATCTTCTTCAGGCCGTAAATGCCGTAAAACCTGACATCATTGTACTCGCAGGTTTTCTCTGGCTAATTCCAAAAGCGCTCATCGAGGCCTTTCCAAATAAAATCATAAATATTCATCCAGCGCTTTTACCCAACTATGGCGGCAAGGGAATGTACGGTATGCACGTACACGAAAGTGTTAAAGCAAACAAGGATAAGGAAACGGGCATCACCATTCATTATGTAAGTAAGGAGTATGATGAAGGCGCTATTATTTTTCAAGCGAAATGCCCAGTACTTGAAAGCGACTCAGCAAAAGACATTGCATCTAAAGTACATCAATTAGAATACGCACACTTTCCTGTAGTCATTGAGCAGGTACTCAAAAGTTTTTCCTAGTGCTGATGCTTGTGTTCGTGCCTTACTAAAGGCGTATGCGCAATATCGAGGGCTTCGATACTATCGCCCTCCTGTTTAACTAGGTAAAACTTATTGAATTCCGTTTCACTAAAAGTGGAGATGCTCTTTTCCCTGTCCGGCCAAAATACTTTTATGGATTTTATTTTATCAGCCTGACCCAAGCCGATGGTCTGGGTTAAACTATTAGCGCCGAAGCTTCCACCAGAACTTACGGTTTTATAAATGCTCCTTTCCCTACCCTTTTCAGAAACCACTATTTCAATTTTTGCTCCGTGGCCAGATTTGTTTGCCCTGGAGCCATTTAGTTTTAAGCTTATCCAGTTCGCAGACTCTATCGGGTTTTCGAAAAGTGCATTTTGAAAAATATCACCACTTACCGAGCCACCCATTACTGCATAGATATCTTGATCACCGTCGTTGTCAAAGTCTGCAAATGAAACGCCGTGGCCTTTCTGAATATGACCAAAGCCTCCACTAAAAGTTACATCCTCAAAGCTTTTACCAGCTTGATTCAAAAACATACGGTTGGGAACGATGCTTCTGTAGTCCGGCGCTCCGGTGCCTAAATAGAAGTCTAAAAAACCATCGTTATTGAGGTCCCCGAAGTTACAGCCCATAGTATGGATTGGTAGCTCTAAACCAAGACGCTTACTCACGTTTTCAAAAGTATTATCGCCTTTATTTCGATATAAATGAAGCACATCCGACTTGAAAGGCTTATTCAAATAAGACAAGGCAACTTCCCCGGCTTGATTTGAAAATGCGGTATTATCGTAAGAGGAAACGAACAAGTCGTCGAAGCCATCATTGTCATAATCAAAAAACCAACAAGGGAAACTTTCCAATGGAAACATGGCGCCGCTTGACTCGGTGATGTTGTCAAATTTTATTTCTCCGTTTTGACCAGTACTGTTGAGTAGCGTAAAGTTTACCTGATTGATGAAAGAAATATAAAGGTCGGGGTAGCGGTCATTATTAATATCACCGACAGCAACTCCCTTGGCCACTCCGTCGAAAAGAAAACCTAGGCGTTGATAAATATTGGTGAAAGTACCGTCGCCATTATTTTCATAAAACTCTGATTTAAAAGCAGTCTTGGCCGGGTTAGACTCGTTAACAATAACCAAGTCCAAATGCCCATCCAGATTGAAGTCCGCCCACACAGCTGCTTGAGTTGGTCGGACGGTGTAAATTCCACTGGCAATGGTAACGTCTTCAAAAGTACCGTCCCCATTATTTTTCAAAAGTGAGTTAGGTTGAATGCCCCTATTTAGATCACCATTCCAAGCGCCTCTTAAAACCAGGACATCGATATGACCGTCGTTGTTGTAATCCGCTTGAATAATATTCAGCCCACCAGTTATTCCTTTTAGGCCAGCTGCATTTGTTTTTTCTTGGAACGAGCCCTTGCCATTATTCAAAAACAATCTCAGTTGATCTTTCATTCCCCAACTCGATAAAATCAAGTCAACATAACCGTCGTTATTAAAATCCTCTGAGATACTGCCTCCTGCAAGCGACTGCACGTCGAGTAAGACTTCGCCGGCAATGTTTTTGAACGTTGGAAAGTCAGAATCTTTTTCTAAACGAATCAAATATTCGCTGGGAACTTCATTCGGGTATTTACCAATGGTCATATAAGCAATGTTCAATAACCAGCGACTTTGATAATCATCGGGAAATGCTTTTAGAATTTTTGTGTAAGATTCTATGGCCTTCAAGGAGAAGCTCTTGTCCTTGTGAATAGCCTCTTCCGCAATTGGAATGATACAAGAGGTCGGAACGTGGTTAATAATACAATTAGCTTGCTCAGCCATTCTCAAATAAGCAATAGCCAACAAATCATAAACTCGTTTATATTGACCTTCTACTGGAAACTTGTATTGAGCTATAACTTCTTCAAGTGTTTCGATGGTAACATCGCTATTTCCACTTTGAAGATTAACGTAAGCAAACTGCATTAAGAGTTGGGGATTCCTATTGCCTTTCATTTGAGTCTTTATTTGCTCAATTTGTCGATCAAACTCATACGGGTGATTACTAAAATCGCAGCGCGCATAAATGGCATCGAGGCTATCTATCATTTCTTTAGTGCCAGGCAAGCTAAGCGCTGCCGTTTTGTCTTTTGAGGCTTGTTGCCCGCTGTGAGCACTATTCGAACTGCTGGTATCCTTTTGCTCACTAGAGGCACAAGAAGCCATATATAAAATTGCTAAAAAGCAAAGTAGTAGTTGAAACTTAATTTTCATTCAGCGCACTTAACCCAGCTCACAAAATCAGTTCAACTGACGTAGCGGACTTGCTCAAAATTACTAAATGAAGTAGAACAAAACGCTTACTCCGACAACCTAGTTAGTAGCTTATTTGCTATCTGTAAGACTTTGTGGTCAGGATTATTACGCCTCCAGTACTGTCTCCATACTTTGCAGGAATAGCACCCGTAAGAACCGAAAGTTGGTCGACCGCACTAATGGGAACACCCCGGGTATCACTCATACGCATCCCATCCACATAATAGACTGTCGAACCCGCCCTTGCGCCTCTCACGAAAATTGGCTCACCTGCATCTGCTTGATAAACGGAAGGCGCCTGGGCTATAGCATCATCTATATTTCTGGAAGGCAATTTTTCTAGAACTTTATTATCATAGACTACTGCAGGTGGAACTCCTCCCTTGACAATTAAGGGTATTCTGTATTCTATGACATCGAGCGTAGCTATGGACTCATTGAGCAACAAAACAACATCCAGAAAAACTACCCTGTCCGCTCCTACCTGTACACTTGAAAATGACTTAGCTTTAAAGCCTACTCGCGAAAATCTGAGATCATAAGAACCAGCACTAAGTGGTTTCAGGCTATAAAATCCTTCAGGATCACTAAATGTAGATAGTTGGAACCCTCCTCCTTCAAGGACGACAAAGGCGCCGTCTACAGCCTCACCAAACTCATCGGTTATTTTACCCGTTATTTCGCTCTGAGACTGAATTGTTAAACACAATAAGCTGAATAGAAACAATATTGAGAACTTTTTCATAAAATCTACTTTCTGCTAAGAAAGCCATTCCCTCCTGATATTAAGTCACCGCAGTGTAGAAGGTGTGTTAGGAAATTATGACTTAGCCGAGCACGTATCGGGTTTATATTGTTCCTTTGCGCAGCAACAATTTATGGCACTAGAAATACTCATGTGGTTTGGGGTTTTTGTTTTGAGCCTCTTTACTCTGCTAAAGTCAGCAGACTATTTTATTGACTACGCCGAGAGAATCGGCTTGTCTTTGGGCATTTCCCAACTTGTCATAGGCGTTACCGTAGTCGCTCTAGGAACTTCCCTCCCTGAATTGGCCTCTTCTATTGCTGCGATTTTTAAAGATACTAGCGAGATTGTTTTCAGTAATGTGATGGGCTCTAACATTACCAATGTCTTACTAGTCTTTGGGGCTATGTGCTTGTTAGGCTCAGGGAAAACCATCGAAGAACGTGTACCTATTCACAATACTATCTTCTTACTAGTGGGGACAGGTTTTTTATCCTTTGCGATTTATGATGGTAATTTTGAGCTATGGGAAGGTGTGGTCTGCGTGGTTCTATTAACGGCTTACTTAGGCATGTGCGTAAAAGCAACATTAAGAGAAAATAATGACTCGGAAAAACCCAAGTTGAAGTGGTACTATTTTCTCATCGTAGTATTAGCAGGCGCGGGTATTTATTTGTCTGCGGAATTCAACATTAAGTCAATTATTCAAATAGCCGATCTCGCCAATATTGGTGCAGATATAATTTCGGCTTCGGCGGTTGCTCTTGGCACTTCGCTACCCGAGTTAATCGTTAGCGTGAGTGCTGTAAAGAAAGGCAAGGTATCACTGGCCATAGGAAACGTTATTGGATCAAACATCTTCAACGCTCTAGGAGTTTCGGGTGTAAGCCGCTTCTTCGGCGAGTTAGAAATAACCCACATCAACCTTACCGTACTTCTGCCGCTTATGGCTTTGGCTACAATCCTATTGGTAATCTACTACAATTCAAAAAAGTTGCAGAATTGGAAGGGCTTTATACTATTAGCCCTTTACGTCGCTTTCCTTGTTCAGGTAGTAATTCACAGCCTCTAATTAGGAAATCGAAATTTAGAATGGATTATGGGAGGACTTACTCTTCTTCCTGAGAACTACCTGCAGCATTTTTCTTCAAAGCTCTTCTAGTCATCTCTGCTGTAGTCATCGGCTTTTTCTCAAGCTCGGCTTTTGGTTCAGCCTTGGGAATTTCTGGTGATGTAGGCTTTGAAATCTCCGCATTTGCAACTATTGGTGTAACTACACTGGCAGACGCAGCTACTTTAACAGTCTCTTTTAAGGAGTCGGAAGTTTTGGACGATTCGGTTTTGG
>CAZZIZ010000098.1:6850-12818 GCA_964654535.1 uncultured Chitinophagales bacterium
CGATTCGGTTTTGGGCGATTCGGTTTTGGGCGATTCTTTAGGCTCTGTCTTTTTAGTACCGGCCGCTTCTGTTTTTGCCTCACCCTCCTTTTTCTTTTCAGGATTTTTAGAAGCTTCTTTTTTCTTCTCAGTTACTTTTCCGTCAGCCTTGCCGCTTGGCTTTTTATCTCCGGCTTTAGCCGACTTGGCATTCGTTTTATTCGCTGGCGCTTCACTCGCTTTCGGCTTTGACTTTTGCAGTTTTTTCTCAAGCGTAGTCAAAGTTTTCTTCATATCGTCAAGCTTGGCTTGCTTAGATTCGATACGTGCGTTGATCATTTTAATCTTGGCGTCTCTCAATTGCATTTCCAATTGCCCTGCGTGTACACTCTTAGAGCGCTTATTTTGAAAGTCAATTGAGCCCTTATCCCAGTCAATAGACTTTTGCATTTTGTCAATCGCAGATTTCAAGCCATTCACTCTTTTTTCAAAATGGCCAATGTTGCTCTGAGCCATTCCCTTCTTTACCGCCTCAAAAGCCTTATTCATCTTTGAACGAATGTCCTTATACGCCGACCTGTTAAGGCGCAAGTCCTTCATTGTCGTTTGCAGTTTACGCAATTCGTTGAAGGTTGATTTAGCCTTATTTGGGTGCTTAGCAAAATCCGCCTGTAGCTCATCGATCTTTTTAGTGAGCTGAAAAAAATTTGCTTGCGATTCCTCTTCGTACTGCTTATTGGTATCCGCCATCAATTCCTTGAGGCGTTCGAAACTAGTATTAACCACTTCGCGCAATTCGGAAGCTTGCTCGCGGTTTAGATTACGGTCATTGTGGTTGGACATTATCTTGTCCCAATATGCTTTACAAGAATCCCAGCTGGCTTTATCATAAGCCTTAAGAGTCATGACTTGCTCCTTCAACGCCAATACTTCTGACTTAATCATTTCATACAGTCGAAGCGAAAGAACTTTAACCGTCCACTCTCGTTCTGCGCGACTTATTAGTTCGGTGTTTTCAGGAGTTGAAGTTTTTATTTCTTTAGGAAGCAGTTCAGGACTTGAAGCATCTCTTTCAATAAATACATGTTCTTTTGGGAATGCAGAGATATCGAGCTCGCTCCAATCTCCAAACATGGAATCGACGAAGTCCTTTTTACAAATCTTCTCTGCAAAAGTCCAGATGTCGACCTTCTTGTCCGCCGCTCGCAAACGCAAAGCCACTAGGATTTTCTCATCCTTTTCATTAGCACCCCAGAAAACGATATTGTCTTTCATCTACACTATCAATCAGCAGGTGCTAAGATAGTGAGCTTTTATCTTCCGATTAGGATTATTGCGACTTCCGCTTGCTATCTAACGATTAGACAGATTTATTGGGCGTTCAGCTTCCAATCGTAGGTATAATACGACTTGTCATATTGACTTGGAATTGGATTATCTCGGTATTTATTTATATAGCCTAAAGCCGAGTCTAAAGAATCGCCAAAATCAACCAAGTACCATTTAAAGATTTCAGAAAGCTGCAAGGTTTGAGCATCTGTATTAACTTTCAAAAATGAAGAACTATTCAAAGCAGCACGGGTTAATCTTTCAAGTTGACTTGACACGGTAGCTGGTCTGAAGGCATCTTTAGTTAATGGTGGACAGCCTACTGCTCCGCATACAAGTGCAAAGTGTATACGCGCATCACCGAAGCGAGGGCGGACTATGTCGTTCTCAATATTGTTTAGCGTAACAGATTTACCTGCTACCGTATGCTTCACAGTATCGAAAAAACCAGGAACGTCCAATGGTGAACTAGGTATGTTGTTGTCAATGACATTTTTAATCGTCAAGATGTTATAAGCGTTGATATAGAAGGCAAGCGCTTCATTGTCCGAAGTACCGTCCAAACTATAAGTCGCAATCTCATCTGCCAAAGCACTCAATTCTGCGCGATCTATGCTATTATAACTAACCAAGCCATTAGCAACAGTCTTTGAAAAGAATACATCTGCTCTTTCAAAAAAGTCATTCGTTCCGTCGGCAGTCAAAGTAGACATAGAAAGTAAGCCGACCCAAATAGTAAGTAATATCGTTCTCATATTGTATTGTGATTGTAAAGTGGATTTTTTCCAGTCATTTAGACCATTTCAAGGTACTAAAGTTTAATCGTTGAAAAATTGTTATCCGCCGTATGCCGTAACGCTAATTTCGACATTTACGTTTTTTGGAAGTGTCTTGACAGCAACTGTCTCGCGAGCAGGCGGAGCATCACTAAAACGTTCTCCATAAATGGCATTAACCTTAGCAAAGTCATCCATACTCGCTAAAAATATGGAGGTCTTCACCACGTTCTCAAAGCCCATACCAGCCGCCTTCAAAACCGCTTCAATATTTTTCATCACTAGGCGCGTTTCATCCTCAACGCCAGATTCGACCAATTTCCCTGTTTGTGGGTCTAAGGCTATTTGCCCAGAAGCAAACAACCAATCGCCAGCTTTTACCGCCTGACTATAAGGGCCTATTGGTGCCGGAGCGTCCTTGGATATAATAATTTCCTTAGCCATAGATGTTCTTTTTAGTTTTCGTGCTTAAAAGTAAAATTTAGTACCTGAAGAAATACCTTTTCTTTGCAATTACTTTATGTTAGTCTATACTCCACAGATAACCAATCGAGTAAGCTTCATTTTCAAATTTGTATTTGAAGAGTTACTTGGCATCGAACTAGAGCTTAGTTCAGACATGGATGCCTTTATTGGCTTTCACGATGTTAAACTTAACTATAGTAAGCGGGCAATAGGTGAGGAACTCTTCATAATGTCTAGCGACTTGCTCCTAGAGAGGGGCATCAAACAGCAGGAGTTAAATGAAGTTTTTTACGATGGCTACGAGGTTCCTTTCGCCACTAACGACGAAAGCAGTCTTTTTCCATTCGACATTTTCTCCGCGGCTTTTTATTTAATGTCCCGCTATGAAGAACAATTACCATTTCGCCCAGACCAACACGAGCGTTTTCCAGGATCATCGAGTTATGCATACAAAAAGAAGTTCCTGCAAAAGCCAGTCATAGACTATTGGGTGATTCACCTACAAAAAAAAATTAACGATCGTTTTCCTGATTGGAAGGTCAATAGAAGAACCTATAAGTTCATTCCTACCTATGACATAGATATGGCCTGGTGCTTCAAAAACAAAGGCTGGATTAGAAATCTGGGTGGCCTTATGATTTCCCTACGCAACTTAGATTTTCAGCAAATAGGTAATCGTCTTTCTGTGCTCTGGGGAAATAAGAAAGACCCCTTTGATACATACGAAACCCAATTCGAATTTCACGACACCAACAATTTAAACGCCATCTACTTTATACTAATTGGCAACTATGCGCTTTACGATCGCAATGTCGCCAACGATAATGTGAAATTTCATACGCTCATACAAAACATTTCAGATGAGGCCGACGTAGGCATACACCCATCTTACAAATCAGACAGCCAGTTAAGTTTAGTAAAAGAAGAAGTAGGATTACTTTCATCGATCATAAAAGCGGAGATTACCAAATCGAGACAACACTACATTCGGATAAAAATCCCTGACACCTATCAAATGCTGATAGACCAAGAAGTATTCAAGGACTATTCAATGGGCTACCCTGATCAAATTGGATTTCGCGCTTCTACTGCATCATCCTTTTTCTTCTATGACTTTAGTCAGGAAATCTCCACCCCATTGCGCATCCACCCATTTGCGGTTATGGATTACACCCTGCAGTCATATTTAAAACTCAGTCCCGATGAAGCTAGTAAAGCAATCGAGGAGCTAATAATGCATTGTAAAGAAGTCAAAGGTATGTTCATGCCTTTATGGCACAACCATACCTTAAGTGAAATGAATGACTGGAAAGGTTGGTTCCGCGTCTATGAAAAGATGATGCAAACTGCCACTGCTCAAGTATGATAAAGTACATCAAGAACCAAGACGTAGTTCGGGAAAAGTGGGACAACTGCATTCAGATTGCCAGCAACGGTCGCGCATATTCCTTGTCGTACTATTTAGATTGCATTTGCGACAATTGGGATGCACTTGTACTCAATGATTATGAAGCAGTCATGCCCCTCCCTTGGAACTCTCGTTTCGGAATTCAAAGTATCTACCCTCCCTTTTTCGCCCAGCAACTCGGCATAAGCAGCACGACCGCTCTTAACGACCAACAAGTAGAGACATTTTTAAATGCCATTCCAAGACAGTTTAAGCGAATCCAACTCTACGTTAATGCAGACAACGACTTTTCGTTCAAGGCTTATCGCAAAACAAAGCGTACGAATCTGCTTTTAAATCTAGATCAGCCCTATGAAACTGTTAAGAAGGGCTACAACAGCAATACCAAAAGGAACCTAGCCAAGGCGCAAAAAAGTGGACTGACAATCATTGAGGACCAAAACCCAGAACAACTCATCGAAAACGCCAAATTAGAGATCCCGCACACCTTGGTCGACTACCAAGAAAAGGATTTTAAGAACCTCACCAGGCTGATGTATAAAAGCATTCATAGCGGTATGGGACAAGTTATGACTGTTATTGATGCAGGAAATCGAATAAGCGCACAAGGCTTCTTTGTTTACTTTAAAGGCCGAATAACCAACCTTTTTCCTATGGCAAGCTCTGTCGGAAGGCAGAATGGCGCTATGTTCCTACTCTTAGATGCCATAATCCGCGCAAATTGTGGCACGAATTTTCTTTTAGACTTCGAAGGATCGGAAGATTCAAACGTCGGCAGGTTTTACAGGGGGTTCGGAGCAGTAGACAAGCCGTACTTTTTTGTACAAAAGACTACAATCCCGGGCTTTTTGAAACCGATGTTTAAGCTGAAAAAAATCTAAGTAATTGCAATGCACTGAAAATCAGGCTTGCAGGTACATAGAAGACATTCAAATTCTTTGATATAGCGACGTTTTTCAGCTAACTTAACGAACTCTAATTTTAAGAGCAAGAAATTTTACTATATGAAACGCTTAGTCCAATTAGCCATATTCTGCCTGCTGGGGTTTGGAACTCTGTCATCTCAGGATATTCACTTCAGCCAATTCTATGCATCTCCTATGACGCTAAATCCAGCGATGACGGGTATGATGAATGGCTGCTATAGAGGGGCTGTTAACTTTAAAAACCAATGGGCTGCAATTCCAGCTCCATATACAACGGTAGCAGCGTCCTATGATATGCCACTCTTGAGAGGTGTAATTGGAAGTGACTATATCGGTGTTGGATTCTTAATTTTCAATGATCAGGCAGGTTATGGAGATTTAAATAATCTTACCGCTATGGCATCTTTGGCTTATCACAAAGCTTTTGATAGCGATGCGCGTTATGTGCTTTCACTTGGAGGACAAGCCGGGTTGGTTCACAAAAGTGTTGACTTCTCTCAACTCATTTTCGAGCAGCAAATTATTCAAGCAACGGGTTCGGGACTCACGGCAGAACAATTTAACAACTGGGAACAAGTTGAAGAAAACGCGTTCAATTACTTTGATGTTCGTGTTGGAGGTATGCTTACCCTTTCACCAACAAATCAGTTTACAGTTTTCTTAGGCGGTTCGGTTTATCACCTTACAGAGCCAGGTGAAACTTTCTTAAATAGTGCAACCAATTTCCTGGATCAAAGACAAGTTTTTCACCTAGGAGCAACAATAAAACCTAACAAGTCATTCAGTATTGCACCAAACGCAATCTATATGACTCAAGCAACAGCTGAAGAAATAGTTGTAGGAGCAAACTTTGGATATCACTTCAATGATGGCCTTAGTGACAACACTGCAATATTCTTTGGAGCTTCATATCGTTTCGACGATGCTGTTATTCCTTTGGTAGGAATAGAGTACAACGATTTTAAATTTGGATTGAGCTACGACATTACCGTATCTGAGTTAGCGCAAGCGGCCTCAGGACAAGGAGGTATCGAACTTTCTATGGTATTCGAATCATTCTGCTCACCACCGGGCCGAAGAAGCTA
>CAZZIZ010000099.1:0-2302 GCA_964654535.1 uncultured Chitinophagales bacterium
AGACAAACGCTGCGCTCCCTCTCAATCCCTCACGCGAAAATCACATCTATTTCATAATCGAACTAGGATCAATTGAATCACTCTTTTGGTTCAAGTCTTCACACTTGCGAAGAACTCAAGTTTCCAGACTCAAGTGACAAACGCTGAATCAATTAAAACCATTATTGGTGTCAAAATGTCATTGTTCATCGAATACCTACATCATCTAGTCCGTAAGAGCGATTATACTTTATCTTAGTTTCTATTTTATAAACTATTAGCTATTCACGTTTCTCCAAAAATACTAACGAAGCCTTTCTTTTACGATTGTTAAGCGTCAGCGCATTTTGCGCTTTGCTTTTTACAAGCTAAACTTGTGATGGACGTTTTTGATTTGGATGGAAAAAGAGTGGAGACTATTGCTGCCGCGAAACTTTCCCCGGAAAGACTACAGTCACAAAAATATCTAGTTTATTTAGCATCTGGACTGTTTACTTTGCGTATAAGTAGTGAGGGCAATAGAGGCAGCAGAAACATTAGGGAGCATTAAATTCATTATATCAAAATAATATGTCGAATCAAGGAATCATATCGAAAGTAAGTGAGCAGAGTTTTGCAGATACTTATGCAAAATTGAAGGGAATCATTAGCGATAACCCAGCGCTTAAAATTATTCTTGAGTTGGATCATCAGGCGAATGCTGCTTCTGTTGATCTTGCACTAGAGCCTACGCGCATTATACTCTTTGGAAATCCAAAATTGGGAACCCCTTTGATGGCTTCTGCGAATTTATGCGGGTTAGACCTTCCTCAAAAAATATTGGTAACTGAAAGGCAGAGTGTGGTTTCTATATCCTATAACGACCCTGCGTATTTACAAGAACGGCACAACATTGAGGGGCAAGAAGAAGTCCTTCAAAAAGTAAGTGGTGCGCTGGACAAAATAACGACTGCTGCTTCGAAAGCGTAGATCAGTTTAGGACAAGGGATTTACGCGGAGCCTTCTATTAGCTTGCGCAACTTTTCTATCTTGCCGCCGTAATTACGGAAAAGGCGCTGTCGGTCTTTTGCACCGACCTTGCTTATAAGACCTGATTTACTGAGCACATTTTTAAAATACTCGTCCGTGCGGTTGCAGAAGGCAGAATCGGTGGTGATTAAATAGTCACCCGTATTGTGGAGCACGTAACATTTCAATTGCTCCGCCTTGATTGTTAAAATGGCATTTTCTAAGTGAATCCCCTCTGAAAAATACAGTTCGCAACTCGCTCCTACTTCCTTATTATCTGGTGCAAGAAACTTTGTTCCTTCTTCAGCTTGAGATTCTACGTGCCGCAACAATTTCTCCGTACAATCTAAAATAGAAAGTGCAGATTGCTTGCTTGAAAACTGTCCCGCTTCCCAGAGGTAGCGAATTTGATACAAGTGTCCATTGATGGTGGAATGATTCCATATCTCAGTACCTGGAATTTGAAGGTATGATTTGGCTAAGCTTAAACCTATCTGCTCAAGAACAGCACGCGGCGCTCCCATTAGTTCATAAATCTTCTCGAAATCGAACTGCTCGTTTTTAAAGAGATCATTGGTCCATAGGATTTTACCAAAGAAGAAGGCTTTGAATACGGCAAGTTCTGGAAAAAGGAAAAAGTAGAATACTGGTATGTCTTTCGCCGAGTATGTTATATGCTGTTCAATGCCGATTTCTGTTTGTTGAAACTCATCCATTATGAACTTGAGATACTCGTGATAGCTGCCGCTATTGAGACGATAAAAGCGAAAGCCGACTGTAGCTTGATCAATAGAGAGGCCTAAAAAGCCATCTAGGGAAACTTTAAAGTAATCAGCGACCTTGGCCAACTCGCCAAAAGTAAGGGCTGTTTCACCGCGCATACGGCGGTAAATGCTATCCTGACTGAGATGTAGAATCTCCATAAGGATGCTTCCTAAACTTTCCCCTTCTGGGTGGTCATTTTTGATGCTTTCAAAGAATCGAAGCTGTAAAAGGGCCTGATCATCCAATCCTGAAGCGGTATCCTTTGCTTTCATATATGCGCAAATTGGCCATTAACTTACGGATTTACCAATTGCTTCTCCCCGATTCTCGTCCGAAATCAGTACAAATCCGTAAAGCTGAGTTCTCTTTAGAATTGAGATAAGCGTATTCAGTTTTACAAAACTTAGAGCTCGATATTCAAGGCTCGGACCATATAGCATTTTCATCGGGATTAAGTATCGACCTAATGGCCATAAAGCAAATAGACGTGGAACTCGGCTTGGAATATACGGCCTCAAGCCAGATACAATATTTTTCTCCCTATCTAGGG
>CAZZIZ010000099.1:2402-12722 GCA_964654535.1 uncultured Chitinophagales bacterium
AACTCAATAATTCGCAAAAGCCAAGTTTTCTTTACGAGAACTTATCTTAGAAAGAAAAAGGATGGCCTACGACGAATATTTAGCGGACAGAATGCGCAAGAGCCTTAAAGATCAAAAAGCGCGTTTTGAAGAAAAGAAAATGATGGGCGGGCTTTGCTTTATGGTCGACGGTAAAATGTGTTGCGGTGTTCTTTTCGATAAAAAGCGTGAGACCGATGTAGTTATGGCGCGTATTGGAGAAGAGGCATCAGAGAAAGCTATGAAGAAAAAGGGTTGCCATCCAATGGACTTTACTGGTAGACCGATGCGTGCTTACGTATTTGTCAGTCCTGAAGGATATGATCGGGACAAGGACTTAGACTATTGGATCGATTTGTGTTTGCAGTTTAATCCGCTGGCAAAGGCTAGTAAGAAGCGTAAGCCAAAGAAGTAGTAATTCTCTTCGCGTGAGGGATAGGAATTATGCGACCAAAGGGAGCAGTCTCTTTTGTTGAGCCAGCAAATCTTTACCGCCGTAGCGGTAGAAAGGTTTGCTTTGGCGAAACAAGAAAGAGACCGGAGCGAACGCGAAGTAATGGATAGCCCGACCCTGCTTCTTTTGCGCAGCAAGAAAGAAGAAGGGGCACGCCCAAATGGAACAACCTATTCTTCTCGCCAAAATGTACATACGTGAACACTCCTCTCACCTCTCTCAAGAGGGGAATCTCGCCGATTGCCTCCGGCAATCGAAACTCACAATGTCCGCAAACAATAACATTGAGGGCACGCCCAAAACATAAAGCAAAAAAAAGAGGCGCTCAATCAAATTGAAACGCCTCCACATTCTATGAGCAAATTCTTATCTAGAATGCCAGTCTATAGCCGGCAACAAATTGATTGAATCTGAAAAAGTTTCTGTTTGCGTATTCCAGGAATAGTCTTCCGTTTGCGACGCTCGCTACATGCACTCCAGCCAATAAGTTAATTACGCCTCTAGTTCTATCATCATCGTCGCGTTCGATTCTCAAGAAGCCTAAACCTGCTCCAACGTATGGGTTCACTATTTTTCCTCCTCCTTTGATTTCGAGATCGCGTATAACGTTCGCTATGATTCCGAATGAAGATGGACTACCAAAGCCAAAAAATGCTTCTGGTGCTAGCTTTAAGTTTGTACTGTCGATTTTATATGTTGGGCGAAAACCGATATTTAAACTTGCGCTTCCGCCTACATTAAAACCCCCGTAAATGCCCATTCCATCGTAAGAGAGTTTTCTACCGAAAGACTCTTCGGTGGCAAAAGGACTCTTGAAGCGTTGCTCTTCGGTTATAAAATCTTTGCTTACTTGCTCAGTACCATCTTCTGCAAGTTTGTCTTGATTGTCTTGTTGGTTTTTTCCGAAAAGTTTGAATCCGCCTTTCTTTCCTTCTTCACTTCCTTCCTTCATCGTTTTCTCATTTTCTTTCATCGCCTTTTCGTTCTCCTTCATTGCTTTTTCGTTTTCCTTCAAAGCTTTTTCATTCTCCTTCATACTGTCCTCTACATCTTCAAGATCTTTTTTGATGTCTTTCATATCGTCTCTACGATCGTCTTCAGCATCGTCAATAGCGTCTTCTACATCGTCCATTCTGTCGTCGGCATCTCTATCCATCTCGCGAATTTGTTTTTTCAAATCACGGAATCCGTCCTTAATCATTTCCTCCATCTCCTCGATATTCTCTCTGTTCTCTTCTACAGCTTCACGAAGTTCACTATCCTTTTCCTCAGCTTTTTCTTTAGCTTTCTTATCGGCTTTGGCTGCTTTTTTAGCCGCCTTGTCATCTCCTTCTTCCTCGTCCTCGTAGCTATCGCCCTCTTCTTCCATTACTTCTATCTCTATTTCTTTTTCTACCTCATTGACCGTATTATTTTGAGCAGATCTGTCTAAGATCTCATCAATGATATTCTCAAACTCTGCCGGCGTCATTATCATAATACTGGTAGACTTTGAACCACCTTTAGCAATTTCAAGCAAGTCTTTGTCGACTCCAGCACCATCAGAATCTGATTGATCCATTGTTCCTTTTTTAGATCCACCCTTTTCAGGCATAGCTATTCCTTCTGGGCTCGTCGCCGCTTTTGGATCTACCACTGCTCCCGGAAGAGGTAGTGGTTGAGGCTCAGCAACTTTCTTTTTCTTACCTAAAACCAAATTCAAAGATGCACCGTAAGCCCAACTGGTTAAGATGTCATCTGGTTCTGCAGTATCAACTATGTCTTCCTGAGCTGATGTAAGAATTGCTTTTCCATAAACATCAAATTTGAATGCCTTAGAAAATGGAATGTTTATGCCTATCCCTCCACTGGCGAATGCCGTTTCTACTTGAGTGAAATTGAATCGACCAACGTAACCAGGTAGTGGATCGATTAAACCTCCACCAATTAATAAGTAAGGCTTCAGCCCCTGGCCAGCAGCCAATTGAAAACGCCCCTCGGCTCCGTAGATAGCAATATCATCTGTTTCGGTACTAATGTTCTCATCCTCTCCTGCTTCTTGCAATCCTCTCCAGTAGTAAGCGCGCAATCCAACAAGTGGACCGAAGTTAAAACCGGTCGCTCCTCCTACGAACCAAGTGTCTCTATAAGGAAGTCTTTCGTGAAATCTAATTCGTCCAACTGTTGGTTCAAGCGGTAAACTAAATCCAGAGTAATCCGTAGAGTAGCTGTCCAAAAGCGCTTTATCTTCATCCGATAAATCTTCTGGCTTGTTACCTCCGAGATAAATAATAAGTGATGCGCGTACTGCCCAGCTATCTAGAAGCTCAGACTCAAAATCGTTGAAGTCTACATTTAATGCCTCGCGATCTTCTAAAGTCAACAACTCACGAACAGGATTCATTTCGAAATAGTGGTTTACGGCAGATAGATTTAAGGTGTATCTATCCGCAACACTCAATTTTATACCCAAGCCTGCGTCAAAATATATGCGCTGACTAGAATAGAAGTCCTCGAGCTCGTCTATTTGAATTCTCTGAACCCCCGTCCCAAGCGATAAAAAAGGCAATAATGCACCTTTACTCAGGTTAACCTTAAGGTTACCGCCGATACGACGAATATTTAATTGTCTCTGTAAATCTTGGCTTACGAAAGAATTTGTAAAATCGTAAGTAGGAAATGTGTTGTTGGTTTCGAACGATTGTAAATAGACCGCACTCAATTCGACATTTTGACCGAAGCCAAATCCAAATTGTCCGCCTAGAAACAGACCGTCTTCGATACCGCTGTTTTCGTCCCAGAAGTTGTACTGAGCTGTTGGCGAAAAGGTATAGCTCACGTTGCTAACTTGCCCTAGAATGGACGCGTGGGCATAAAGCAATGCCAATAGGATGATAAGATGCTTTTTCATGTTTTAGAGTTTGTGGTATTTAGGTTTTTTGTTTGTGGTTTTAAAACGTTTTTTTTCGGCTGCTAACCTTGTTCGTGAAAATTCATAAAATGACTAGCTTCCAAGAATCTTTGACCAAATCGACAGATAATTGTCACAACATTTAACCGCTAGTTTTTCAAGACCAACTGACATTTCAACATTTCTTCAGAATGTCAATTTTATCTATATTTTATCCACTAAAAAAATTTTACATTTTACATCTAGAAGGAACTTATTTAAGAACTCGGCGACTTTCTTACCGTAAAAATGTGAAAACAGGATTAGGACTTATGATTAGTCCAAGCAACCTGTACATTAGGAGATAAGGCTTTTTCCGTATAATGAAATAAATCAAACAAGGCTTATGCGCTTAAACAAAGACATTCTCCTTTATCTAAATAAAAGCGTTCTGTGCTGGTTAGCCACTTGCTCATTAGATGGCGTTCCTAATGTTTCACCAAAAGAAGCATTTTGCGTTTACGGAGAAGAGATAATTATTGCCAATATCGCTTCACCTCAGAGCCAGCGTAACATCGAAAACAATCCTAAAGTCTGTCTTAGTTTCGTGGATGTATTAGTGCAAAAAGGCTATCAACTCCATGGCACAGCACGTTGTGTGGGATCGAAGGATTCGCTGTTTCCAGAGCTTAAAGCTTTACTTGAAGCGACTACTTGTGGTAAGTATCCCTTCGAATCGGTTTTCCTAATTCATATTGAAAAAGCAAAGCCGATAATTGCTCCATCCTATTTGCTCTACCCCAAAGAAACCAGCGAAGAAAAGCAAATCGAAAATGCACGAAAACAATACGGCTTGAGTTAGTAGTTATTCTACATATGAAACAAGAATATGAGCTCAGTTAAACTAATAAGAACAAACGCCGACAACCCAGACTTCAGGACTCTGGTTCGTTTGTTAGATGCCGACCTAGCCGTAAAAGATGGAGACGACCACGATTTCTACAATCAGTACAATAAGCTCGATAAAATAAAACAGGTCGTTCTTGCTTATGAAGACAATGCAGTTCTTGGCTGCGGTGCGATTAAGGCCTTTGAGGATGAATCAATGCAAGATGCGCTTGAAGTGAAACGTATGTTTACCTTAGAAGAGGCCCGCGGTAAAGGTATAGCTAGCAAAATACTAGCTGAGTTAGAAAATTGGACTAAAGAGCTGGGCTATAAAAGATGCCTTTTAGAAACGGGTAAAAGGCAACCCGATGCCATAGGACTGTACAAGAAAAACGGATATCAAATCATAGAAAACTATGGCCAGTACCGCGATATGGACAACTCTCTTTGCTTTGAGAAATACTTGTTTTAAATCGGAAAATTTTCAATTGTCAGCATCCGAACAATTAATGCGTGCAGATATTATTTATCCATTATTAACAGACGGAGACTGGCTTGATGCAATGATCGGTTTGAAAAATTTATCCAAATAGTCAGGTAGCTTTCTTATCTTACACGAAACCAAAATAGCCTGTTGAAATATCTCATTTTCTCTTACTTCTTACTTAGTCTCATTTGTATAGATTTCGGAATCAAAACCTATGAGATGTATCTTGCCAACGGCGAAAGCATAGAGCTCATAAGCGAAAAGAAATCGGAGAAGGAAGTTGAGGATATTGATAAAATTGACAAGCTATCTAGCGGCGATGTAAACGAGTCTGCAGATAAGTTGGCCCATGCAAACGACTATTTTCAGCTCTTCTATGCTGGCGAGCAGTTTTTTGGGAAAATTCCCCAGCCACCGCCGGATTACGCTGCTTAGTTAACAATGATGCAAGAGCATCCCACAATTGTTAAGGAGACCCGCCACATGCGAATCCTGGAACAATCTTTTTCTCAATCACATTTATAAATTCTATTTCCCAATGTTTAAGAAATTAGGCTTTGATTTTTCTCATTTACGAGGCGACCTTTTTGGCGGTATAACCGCAGGAGTTGTAGCCCTTCCTTTAGCACTTGCCTTTGGTGTTAGTTCGGGACTTGGTCCCGATGCTGGTCTCTACGGAGCCATTATTATTAGTTTTTTCGCCGCCTTATTTGGTGGTACCCCTACGCAGATATCTGGTCCTACGGCACCAATGACCGCAGTTAGTATGGTGGTTATCGCTGGTATCATTGCGGCTTTCGATGGCGAAGTTGAAAAAGCACTACCAGCCATTTTAATGGTCTTCCTTTTATCTGGACTTATACAAATAGGACTCGGACTTATTGGCTTAGGCGGCTACATACGATTCATACCCTACCCTGTGGTTTCTGGATTTATGACCGCCATTGGTGTAATTATTCTTATCACGCAAATTTTGCCAGCAATAGGTTACTACCCAAAAGAAGATGTTCAGTATGTCGAACAATTTAAACCCCAGGCCGAAGAAATAATTCTCGATGGTATTCTCAAGGAAGAAGCCGGTGAGGGAATTCTCGTGCTCGAGGATTTCAAAGAAACGGTAAAGCGAGCAGAAAAAATCACCCAAGCCGATATTTTAAAAGAGTCTAAAACACTTGCGGGAAGTGCTTCTTCAGGAGTATTGGGTGCGCTGAAAGTAATGCCCCGGGCATTACAAAACATTAACTGGCTCGAGCTCTTACTCGCTCTCGGAACCATCATTATCATATTTGGCTTCAAGCGGATTACCACAGTAGTTCCCAGTACGCTGGTGGCCCTGGTGGTCATGACCGCCGTGGCCGTGGGCTTCGGTTTAGACTATATAACCATTCGGAAAATCCCCGCAGGGTTTCCCAAGCTCAAGTACGAGGTATTCACTCAAATGAGTCTCACCACCGTAGCGCCCTATATTTTCACCGCCATTACACTGGCATTGCTGGGAGCCATTGATTCCCTTTTAACTTCTGTCGTTGCGGACAATATGACCAAGACCAAGCACGAGCCGAATAAAGAGCTCATCGGTCAAGGAATCGGAAACAGTATTGCCGCTATGTTTGGTGGTATTCCAGGAGCGGGTGCAACAATTCGTACGGTGGTAAATATTAATGCCGGAGGTAAAACCAAACTCTCAGGAATGATTGCAGGTGTAATGCTATTGTTCATTATGCTTGCCTTAAGTGGTTTGGCTTCTAAAATTCCTGCAGCTGTTCTTGCTGGTATCTTGATAACGGTTGGAATAGGTGTTATGGATTACAAAGGACTAAAAGCCATTCCTTATATGCCTAGGCCTGAAGTGGCTATTATGTTAATCGTACTTGTATTGTCATCAGTATGGGATTTGGTTTATGCAGTAGGTATTGGTTTAGTAATCGCTTCACTAATGTTTATGAAACAAATTGGGGATCAAGTGGGAGAAGCTTCCAAAGTAACTGCGCTTGAAGACGAAGAGTCTTGGTCAGATGAAGGAGCCTTTCCAAAAAACCTGAAAGAAGAAGTCTTTATTAAGCATCTAGACGGTCCATTGTTTTTTGGTTCCACTAGCGGCTTCCAGTCTTTGGCTCAACAAATTCCGCAAACTGCTTCGACGGTGATTATTAGGATGGTTAAGGTACCTTATATGGATCAGTCTGGACTATACGCGCTTGAAGATGTGCTCGTTGACCTTGCCAAACAAGACATCAAAGTCTTGTTGGTTCAGGTTAAAGAACAGCCGCGTTATATGATGGAGCGTATCGACATAATTCCTGATCTAATACCGGAATCACAGGTCTACGATTCGTTTGACGAATGCCTGGAATGGGTAAAAACAAATGTTGCAGATACCTACGACGGCACTACAAAGATTCCTCACTAGTTAAAACGAGGGAAAAGACAAACCTTAGAAAGGGTTTTATTTATTGATTTGATTTCTAGTATCGCGCGCAACGATTAAAGCTGCAAGCACTTCATTTCTGGTAGAATTGTCAACCTCAGAGGTTTTCACCTTGTTGATCAGTTCAGAAATGTTGCCAACCACGTGGCTAGGATACTTAATACGAAAAAGAATATCGTCCTTGCGGTACTTGTCACCGTTATCGTGAAGCAAGCTCAATGTTTCGTCAGTGTGTTTGTCCAATACATCATAAAGTAGTGGACTACTCACCTGATTGAACAATTTTTCGTTGCGGCATTCGCTATGAAAAGTGTTGAGAAAATCGTCGATGTCCGAGCGCTTCAAATCAGCAATCGATGCGCGAATACGGTTCGTCGTTTCCAAGTTGCAAAAGTTCGGTGCCAAAGAAGATTCATTGTCGATAACCGCAATTGCAGAAGTAGACGGCGTTGGGTTCACTTTTGGGGTACCAGTAAATAAGGGGTAAACAAAAGTTAAGAAAACCATTACGGCGGTAAGTACAACAACTAACCAAGTCAATAAGCCGAGTCCATTGTTTTCTTTTACTAAAGTCTGCTGTGATTCCATAGATGTGTTTTTGTATTGATTGTCAATTTAGACTAATTCCATTCTCAAACGCAAGGCTCATTGCGCGTATTGTTGATGTTGAATATTCTTTTCTGGGCGTTGCCCTTCTTCTGTCAAGACAGAAAGGGCCGGGCTATCCGTGACTACGCTTCGCTTCGGTAATAGTGGCAGCGCTAAAAAGCCGCTTCTACCGCTAAGGCGGTAAGCGTCTTAAGCGCTGCAACACTATCACTGCAAGAGGAAGCGACAAAACGCTTCTTCCTACGGAAAGCGATTTGCCGCTTCCTCGCATCACTACTATCCCTAACGCATCTAAGTTCTTCCCTCCTTTTTAAGGGAGGGGTTGGAAGTGGTTTTGTATTATAATCGGAAGCTCCTTTCGAAGTTGTTTTATTGGACTCAAGTCTCCAAAATCTTCAAAATGCAAGTAACTATATAGACTACATTTGCGGCAAATTTTAAAACGAAAAATACAGATGAGCAATAATAATCCCTGGCACGTCGTCAATATAGGACCCGATGCACCCAAAATAGTAACCTCAATGATCGAGATTCCCAAAGGGAGTAAATCGAAATATGAGCTCGACAAAGAGACCGGTTTCCTACGTTTAGACCGCGTACTCTACTCTTCCTTAAACTATCCCTACAACTACGGATTTATTCCACAAACCTACTGTGACGACAAAGATCCGCTGGATATACTTATTCTTACTCAAGTAAAAATTCTTCCGATGAGTTTGATGCGCGCCAAAGTAATCGGCGTTATGCGTATGATAGACGGCGGCGAAGCCGACGATAAAATCATTGCCGTTTCTCCAGACGATATGAGCGTCAGCCACATCGAGGATATTGAAGAGCTTCCCCCACATGCGCTTCGAGAATTACAGACCTTTTTTGAAGACTATAAGAAACTCGAAAACAAAGAAGTACTGGTTGAAAAGTTTCAGAACAAAGAAAAGGCTTGGGAAATTATTGAGCAGAGCATTATAGACTACAAAGCCTATATAGGAGAACACGGAATAGACTAACGCTCGTAAGTTTGCCGCATATCACGTGCGTATTGTCTCTAACATTTACAAACGAGAATTAATATCAGCGAACTAATTACGGTCTGCGTATATTTAATAAATGCGCCTAGGCACTTTTTTAATCTTTCTTTTTCTCACAGCCAATAGCCAGGCGCAAGTATTTCAGCTAAACGGCTCGGCGAACAATATGGGCGACGACTGCTATAGGCTCACCGTCGATCAACTCTGGGATGTAGGGTCTATTTGGCACCTAGAAACCATAGACTTAAACGAAGACTTTCGAATTACCTTTGAACTCAACCTCGGTTGCAGCGATCAAAATGGAGCAGACGGCATCGTGTTTGGCTTCCAAAACGTAAGTACCTCAGTCGGGGACCAAGGTGGCGGCATCGGCTTCCAAGGAATCAGCCCATCCATTGGTATCGAATTTGACACTTTCCAGAACATCGACTTCAACGATCCCGTTGCAGACCACACCGCCCTATTCACGAATGGAGAAAACAACCACGCTGCTAATGTGGTTGGCCCAATAACACTGAGTGCTACAAGTAATAACGTTGAAGACTGTCAGTTACATGATGCCAGCATTTTTTGGGACGCCACTGCCAAAAACTTAACGATGACCTTCGATTGCGAAGAGCGCATAAGTGAGAACATAGATTTAGTTAGTGATATTTTTGCTGGAGACCCCGACGTTTTTTGGGGATTCACTTCTGCAACGGGCGGATTGTCCAACACGCACATTGTTTGCCTAGACTTTTTTACAGAGTCACTTTTAGATGAAAATATTTGTGTAGGAGGATCCGTTGACTTGAACGTCGGTGGTGGGCAGTCCTACGAATGGTCGCCCGCCACAGGTTTGAGTGCAACAGATATTGCCAATCCAGTTGCCAGTCCTTTAGTTACCACAACTTATTCCGTAGATATTATTGACGCCTGTGGCAATGTCCAAGAAGACGAGCTCACTATTTTTGTTTCCGACGCACCAGTGCTTGATCTCGGCGATACGATTGAAGCCTGCGAAGGTGAAACCGTTATGTTGGACGCTACGCTTATGAATGGCATTTACGATTGGAGCACCGGCTCAGACCAAGCTATAATAGAAGTAACAGAGACCGATGTATACGAAGTCACCGTAGACATCGGCGGATGTTCCCTTACCGAATCCGTCGAAGTGATCTTCGAACCTATCGCGACTGCTACGGTGGACAGCAGCATTTGTAATCAAAGTCTAAGCTTTCAAGGTGTCGAAATTTTCGCAAACAATAGCGAAACCTTTACATTCCCCAATGGCGATTGTGATTCGCTGCTTACCCTAAATGTCTTTCAAATGGATTGCGATCCTGCTTGCGAGACGCAGGTCCCCACGGCCTTCAGCCCCAACAATGATGGCATAAACGATTCCATAAGTGTTTTAGGAGACTGCGAGCTCATCTTTTTCGCAATTGTAAATCGTTATGGAGAGCTAATTTTTGAAAGTAGTCCAGACAATACGACTTGGGACGGTTTCTACAATGGTGAAGAGCAAGAAATTGGGCTCTATGCTTGGTACGGAGAAAC
>CAZZIZ010000100.1:0-12544 GCA_964654535.1 uncultured Chitinophagales bacterium
TCGACTTTCAGTCGAAATGCCGTGACAGGCGATTTGCAATCGCCCACGTACTCTATCAAAAGCGTCCTTAAAACCCACAGCTAGGAATACGCGTAAGGGATAGTAAGGATGCGACCGAAGGGGAGCAGTCTCGTTTGGTTTCGCAGAGAAATTTGTTTCCTTAGAGTACTGAAAATTTATTGTTAGCGACGGCTTGGCATTGAGATTAGGCAATCCAATTAAACTAATTTATATTAGTAAGGAATACTAACCCCTTATCGCTACTGAAATGAAATACTTATTAAGTTTCTATTTTATACTTATACTGACAACAAATTGTCAGGCTCAAGAGTATTTCGGAGAGGAAAAGCTGATAATGGAATTCGTAGTCGATAACCCTAGGCGGTTAAATACGGCTGACTTCAATTTTGATGGACTCGACGATTTAATTATCAGCGGAGATTCCGGAAGGGATGTCTTTTTAGCCATAAATGACGGTACTGGTAGTTTTAAAAAACCAAGGTTGCTTTTTTCTTTAACTGATCAGGCATTGCTTTTTATTGGTGGAGACTTTACGGGAAATGGACATAGCGATATACTAATCCAATATTCAGGCTCATCCGAATTAGAGTTGGTCATTAACAATGGAGATGAGACCTATACGCGGGGTACTTTAATAGATATGCAAGAATCCGCTAATGGTTCAAATCCATTCTTAAGTGTTGCTGATTTAAATAGTGATGGGCTTCTAGATTTCGTTTTTAAATGTCGTTGGCGTGCTAATGAAGGAAATGGTCTTTTTTCAGAGATTCAATCATTTTGCAATATGTCATCTATTCAAAGTCTAGATTATGGTGATGTTGACAATGATGGTGACCTAGATTTATTGGTTAGAGGAAATCTCTCAGGTACTAGGATAGAAACAATTGGTTACAATGACGGATCTGGAACTTTTAGTTATCAAAGTCAAGCTATGCTTGACGATCTTAACAACTTGAAATTCTGTGACATTAATGCTGACGGTCATCTCGACTTGATTGGTGAGGACGATGGCCAGTTTTTTTCTTACGAGAATGATGGTTCAGGAGGCTTCTCTTCAACTCCTCAGTCGACTTTTACTGTGGCCAATGATGATATTGAAGACGTTCGAGTTGTTGATTTAAATGGAGATGGATTGGACGACCTTATCGTTCAGCCTGACCTGTTTTACCCTGAAGGCACGTACTTTCTATTTAATAACTATCCAAACGGTTGGACGCAACAGTTTGTGGAATTATCAGATTCATTTGTCCCTTGGTTATGGGCTTATGATGTAGTGGACAGAATGGGTAATGGTTTTGCTGAACCTGTTTTTTTGACCAACGACGAAGTTGCTTATATCGAAAATCTTGGTGATGATAACATGGGAGTACTTAGCACCTTAGGAATGTTGAGTGATAAACGATTCGTAATTGATTATTTGGATGATAATGACCAGCTTGATCTTGTATCCAACGATACTTACACGCTCAATATTAGTTATAACTGGGCCTTTGAGGAATGGACCCCCTCTCAAACGATTAGGTTCGAAGACCGCATTAGCAACTTCAAGTTGTACGATCTAAACCAAGATGGAAAAAAAGATATTTTAATTGGACTCAGAGATTTTTTCGTTGAGAATACTTTTGCACTTTACTTTTTAGAAAATATAGGAAATGAGAGTTTCCTCGAACCGCAGCTAATAGGCGACTTCGTTATGCCACCACCTTCAGGAGATTTTTCTTTCAATATCCAATCCTTGCATTTTGCAGATATTAATAATGACGGTTTTGTGGATGCGCTTTTGGATGGTTACGCATTGCTTTCTGATGGTGCTTCAATTTTAGAAACGGTACCAACATTAGATATACTTGATTTGGGCTTAGCAAATCAATTCTGGTCTTATATCGTTTATGAAGACCTGGATAATGATGGTGATATTGATCTTTTGGATTATCGTCGTAATATGACTTGGTACATGAATGATGGCCTCGGACAGTTTACTAATCAAGGTTCTGTTTTTGGTTATGAGGGCACTGTTAATGATATAATTATTACAGATTATAATCAAGACGGTGCAAATGATATGATTATTGTTGAGGAGCAGAATCTATATCTGCTTCAATATATAGCGGGTTCCTTCCAAAGCGAACTTATAAGTTCCGATTTAGAACCTATATCGGTTACTCAATTTGACCGGCGGTATGCTGAGGTCTTAGAAGCAAATGGGGACAGTAATTTAGATATAGTCGGTAACGAGCGTAATCGAATCTATTGCTTGTTCACCGATGATGATGGCAAGCCAGTTCATAAAGTTTCTGTTGTAACATCAGGAAACCTGCAGGATTTACATATTGTGGACTACGATAACGATGGGTGGCTTGACATCGTTTATGTAAACAGTGACGGCTATTTTATGCGTCCTATAGAAAAACAGTTGCGCACTCCAAGCACTTCATTTGAAGTTGATCCTTGTCAGGCTACTGAGTTTACAAATACAACTTACTACGATATTCCAGAAGAGCATCTGCCTGAAATAGAAGTCCTCTGGGATTTTGGTGATGGAGAAACCAGCACTCAGTTTCAGTTGGAAGACTTTCGTCATCAATATTCAGAAACTGGTACTTACACAGTCAGTCTTGCAATGTGTAACGAGTTTGTATGTGACACCTTGGTGCAAACCATTGATGTGAACTACCTGCCTGGTATAAATATTGAGAACTCGGGTTTGGTTAATGAACCGGTTCACTTCTCGTGCCTTGCAGAAGGTTATGACAATGTTTCTTGGGTCTTAGAGGGTGGACCTATAACTTCCGACTTGAGTTTTAGCCATACTTATACAGAAGCGGGTTGTTACCAAGTCGATTTACATTTAACAGATAGTTCGCTCGTTGATTGTACATTTCACAGGGTTTTTTATCTCAACATCGGCCTTCCACCTGACGAATGTGAGTCTGAGGAAGTGGTTTTTTCTTCATCTGTGGATCCAGGTGTTTTATTGTCTAATTCAGATGCGAATGTAGCTTCGGTCAAAGTGTTTAATATCTGGGGAGCTTGTGTAAGAACTATTGGAGCTACTAGATTAAGCAATTCAACGATTGTTGATGAGCTTCCTGCTGGTATATACTTCTTGCGAATTGAATACGAAAACGGGAATACAGAATTGAAACAATTCTTAGCTTATTAGACTCCTCCGCGTAAGGGATAGTAGGGATGCGACCGAAGGGGAGCAGTCTCGTTTGTTGAGCCAGTAAAGACTTACCGCTTGCGGTAGAAGGATTTGCTTTGGCGAAACAAGCACGAGACCGAAGCGAAGCGGAGTCCTGGATAGCCCGACCCCGAATTGGCGCAGCCAGATTGAGTGGGTTACGCCCAAATAAAAATCAAAAATTTTAAGAACCAAAAGACCTCGAAGTCATAATGAGATCGAGGTTGGTGTATTTCAAATCGAATGCGCTTCCCATGTTTTGGTTGCACATTGATCCTTTGTAGAGGTAGACGCCATTGCGGGTGCCCGCGCTATGTACCAAGTATTTTTCGAAGCCACCGTATTTCTGAACCTTCAAAAGTACGGGCGTTAAAATATTACTCAATGCGTATGAAGCGGTTTTGGAAACGCGTGACGAAATGTTGGGAACGCAATAGTGTACCACATCGTGTTTTACGAAAGTGGGTTTATCGTGCGTCGTCATTTCCGAGGTTTCAAAGCAGCCGCCTTGATCGATACTTACATCAACGATAACCGCGCCGGGTTTCATTTTCGCGACCATTGGCTCGGTAACAATTAGCGGTGTGCGCCCAGACTTTGAATGCATGGCTCCAACCACAACATCGGCTCGCGTTAGCTCGTCTGCTAAAGTAGTAGGATTGGTAACCGAAGTGAAAATGCGCTGACCGACATTGTTTTGTAATCGGCTGAGCTTGTAAACGTTGTTGTCGAAGACTTTGACGTTGGCTCCAAGACCAACTGCCGCGCGGGTTACAAACTCACCAACAGTTCCGGCACCAAGTACAATCACTCGGGTAGGTGCGATGCCCATAACGCCTCCAAAAATTACGCCCTGTCCTTTGTTGACATTGCTTAAATATTCTGCAGCAATAAGAATGGCGGTACTTCCCACGATTTCGGAAACGGTGCGTACAATAGGGTAGGCGCCCGATTCGTCTTGCAAGTATTCGTAGGCAATAGAAGTAACCTTCTTCGCCATAAGTTTTTGTATGTACTCTTTGGTGAGACTAGGTAAGTGCAGTGGACTGAAAATAATTTGTCCAAACTTGAGCAAATCAATTTCGTCTTCTGCAGGAGGCGCAACCTTGAGTACGATGTTGGCTTCGTAAACTTGCTTCTTGTCGAAGACTATTTCGGCACCAACCTCTGAGTAATCTTTGTCGGTAAACTTGGACGAAGCGCCGGCATTACTTTCTACACGAATCTGGTGACCGTTGTTGACCAAGAGCGCAACCGAATCAGGAGTAAGTGCTACGCGCTTTTCTTGAAAGGTGGTTTCGCGGGGTATTCCAATAAACAAACCGCCTTTCTGCGTTTCGGTCACCACTGACTGGGTCTGCGGAGTTAAACCAAACTCTTTTGCTATGTCGCCGTAGGATGTAGCCATTTACCCAAATTTAATATTTCTCGCGCCCAATTCATCTATGGAGATGTCTACAGTTAAATAGTCTTCCAAATAGGGTATAGCCAGCTCGGGCCATTCAATCAGGCAGTAGGCTTCTGAATCGGTATAATCGCTGAATCCAATGTCGATGAGTTCGTCCTCGTCTTTGATTCGATAGAGATCGAAATGGTAGATGAGCTGATCACCGTGATACTCGTTGACAATAGAATAGGTGGGACTGCTAGCCTCGTCTTTACATCCTAGCGCCTGGCAGATTGCTTTTATGAGCGTGGTTTTACCGCTGCCCATTTCACCATTGAAGACGATGATTTTCTTGTCCGCGGATTTGGTAACAATTGCTTTAGCAACTGTTTTCAAATCCTCTACGCTTTGAGCGCTTAATATTACTGGGGCATCTTCGATACCCAAAGTTAGCAATTACTTAGTCGAGTAAAAGGCAATAGGAATGAGCATTTCCTCGAGACTCACGCCGCCGTGTTGGAAGGTGTTCTTAAAGTAATTTGCGTAGTGACTGTAATTGTTGGGATAAACAAAGAAATCGGAATTGTTGGCGAAAATGAAACTGCTACTCATATTCACTTTGGGCAAGTTGACACTTTCGGGATCGCGTATTTCAAAAACTTCCTTGGCATTATAGTTCAAAGACTTACCCATTTTGTAGCGCAAGTTGCTGGTGGTATTTCTGTCGCCCACCACTTTTATTGGTGACTGCACGCGGATTGTTCCGTGGTCGGTTGTGATGATAAGATTAATGTCTTTGTCCTGAATACGCTCTATTGCTTTTAACAAAGGTGAGTGCTCGAACCAAGAGCGGGTAATCGAACGGTAAGCCGCTTCGTCGCTGGCTAATTCTTTGAGCACTTCCATTTCGGTTCGAGCGTGCGAAAGCATATCTACAAAGTTGTAGACGATAACGTTCAACTCATTGTTTAGTAAGTTGTGGGCGTTGTCCACCAAGGTGTTTCCCGCTTTGTGGTTGGTTACTTTTTGGTAGCTAAACTTTATGTCTTTCTTCGAGCGCTTTAAATTCTCTGCAAGAAACTTGTCTTCGTAATTGTTTTTACCTCCCTCATCGGCATCATTGCGCCAGTAGTCCGGGTATTCCTGGGCCATTTCTGCAGGAGAAATTCCTGCGAAGATGGCATTACGTGCGTACTGCGTTGCCGTAGGTAGGATGCTGCAATAGACTTCTTCCTTCTCAAGTCGGAAGTAGTTTTGCAGGATAGGCTCTATGGCCTTGTACTGATCGTAACGCAAATTGTCAATCACCACGAGCACGGTTGGTTTGCCGTTTTCCATAGCTGGAAAAACTTTGCGCTCCAATAAATTGTGCGACATGACTAACTCATTATCGGTAATCCAATTTTGATAACGTTTGCCGACATACTTAGAAAACTCATTGTTGGCTTCCGTTTTCTGCATAGTCATAACCTGCATCATATCGCTGTTGGCGTTTTCCAATTCCAGTTCCCAGCGAATAAGTTCTTTGTAGATATTGATCCACTCGTCATAGTCCGGGCCCATCTGAATCATACCAGAAATCTTAGCAAAGTTTTGCTGGTAGGCCGAAGTGGTTGCTTGGCTTACTAGACCTTGACTGTCGAGTATCTTTTTTAGGGTCAGTAAAACCTGAGTAGGTTTTACAGGCTTTATGAGGTAGTCGGTGATTTGCTTACCGATGGCTTCTTCCATAATGTTTTCAGCCTCGTTTTTGGTAATCATTACAATTGGCAGATTGCTTTTTATCGCTTTGATTCTTTCCAAAGTATCTAAGCCACCAATACCGGGCATGCTCTCATCGAGAAAAACGACGTTGAATGATTCTGCTTCGCATTTTTCGATAGCATCGTATCCATTGGAAACGGTATCTACTTCGTAGCCCTTTTCTTCTAGAAACATGATTTGCGACCGCAGTAGATCAATTTCATCGTCTACCCACAATATTCTGACTTTGCTCATATTTTATCTTCCTGTTTAGGTTTGCCTTATTTAAAGGGATTTGAGGCGGTAAAATTGTGTTGATTTAGGCTTAATTTTGATTAGCCTTACAAAATCCCTCTACCCTGAATAAGCGCAAGATAATCAACGATCCGGTTTACGGTTTTTTAAGCATCAAATATGAAATATTATTTGACCTTATGGAGCATCGTTATTTTCAGCGACTGCGCCGAATCCAGCAATTAGGCTTATCGAGCTACGTATATCCTGGAGCCGTTCATACCCGATTTCACCATGCTTTGGGTGCCACCCACCTTATGAATCAGGCTATCTCGATCCTACAGGATAAAGGAGTAGATATTAGCGAAGAGGAGGCCGAAGCAGTAAGTATTGCCATATTGTTTCACGATGCAGGTCACGGGCCATTTTCCCACGCTTTAGAGTACACCATTGTAAACGGCATCACCCACGAGGAAATCTCACATCTTCTCTTGGCGCAATTGAATAAAGAGTTTAATGGTCGCTTGACAATGGCTATAGAAATTTTTGCCGATAAGTATCCCAAGAAATTTTTGCATCAGTTGGTGAGTAGCCAGTTGGACATGGATAGATTGGACTACTTGACCAGAGACAGCTTTTTTACTGGCGTTAGCGAAGGCGTAGTGGGTTACGATCGCATCATAAAAATGCTCAACGTAAAAGACGACCAATTGGTGGTGGAAGAAAAGGGAATTTACTCTATCGAGAAATTTATCATTAGCCGCCGACTAATGTACTGGCAGGTGTATTTGCATAAGGCCGTACTGAGTGCGGAAAGTATGGCGGTAAAAGTTTTACAACGTGCAGCTGAGTTAGTAGAGGGAGGAAAAAAGCTAAATAGCACTTCAAGCTTAGATTTCTTTTTGAGCAATAAAGTGTCTAAGGAAGATTTTTCGAAATTGGAAGTTTTAGAAAAGTTTGCAGAATTAGATGACTACGATATTTTTTCCAGTTTAAAAGAATGGAAAAAATGCGACGACTACGTTTTAGCAGAATTGAGTAGAAGAATTATTGAAAGAGATTTACTCAAAATTGAGTTGCGCAAGGAGCCTTTTTCTCCGACTGTTTTAGACGAAATGCGCGGACGAATGGCCAGTAAGCACAGGTTAAGTATTGACGAAATAAAGTACCTGGTTTACGACGACAGTACAAGCAATAGCGCTTATACTATGAAATCGAGTCAGATCAATATACTCTTCAAAAACGGTGAGGTAAAAGACATAGCATTGGCCTCTGATAACTTGAACCTAACTATACTTACAGAGCCCGTGCTTAAGTATTATCTTTGTTATCCCAAAGAATCTTAAACGATGGAATTTAGCGCAGAACAAATAGCCCTTTTCATTGGAGGTACCGTAGTAGGCGATGGCTCGGTCAAAGTGAACACCTTTGCCAAGATAGAAGAAGGGCACGAAGGTGCGCTTAGTTTTATCGATAATCCCAAGTATGAAAAGTATCTATACACTACTGACTCTTCCATACTTATCGTCAATAATGACTTGGCTGTAAACGGTCAAAAAACCCCAACTCTAATCAAAGTTGAAGATGCTCGTCAGGGTTTTACTCTCTTGATGCAAAAGCTAACCGAGTCAAGTCTGGCTGGCTTAACTGGTATTAGTAAAGACGCGAGCATAGCAGAGGGAGCTAAAATTTTCGATGGTGTTTACGTAGGCGAACAAGCCGTTATAAAAGGAACAGCTACCGTAGGAAGTGGATCGAAAATTTTCCCGCAAGTATTTTTAGGAAACAATGTTCAGATAGGTGAAAACTGTGTGCTCTATCCCGGTGTTAAAATTTTGCGCGATTGTATTCTTGGTAATAATTGCACTATTCATTCGGGTACGATCATCGGTAGCGATGGTTTTGGTTTTGCACCAAATGAAAAAGGTGAATTGACCAAGGTGCCGCAAATTGGAAACGTCATTATCGGAAACAATGTAGAGCTCGGCTCAAATTGTAGTGTAGATAGAGCGACTATGGGCAGCACTATTATCAAAGACGGTGCAAAATTGGATAACCTTATTCAAGTTGCTCATAATGTGGTTATAGGCGAGAACACCGTTATTGCCGCTCAAACTGGTATATCGGGCACTACCAAAATTGGGGCTGGCTGCCAAATAGGTGGGCAAGTTGGTGTTGCTGGGCATATAGAAATTGCTGACGGCAGTAAAATCAACGCTCAAAGTGGAATAGGAAAATCGTTAGATGAAAAAGGAAAAGCCTGGAGCGGTACTCCGGCAAGAGAGTTCAGACAACACTATAAAACATTAGCCTACCTCAATAGATTACCTGAATTACAAGCCGAGTTAAAAGCGCTTAAACAAGAAATCGCCGATCTGAAGGCAAAATAGTATGGGAGATATGCAACAAACACTGAAAGATGCTGTCCTTATATCGGGACACGGCTTACACAGTGGAAAACAAGTAAATCTGAAGTTATTACCAGCTCCTGAGAATCACGGGTTTAGGTTTAAAAGAGTGGATTTAGAGGGTGAACCAATAATTTCAGCAAAAGCTGCTTATGTAAGCAACGTATCGCGCGGAACTACCATCTCTAAAGGAGGGGTAAGTGTCGCTACTATTGAGCATTTGTTAGCGGCCTTTATGGGATTGAAAATAGACAATGTCTTAATCGAGCTTGATAATGAGGAAGTTCCGATTATGGACGGTAGTTCTATAGATTTCATCGATCCAATTCTAAAGGTCGGTATCAAAGAACAAACTGCACCAGCAGTTTACTTCGAGCTCAAGGATGCAATCACTTACCGCGACAAAGACAACAATGTAGAGTTGGTAGCGCTGCCAGCCAACGATTTCAGTATTTCGACCGTTATAGATTTTGACGATTCGGTACTGGACGTTCAAAGTGCAGAGCTAAATAGTATAGACGATTTCACCACCGTGGTTGGGTCGGCACGAACATTCTGCTTCTTACACGAACTAGAAATGTTGGTGCAACACGATTTGATTAAAGGAGGAAGTATAGATAATGCCTTGGTTTTTGTGAATCAAGACCCAGGGAAAGCAGAGTTGAAGAAATTATCTAACTATTTCGATTATGAGGGTGAACTTGTGGTTGCAGACAAAGGAACGCTAAACGATGTGAAGCTGCGTTTCCCGAATGAGCCAGCGCGTCATAAGTTGTTAGACGTTATTGGTGATTTGGCTCTTATAGGTGGGCGATTAAAAGCAAGAATTATTGCTCGCAAACCAGGGCACGCAGCAAATGTAGAGTTGGCAAAAAATATTTGTTGTCACGTCAAGCATAGTGTTGGAATGGTAGATATATATGCGGAGCCAGTCGTAGATATTCAAAAGATATTTGACTTATTGCCGCATAGATATCCGTTCTTAATGATAGATAAGATTCTTGAAATTTCTGATACCGCGGTAACGGGAGTCAAGAATGTCACCATTAACGAGCAGTACTTTCAAGGTCACTTTCCGGGTAGTCCGGTTATGCCAGGAGTATTGCAACTAGAAGCGATGGCTCAAGTTGGTGGTGTATTGTTATTGAGTACTGTTCCTGATCCGGAAAACTGGCTGACCTACTTTTTGAAAATTGATAAGGTCAAATTCAGAAAGAAAGTCGTTCCCGGAGATGTTGTTGTTTTTAAATTAGAATTAACTAGCCCGATTCGTCGGGGTATTTGTGAAATGGCTGGAGTTGCTTACGTAGGAGGTCAAGTCGTTTCTGAAGGTCTAATGACCGCACAGATTAGAAAAATTGAAGAATAGATGATACAGGAAAACATGAGTTTCGTGCACCCCGACGCGAAAATCGGTAAGAATGTAAGGATAGACGCCTTCGCTTATGTTGCCGACAATGTACAAATCGGTGAGGGGACTTGGATAGGGCCAAACGCTACTATTTTATCAGGAGCGAGAATTGGCAAGCATTGCCAAATTTTTCCCGGAGCAGTAATCTCCGGCATACCTCAAGACCTAAAGTTTGAAGGTGAAGAAACTACCGCAGAAATAGGCGCCTATACAACGGTGCGCGAATGCGTTACTATTAATCGAGGTACTTCTTTTCGCGGTAAAACTAAGATTGGGAGTAACTGCTTACTGATGGCTTATGCACACGTTGCGCACGATTGCAGTCTTGGTGATCACGTTATATTAGCCAATAGTGTAAACCTAGCCGGCCACGTTATAGTAGAGGACTTTGCGATTCTTGAAGGAACAGTTGCCGTGCAACAGTTCGTACACATCGGCGGACACGCCTTTGTTACTGGAGGATCAATGGTTCGTAAAAATGTTCCTCCCTACGTAAAAGCAGGAAGAGAACCGTTAAGCTTTGTAGGTGTCAACACCATTGGATTGCATCGCAGAGGATATGACCTGAGTACCATTCAGCAAATTGAAGATATCTATAGACTACTTTATGTTCGTGGATACAACACGTCAAAGGCGGTTAAAATTATCGAAGAAGAAATTGAAGAGAGTCGTGAGAAAAACTACATCCTCGATTTCATCAAAGGATCAACGAAGGGCATTATGCGCGGTTTAAAAAAGATAAATGCAGCTAAATCTTGAAGCAGTAAGTAAACGCTACATCCAGCACTGGATTTTTCAAGATTTAAATTACAACATAGCCTACGGCGATAGATTAGCTATAGTCGGATCAAACGGTTCAGGCAAATCAACACTTATACAGATACTATCGGGTAGTCTTTCGCCGTCCAAAGGAAACATAACCTTCTCGGAGAAGAACGGCTCAAACGTTCCCATAGATAAAGTTTACAAGTCGGTCAGTATCAGTACGCCTTATATGCACATCATAGAAGAGTTCACTATCACTGAGCTCTTCGACTTCCAATCAAAATTCAAACCTTTTTTGTCCGAGATAAACGCGGAACGCTTTTTAGAAATATCAGGCCTTAGCGCGCATAGAAACAAATTGATCAATCAGTTTTCTTCCGGAATGAAGCAGCGCGTAAAACTACTGGTAGCCTTACTTAGCGATACTACTCTGGTTTTGCTAGATGAACCAACTACAAACTTAGATACAAAGAGCACCGATTGGTATTTGAAATTGGTAGAGGACTTTGCAAAAGACAGGACTATAGTCGTGGCTTCCAATCTAGCGCGCGAGTACACCTTTACTACCAAACAACTCGACATAGAATCATTTAAAAATGTCGCTGCAGCCCTTTAAAACAAAAGACGGATCAACGTCGCTTTTTTCTGCAGCATTCGATGAGCCCTACCATAGCCGTCACGGAGCGATACAAGAATCGCAACACGTTTTTATACAAATGGGTTTGGAATACTACTACGAAACCCGAACCCCAAGCACAATCAAGATATTTGAAATGGGTTTCGGCACTGGACTCAATGCGCTCTTAGCATATCAGTGGGCGAACGAGAAGCAAATAAAAGTTGAGTACAGCAGCATCGAAAAATTTCCCTTATCTGAAATAGATATTGACGCAATGAACTACGCACAAGAGTTAAAAGCAGATCAGCAAATTTTCAGGCGACTACATCAGTGGAGACAAGAACTAGACTTAATAGGTGAGCACTTTTTTTTACAAAAACATAAAATCGATCTGCAGGACTGCAGCACAGCATTCAAGGCAGAAAGTTTCGACCTAATTTTCTTCGACGCTTTTGCACCCAGTAGCCAGCCAGAATTGTGGGAAGTGCCCATATTCAAATCTATGTTACAACTACTCAAAAAAGGCGGTGTGCTCACCACCTATTGTGCCAAGGGACAAGTACGCAGAAATATGATCGCCGCAGGGTTTACAATCGAAAAGGTACCAGGCCCTCCAGGTAAACGAGAAATGTTAAGGGCTTCAAAATAATTTGGGCGTGCCCCTTCTGCCTTCGGCAAGGGTCGGGCTGTCGGGGCTCGCTCTGTTCTGTTTTGTAGGCGCAAAACGCATCTAGCTCTAGGGAGCTAAGCGTTATGGCTACAAAACAACAGG
>CAZZIZ010000101.1:0-10430 GCA_964654535.1 uncultured Chitinophagales bacterium
GCTCCAACTCCTGTTCCAGTCCAAAGGCCTGTTCCTAAACTTGGAACGGCTTGTAGGTTATAGACTAGCTCGCAAGTACTATCGTCTTCACCCGCCTCTGCTATTGGTGCGTCGCACTCGCAAGCATGTGTTGCGCTGAGTTCAAGTGGTAGGCAAGTTGCCGAGCTTATCGTTATAAGGTTTGATTCTCCATTAAGGATTTCATCACTTAAAAAGGTATAGCCACTCAATGTTCCTAGGATTCCGTCTACGACGTATACCGCATCACCACCAGACAATTCAAAACTAACTGTATAGCCTGTGTTGGTAGCATTACATTGATAAACTAGATCAGTTGAGCTAAGCGGTTCTAAGAATGTAATTAGAACCTCGTCGGTTGCAGCGCAGCCATTATTAGTTTCTTCCCAAATGAATGAGTAATCACCACTAACATCAACTGTCGCCAAAGCAGTTGCAGAAGTTGGGTCATCAAAAGTTGCTATGCCAGCACCTATAGCCGTCCACATTCCAGTACCTGCACTCGGTACAGCTTGAAGTTGATATGATAGTGCACAGGCAACAGCGTCATCGCCAGCAAGCGGCGTAGGGTAAACACAATCGCATTCGTAGGTATCGGTTATATCGATAGAATCACAAAGGGAACCATCCGCAATGTTCAAAGTGTATTCCGTTCCACTGGGCATCGGATCGGAAATAAAGGAGTTACCGGTTAAAGAACCGGCAACTCCATTGATCACGTAATTGCCGTCGCCGCCGGATAGTCCGATCGTCAGCGTGAAGGTCAACCCATCGGTACTACACTCAGCGACATTTGTGATTATTTCTAAAGGTTCGTTAAAAACAACTATGACATCGTCCGTTGCCAAACAATCATTGTTGTTTTCTTCCCAGGTAAATGTATATGTCCCCGGGGTGTCTACCGTAGCGACTGCATCCGGCAAAGTTTCGTTGTTGTACGATATTATTCCTGGGCCTAAGCCAGTCCAGAGACCGAATCCATGGCTGCCCTGCAGATCTAATTGATACTCCAGTGCGCAAAGGTCAGCATCAGTTCCTGCATCAATTACTGGCATTTCGTTAAAGACAATTGATAACCCTGAAGTCGTTGCTAAACAGGCGTCTGCCCAATCAAGGCCACCAGTTCCATTATCCGAGGCTACAACATATGCTACGTAATAGGTCGTGCCGTATTGATAAACAGCTGCGTCGTAAGCTACTGTAGTATTCGCAGACTCAGAAAGCACAGTCCCAATGTTATCCATGTCCCCATCGTGAATGATGAAGACGCCAAGGTCGTCCATATCAGTGACTGCGTCCGCAGGCACTTGTAATTCAAAGGTTTCATCACCGCAAAGCGCAATAGCATCTCCTGGGAGTGTACCTGCATCCGTAAGGCAAGCGCAAATGTTTGTGTCTGATATCTCCTGAGGAGCACAGTCGTTCAGATCGGTAATGGTATAGGTAAAAGTTTCTCCTGAAGGGATGGGATCTGAGGTAAACAGATTTCCATCTAGTGAGCCCGGGTGAGTGCCGTCAACAGCTAATGTTGCGGCATCTCCTCCCAGGATTTCAAAAGTCACTATGAAGTTTACTGCTGAATCATCGCATTGCATATCGTAATCATCTACGATAGGGGCATCGATGAAAGAGATTGTTTGAGAGACTGGGGTCTCACAATCGTTATTTATTTCTGTAAATGTAAATTCGTAATCACCGAAATCAGTAACATCTACAATGGTTGTACTAGCGTCGTCGGCGGCAAATACTGCTGTTCCCGTGTCGTCAGTCCACATTCCAGAACCGGTTACGTTTTCAGCTACTAATTCAAAGCTTAACCCACAAACTGTCGGTGGAAAATCCAGTGTTGGAGCTGGTAAAGCATTGAAGACAATCGCAGTTGACTCTGTAAAGTCAGCGCAAGTCTCAGCGTAATCAGGGAGGCCTGCACCATCATCCGAGGCAAGCACATAAGAAACGTAGTAGGTGTCCCCTGCTACGTGTATGGTTTCGTCAAAGGTGAATTCACCCGTTGCGTTTTCTTCAATTATTTCCGACGCATCAAAAACCTCTGAACTGTGCAAGACGAATACTCCAAGGTCATTCGAATCAGTTGCAAAATCATCTGGTGCATCTAAGGTGATGACTTCATCTCCGCAAACTTCTTGAGGAAGATTGGGATTAGTTCCTGCGTCAGTTAAACAATCGCAGGTGTGGTCACCAGTAACTTGAATAGGATCACAAATTGAAGCATCAGTTATATCGAACTCGAAGCTTTCTCCTGAAGGGATAGGGTCTGAAGTAAACAGATTTCCATCCAATAAACCCAGATGGGTACCATCAACGCTAAGCGTTGTGGCGTCCCCACCTAGGATTTCAAAAGTCACTATGAAGCTAAGTGCAGAATCGTCGCAGGTTGTTTCGTGGGTATCCACTACTGGTGCTTCGACGAATGAGATTGTGGTGCTTACAGCAGTCTCACAATCGTTATTTGTTTCAGTATAAGTAAAAATATAGTCGCCATAGTCAGGCACCTCCACAGAAGTACTTTCGGCGCTGTCGTCATCAATTAATGTATCGCCGTTTTCATCGGTCCAAAGACCACTTCCTAATACATCTTCGACAATTAGATCGGCGATTAAACCACAAACCTCAATTTCGTTTGTTACTGAAGGAGCAGGTAAAGCTGTAAATGTTAACTCTTGAGAAGGGCTAACACTCAAACAAGGATCATCTAAATCCAAATCGCCCGCATTATCGTTTCCTACGAGTATGGAAACGTAGTAAGTTTCATCAAGCGCGAGAACCGTATCATCATATGAGAATACTCCGGTGTCATTTTGTACGAGCACCTCCGCATTATCGAAAGTTGATGAACTGTGTATTGCGTAAGCAATGAGGTCATTTGTATCAGCAACTAAGTCATCTGGAAGCGCAATAGTAATGTCTACATCTTCACAAGCAACGTAAGGAGTAGCATCTAAAATACCGGCGTCGGTTAAACATTCACAAGTATGATTTACGACTAGATCAATTACGTCGCAGGCATTGACGTCTCCAAATTCAAGAACATATTCCTCTCCAGAAACTAGTTCATCGGAAGTAAAGACATTAGCATCCCAAGTTCCAGTGATGTTGCCGGTCAACTCAGCATAGGAAGTTTCGTCTCCCCCATCTAATTCAACCGTTAAAACGAATGCATCTGCAAATTCATTACAAACTTCTTCGCTAGCAACTAGCGTCGGACTTAGAAGTGGTGTTAATTCCAATTCGAAATATGCTACACATCCATTGGCGTCGCTAGCGCTAGCAATAATTATTGCAGCTTCAGATTCAAACGGACTAGCAATCGCACTGTCATCATTTTCCGCATCTTCCAAGGATGCGTAGTAAGCAATACTATAGTCGCTATTAGGATTAACAAGCGTATCTATTTCACTTAAATCAAATTCCGCTGACCCATCTGTATTGTCATCACAGGCTTCTAAAGTTTGATTTTCAATAATGAGGGCGTCATTAACAACTAGTTCTATTTCAGCAATTGCAAAACAGCCATCGCCATTTTCAATTCTGTAAAAAATAGTTTCACCAGTTGAAGTATAGTTATCAGTTAATGCATTGTCTCCAATATCGGCATCTTCTACAGTCGAGTAATAACTGATGACATTACCCTCAATGGTTGGATCAAGTATTTCAAATGCTAAGAGATCAAAAACAGCTTCACCGTTTTCATCAGCACAAGCCGATTCGGTTACATTTTCTGCCAGTGGCATTTCTAATATAGTCGGGGTAAATGTTGCCGTTTGAAAACACCCATCTTCGGTTTCAATTCTCATATAGATGTCCTCACTCAGATCGGTACTATACGATTCGCCAATTGCTGGTGGCGTATCTGTAGCCGAGTCATAATCATCAGCGTCTTCTCCGCTTAAGTGCCAAGTAATAACATCGGTAGAAGCCTCGGCAACCAATCCTTCCCCAATAGTAAGTAAGTCGAAAGTGGCGAAACCTGTATCATCAGCACATTCTGAACCTGTTTGAGCCTCAATAGTTGGCTGGTCGAAAAGGCTTATTGGAATTTCCACCACCTCAACACAAGTTGAACTAAATGGAACTCTTGCAAAAATAGATTCTTCGCCAGCTGAAGCATAAGGGGACACCAAGGCTTGTGGGAGATTCAACATATCATCGTAGATATTCGCATCTTCCTCAGTCGCATGGAAACTAATACTAACTCCTCCGGCCGGCAACAATTCTGCCGCTAGGTCATTCAAATCGAAATCAACTTCGCTAGTACCGCTAGCACAAGCTTCAGCAGTTACATCTTCTAAATCAGGAACACTAATAGCACTGATGCTTAACTCGGCAATATTGTAACAACCGTAATCGTTTTCCAATCTTGCAAAGACCGTCGAGCCCGGTGTTGTTTCATAAGGACTCGATAGAGCATTTGAACTAGACTCCGCATCAGCATTAGTCTCATAAAAGTTAACGTAGAATGTTCCTGTTGGATCAACCAAACCAATGGCCTGGTTCAAGGAGACCTCAAGTGTTCCATCACCGGAGTCACAAACTTCTATGTTTGAATTATGCGGTTGCGGCAAAGGAATAACCGTGGTTTGCACCTTGAAAATGTCAAAGCAACCAAATGCATCTTCTGCCCTACCGAAGACGATACCAGTTGGCAAAGTCGCGGACGTGCTCATAGGCTCCGCACCACTGAATGCATCACCAGCAGATAAGAAAAATGAAACGGTATTAGTTCCTTCTACATCTGCTTGATCAGCAACTTCGTCTAGATTAAAATTTCCATTTGGACTTTCAAGACCTAAAGCACAAGAGGTCATTTCAACTGAAACAACTTGTGGATTGAATTCTGTGGTCAGTAAAACTACTGCCGTGTTATAACATCCATTATTATCTTCTATTCGCGCAAAGACTTCCGTACCGGACTGCGCAGTTAAAACTGTGCCGATATCATTGCTCGCGCTTTCTGCATCGGCTATAGATTCGTAGAAAGAAACACTATTCTCTCCTAATAGATCAACCATAGATGCACTTTCCGCAAGGTTAAAAGTGTGAACAGGTTCACCAGCGATGGCTATACAGCCAAACAACTCGGCGTCCATACTTTCTGGCTCGTCGTAAAAAGAAAGCATTAATTCAGACGTACTAAAACAGTTTTGCGGCCCGCCTTGAACTCTAGCGTAAATTACAGTTCCTTCAGAGGCTTCAAATTGATCTGGTAAAGGGTCCGAACCCGTATTGGCCGCGGTTAGAGATAAGAAGTACTCCACATCGTTACCGCCAGTAATATCGACTAAATCGTCGGCGTTGCTCAATGTGAAATTCACAACCCCATCGTCCTCTTCACATTCAAAAAGCGTTTCATTCGCTGCACCTGGGCCGCCATTGATCGCTAAAGTAAGTTCTTCATATAAAACGCAACCATTGGGTCCAATGGATCTCGCAAAAATTACTTCACCGTGTGAAGCAAAATAGGGACTGCTTAAAGTTCCAGTGTTCGCAATCGCATCATTCGCAGTAGGGTGAAACGTAACGAAATTGTCAGGATCACTATCCACCTGTTCAACTGCTTCTGGCAGGCTGAAACTTACATATCCGTCTCCATCGTCGCAAGCTTCAAAAGTGGCCTCAACTATTTGTGGTGCGGCTAAAAGCTCTAAGGTCACTTCTGCTACTGAATAGCAGCCGAAAGAGTTTTCTACTCTAGCGAATACCACATCTCCTGAATTACCTTGATAAACTGATCCAGCTGAATTTGAAGTTGGAGGAATAATATCTGATCCGCCTTCTGCACCTGTCTCTGTGTAGTGATAGGTGATTAATTGATCGCCAGTAGGATCTACCCTGCCATCGGCGAAATAAACGTGAAAGTCATAAACTGCAGCGTTGTTATCACAAAAGCGCAAGATATCATCACTTGCAATTGGTGGTGCATATACAAGTAATGAAATTGCCTGTACAGATACGCAACCATTGGTTGATTCGATTCTTCCGAAAACAACGGTACCATCAACCGCATCGAAAGGTCCAGTAATAGGCTCGTGATTCAACTGAGCATTACCTTCTGTTTCGTGATAAGAAACCAAATTTGAAGGATCAGCGTGAATCAAAGCATCTGCCTCAGTAAGGTCAAAGGCTATTATTCCATCGCCATCGTTACACTCGCCCAGAACCGCAGCAAAAACTTGCGGCTGGCTATGAACCACTAACTGTATCTCGGCGTATTCAACGCAACCACCAGCTGCAGAAACACGCGCATAGATTGTGCTCGCAGTCGTTTCGTATATGTTCGGCAAAGGAGTAGGCCATTGAATCAAAGGATCAAAAGCCTGCGCATTAACCAAATTGGAATGGAAAGAAAAAGATAATCCTCCCACGCCCACTCCTGCAATATCTGCTATAGTAGATTGCAAATTAAACTTAGCAAAGCCCGTATAATTGCTACAAGATTCTAGCGTAACTGGACTATTCAATAATGGAATAGAGGTTACGACTAAATTCACTTCACCGTCACCTATGCAACCATCTTCAGTCACTAATCGGAAATAGTATGTGTCTCCAGCAGTCGTAACTTGATAATCTGAACTTGGTATAGCATTCAGATCATTCTCCGCGTCAGATTCAGTTAAATGAAAAGTAACTGTCCCCGTTCCTTCGGGATCAATCATATCGACTGCTTCGTCCAAATCAAAGTCCTCCGTACCGTTTCCATCGCTGTCACATTCATACAAAGCAACACCAGGCACGGTAATCTCATTGTCGGGAATAAGTTCTATTTCTGAAATCGCATTACAGCCGTCGCCCGCTTCCACTACTGCGTAGATGGTTGCCGGACCACTATTGTAAGGAGAACTCAAAGGATTAGAGCCACTTTCGGCATCAGCAATACTTGCGTAGTAACTTATGGTGACCTCATCTTGTCCCCCAGCAATCGCACCAGCTGTTTGGTTCAGATTAAAATCTGCCGTTCCATCAGGTTCTTCACACTCTTTCATTTCAGTGTTTCCAGCAGAAGGCGCTAAATAAGTCGCCAGCGTTATTGTCGCATGGTTTATACATCCATTAGGCGATTCCATACGGACAAATAATTGCTCTCCCAAACTGGTGTAAGAATCTATCGGTGTTATCTCGTTGCCATCATTAAAAGCATCGAGTGCAGTACCGTGAAAACTTATATCCAATGATCCTGGATTAGTCGTAATCATTGGCAAAGCATCATTCAAGTCAAAATTTCCTGGAGTAACTCCATCAGTACAAAGGGCTAACTCAATATCGTTGGCTGGTATTGTAGGATAAACCGTTAATGTCAATTCACCCATTACCACACATCCTTCAGGAGATGAAACTCTAACATAGACCGTTTGACCTACCGAAGTAAAAGGAGAAATTAAAGCTGGCGGATTGTTCGAATTCGAATCATAAGTATCAGCATTAGCTTGAGTTAAGTGAAATGACAAATCCAAATTCGTTTGAGTTCCGATCATATCGTTCAAGGCATCGTTAAACAAAAAGTCAACTGTGCCGTTGGTATTTGCGCAAGCAGCCAGCTCAGCATCATTCACTGACGGCAAATCGTTCATAATTAAGGATATGGTTGAAGTTGTAAAACAACCCGCATCCGTTTCTACCCTAGAGTGAAGCGTTTCACCCGAACTGTAATAATAGTCGTCTACTGCATTGGTTCCATTAGCCGCGTCTCCTGAAGAGGAGTGGTATGTAACATTATGAATGGTCGAAGGATCAACCAAATCATTTAGGTTAGGAAGATAAAATGTTCCGTTCCCATTTCCATCGTCACAAGCTTCCATCGTTTGGAAATTAGCGGTAGGATTCGCACGAACGGTCAAACTAATTTCCGATATCGCGAAACAACCATCACTATTTGAAACTCTCGCAAAAACCAAATCACCTGACGTGTTGTAGGGACTTGACAAAGGGTTTGGCGTAGTTTCATCGCCGGCCTCACTCAGTAAAGTGTGAAAAGAAACGATTAAGCCCGTTTGCCCACCAACTATATCTGCTTCAATTGCATTTAAATCAAAGGACTCTGTTGCAGATCCAGTAGTACATACTACATACTCCTCACTTGAGGCAACAGGTGTATCGAAAACTGTTAAGGTCAAAGTAGATATTGCAAAACATCCTGCATCATTTTCTAGCCTGGCGTATAGCACCTCACCATTTGAACCATAAGGAGTCTCAACTGCGGGTGGAATATTTGAATCAGGATCATAGGACTGTGCGTCAGACTGACTTGCGTGATAAGTAATATTGATATCGTTTTGTGAGCCAGCAATATCATCTTCGGCGAATGGAAGAGAGAAAAGCTGCAGACCACTGCCGTCATCACAGGTTGTCAATTCGGCGTCGCTAGCAAAAGCAGTAGGGTCTACTATAAGATTGACCTCGGCAACAGTATAACAACCATTTGAGCCTTCGACTCGAGCGTAGATTATTCCACCACCAAATTCATATCCTGTATTTATTGGAGTCGATGCACTTTCCGCATTGGCTTCAGTCCCATAGTAAGAAACCGAGTTACCGCCATCTACATCGACCAAATCATCAATATCAGATAAGGTAAAGAGCGCGTCTCCATCATCATCTTCATCACAAGTATGATAATCTATATCTAAAACTAAGGGCGCGGGCAATATGGTAACCGGATCGGTAGCATAACTAAGGCAACCTTCTCCATTAATGTCGTAAGCATAAGTCAGGAAATAATCGCCGGGACCAAAAACCGTAGGATCAAGTACATCACCAGAAAGTGTTGCCGTGCCCACTTCGTCTGGATTGAAATAACCCAAGTTCGCATCGTGTGTAGCCAATATGTATGTACCTCCACTCGGTGAACCCATAGTTAGCGAAATAGGATCTGCTGTAACACAGACAGTTCCCGGTCCAGAAACTATAGGATTGGTTGCTGCGCTTATGCTGATATCAAAATCTACCCAACCGTTGTGATCAGGAAATCCGCAACAATCATTCGGGAACTCACCATTATCTACAACGAGGTAATATGTTCCAGCAGTAATGGTCACGTTGCTCAAAGGAACCTCAGCTGAGCCCGAAGGCTGACCATTATCCCAACCGAAGCCGAGAAAGCAATCACTGGCAGAACAATCGTTGAGTAAATAGACCGACAAACGTTCGTCGGAACTAGAAACAACAACATCTAAGGAAGTTGATTGGCCAGAAGGAACAACTATTTCAAAAACGTAGTCTTCACCGCTGGTTTGCCATAGCGCAAACTGGTTTCCATCTTGGTTAGCGGGTTGGCAATTTAAGGGAGTTGGATTCCATCCGAACTGAAGATCGTAATCTGTACCCACATAGTTGTTAGGTACACCAAAGTCGTGTCCGGAATTCTCCGAGCTGAGGCCACTAAAATCAAAGTTCTCGCACTGTCCCGCAGTAAAATTAATTACCTGGTCCACAATGTTCGGATCAGAACATTGAGCATAAAGCGACTTTTGATTGGACTGCACAATAATCACAAAGATGCAGACCATAATGGCCCTTATGAATACATAAGGACTGTTTGGCATTTACGTTTCTTTTGAAAAGGGGGTTCTTTTCATATTTCAACTCGATATTAAATCATTAATCGATTCGAGTCACGCCTAAGTGCTGAAATATTATCGCCTAAGTTCCCGCCGATAGAGTGAGAACAAAAAAAATGCCCCGAAAACAGATTTTGCACCACTCCCCTTTGGATTAACTTCCAATTTGGACGCGGCAAGTCAAAACCACATAAAATATTACCAATCAAGCAGATGCGTAGCTCCCTGTTATAAAAGTGTTTGAAGTGTTTTGGGCGTATCCCTTTGCAGCCCAAACACAGGCCTGGCGCAAAGTGCCGGGCTATCCAGGACTCCGCTTTCGCTTCGGTACTAGTGGCTCCTATAGCACAAATGCTTCTACCGCTAGGGCGGTAAGCCTTTGTAATAGTCGCTACACGAGTACTGCAAGAGCAAATGGTCTATCGGCATCTTCCGCCAGCGGAAAGCGCTAGGCCATTTGCTCGCATCCTTACTATCCCTTACGCGGATGTTCGTGGTGATTGAGGTTTTTCGGTTCGGTTTGGAGGACGCTTTTGCTGGAGGACGTTTACCCACCCCGCTGCGCGGGCGTCCTTCCCAGGAGGGGATGTATTGGATGACGCTTTTGCTAGAAGGCGTTGGCGATTGAAAATCGCCGCTTAGGCATTTCGACTGAAAGTCGAAACGAGGTGCGTATACTTAAAAAGTGTCTAGGTCGCCGTCGCCAAACTTGATTGCATCTATATCTATGGATTTGTCGATGAGATAGTAACCAATTGGAAACGTCTTTGCGGCTTTGTAGCGTGTTGCTAAAAAGCGATCCCAAGGAGTATCGGGGCTGCATTGGAATACTACTTTTCT
>CAZZIZ010000101.1:10530-12417 GCA_964654535.1 uncultured Chitinophagales bacterium
GTGTGGTAAAGAAAAGTTCTTTTCAAACGCAGCTTTGAAAAAACGCGTTCGAAAGGAAGCGCTCCAACTGGAAATTCATACAGATTCAAATGCTCGACAAACTGCCAGTCGAGTTTGTTTTTAAAAATAGGGTAAGAGGCCTGATTGGGAAAACCAAAAACGAAGGCAAGGCCATCTTCAGCAGCTTTATTGTGACAAGCTTTTGCCAGCGTGGTAAAGATTCCCTTCCCTCTGTACGCATCTAGCGTCATAGAATCACCGCTTTGCCCTCCGACTATAGAGCCTTGAGGGGAGTCGAAGTTATACAAAGTAAGGCCTTGAAACGCCACCACTTGCTCTGCATCATTGACGGCCATAAAGGCAATGGAGCGTTGGTACTTTTTACTGAGCTCATCTAAAGTATAGAACTTAGCATTAACTTCTTTGTGCAAAGATTGCAAAGTTTTAATTCTACTTTCGTCAAATGGTACTACGTGCCAATCCTTACTACCCTCAGACATAGCTTCCATTTAGTAAGCATCTAAGTTGATTGTTCCAAGAGATGTACGGATTCATTCCAAAACGATTTCTCAAAGCTGTTTTCGATTTATCATTCGGGTTCGCAAAGTCCATTAGCAATTGCTGCTTGAGTCCGATAGAATTGCAATAGTCCACGATGTCTTTATTGTAATGACCAAAAGGATAGGCCATAGCCGTAACTTCGCGTTGTACAATAGACTCTAAATATTCTTTGGAGTCTAGAATATCTTTTTGCGCTGCCTCAAAATCAATATTCGCAAGTGAGTCGTGAACTGTACCGTGTGCTCCTACGGAAAACAAGTCGTGTCGGTCGATTTGAGCGATTTCATCATCGCTAAGGAGCTCCCAATAATCTGCAAACTGAGTTTGCTTTTTAAACGCATCTGGGAGTTGTGACATACTTTCTTGCTTCCATTGGTAGTTAGTAGTAAGTCCTTTGGCTTTTAACGAAACGCCATTAGTCGCTGAATAATATTCCTTTGCATTTCTTTTTTCGAATTGCTCATTAGCAATAATAATTGACGCAGAATAATTTGCCGATGCAAGGTCTATATAATCTGCCCAAAGTATATCGCTTTTTAGTTTTCGAATAGCGGTAACAAAAAATGTAGCTGGCACTTTGTACTTTTCCAGAATGGGAATGGCATACTTTAAGTTATTGCGATAACCATCGTCGAAAGTGAGGCAGACATTGAGTTTGTTTTTGTCGTAATCTTTTGCGTAAAACTGATCGAGACTTATTGGGTTGAAGTGTTTTGCGAAATAGGCTACTTGCTTTTCGAAATAATTTCGGCTTATAAATCGGCTATTATAAGCGATTTCACCTCGTTGGTCGATTCCGTGGTAGAGCAAGATTATCGCTTCATTCCGATACTTTTTGGGATTGTTTTTTCTAATGCCCGAGGTGTAGAGCAAGTCGTTGCTTGCAAACTTGATCTTGGATTTTACTTTATGTAAGAGAGAAGGCATTGTTAACTCAAGGTAGCATCATTTTGAGGCTTAAGCAATGCGTGATAGCCTCTTCTTCGCGTGAGGGATAGAGGCCTTTGTGGAGCTCCTGTTGCTGACAAACGCCGAGCCCTCAGCACCTAAGTGCTGGAGGGGCGATGCGTGCAGGCAGCAGAACAGAGCGACGGCCGAAAGCCCGACCCCGAACTTAGTGCGCAGCACTAGATGTGAGTGGGGCACGCCCAAATAAAAAGCAATTTTACAATCAAAATTTTCAGACGTTAACACTCCCCTAACCCCTCTCAAGAAGGGAACCACGCCGATTGCCTGCGTCAATCGCAAGGAATTATAATACCTTAAAAACAAAAAAAACCCATTGATCCAAGGACCAATGGGCTTTACTACTAATTCACTCGATGC
>CAZZIZ010000102.1:0-4188 GCA_964654535.1 uncultured Chitinophagales bacterium
CGATGGAATTAGCAGACCATAATATTAGAGTTAACGCAGTTTCACCTGCAGTTGTAAATACACCTGTATACCACGGTGTATTTGGAGGTAAGGAAGAAGCAGAAGAAGCATTAAAAGGATTTAATGGATTTCACCCTATTGGTCGAAACGGTACTCCTGAAGATATAGCCAACAGTATTTTATTCCTACTTTCGGAAAAGTCTTCTTGGGTTACAGGTGCTATTTGGGATACGGACGGAGGAGTAATTGCAGGACGAAATTAGAAAAAGCACATAACAATATATAAGGCGGAAGCTGGCCTTCGGGACAGCCTCCGCTTATAGTTATACAACAGACTGAGATAAAACTAATTAGCTTAGCTTTATCTCAGCAATGCTCCAAACCCTCCAATTCCTCTTAAAATCTTCTCGTCCGGGACTTTGGTTTGCTACGATTTGGATTTATCTCTTGCCTACTTCACAAATGAGTGAAGTGTGGTCGCAGCCCGCATTTTGGTTTGGGCTATTCTATGTCACTTTTCCTCTAAATCTTATGGTCTATGCTTGGAACGATATCGTAGACTTCGAAGCGGATCGGGCTAATCCACGCAAGGATACTTATCTCTTCGGTGCAAAAGGATCTAAGGCGCAAGTTTCGGGACTTTGGAAATGGATTGTATTGGTTCAAGCATTGTGTACCATTCCGCTTTGCTATTTTATGGGTAGCTATTTTTTGATCTTGCTCTTTGCTTTCGTCATCATTAATGGCTTGTACAACTTTCCAGGACGCGGCTTACGTAGTATGCCTCCGCTAGAATTGATTTGCCAAATTGGTTATCTCATTATTTTATTGCTCAGTATAGGATTGAACCAAACTGAGCAGCTGCCTTGGCAAGCATTTCTGTACTTGACTTTCTTTGCTTGGCAGTCTCATCTCATTGGAGAGGTAATGGATATTGAACCCGATAGACTAGTTGGTAAAACCACGACCGCGACCATACTCGGGATATTCAAAACCAAGTTGCTTATTATTTCTCTCATTGCTATAGAAGTGGCGATGTTGTATTTCGTTTTTGGGGATCCCTTTTTTGCAAGTCTACTTGGTCTTGGTTTGATATGGTTGTTGCTTGACTTGTTTGTTATCTATGGGAGTAAGCAATATTCCTTGGGGCAATTAAAGCTCTTTGGTTATGCCTCCAACGCTATGGGGCTAGTCAGTATGAGTTATGTCTGGTATTCGGGTTGTTTGTTGGAAGTGGTGACTTAAACCTTTATCAAGGATTGAAAACCTCCGAAGACCATTTTGCTGGCGTCGAATATTAATCTTGACGAGTCCATTAAGGGTGCCGCTAGTGCGGTCATTCTTTTATCAGCACTAACACGTTCGTGTGCGAGATCTCGCGCTTCGCGCGACTCAAATACAATCCAGCCGAAGACTACGGTTTCATTTGCTTTGGTCTCTAGCAAACTGTGAAAAGAAGGAATGCCATCCATTGCTAATCCGTCGCTGACATATTCTGAATAGGATAGTGCGCCGTGCTCTTTCCAAATTGCGGCAATCTTTTCGGCTGCGGATTTATACGCGTCTAGGTTTTCTTGTAGAATAGGAAAGACGTATCCATCGATGTAGTTGGGCATCTATTAGATTTTTTGTTTGAGAATTTGAATGAAGCTACAAACTTTTCAAACTAAAAATTCTAGATGGATGGAAAACCAAGATTGGATTATTCCCAAATGGGTTGATGACCAAGTGCATTATTATTGCTTAACCAAAGTATGAAATCGCCAAAGTTCACCGTTCCATTCCCATCTACATCAACTGGTGAATATGTATTCAAGTTATTGTTCAAACTCAACCAATTGATAAAGTCGCCAAAGTTGATCGTGCCGTTATCGTCGAAGTCGCCGGCCCTCATAAGGAATGTGCCATTGCTTGCTACGATTTGATTTTCTCCGAAAATGGCATCTGGGGAATAAGTGAAGTTCAGGTAATTTCCGTCAGAAAAGTAAGATGATGAATCGTTGATAATTGGTGTCTTATGTGCAATTGCTAAATGTCCGGGATGTCTTATAACTAATCTGAATTGTGGATTAAAGGTTGGATTGTCTGCTACTGGAATGACAAGTCCAGATTGACCACCCACTGTAGTAATTTCTCCAAATTTATTGACCAGCGCTGCTTCACGATGTTCGACAATGCTAATATCTAGGGGATTTCTGAATTCTACAAGAACCCAGTCCACAGTATTTTCTGGAATAGTTGAAATGCTTTCTGTTCCATTATAGAAGTAGGGAGCTCCGCCAAAAGGTTGGCTAAGTGGAAGCAGTCCATTGTCAACCAGTTGCGTGTGCATAGTGCCATCGCTTAACATAAAGCCTTCGAATGAAACTTTTGCAGTTAGTCGATCGGCGAATGCCGAACCGAGACTTGAACTAGGGAAAGGCGGGAAGGATAAAACGAACGAAGGGTCACATTCACAGTTGAAGTTTATTTGACCTTGAACACCATGCGGATCTGTGCAGGTGTCACCGACTGAACCATTTTCGGAAAAACCATCATTTCCACTGCAGTGGTATACGCCCAGTGTACAAGCTACCGGTCCTTCTGAACTCCAGCTTACAATACAGCCCTGGTCATCCGTAAAGGTTAATTGAACTGTTGTCCCATCTGGGTATGGTCCCGCTGTGAGCTCTCCTAAATCAAACGGGAATGGGTTTCCTATTCCTGTTCCAGTAATTGTAATAGTAGCGAGTGGATCAATTGCACTTACGTCGAAAAGGAGCACAAATTCTCCCGAATCCTCATCGCAATTAAAATCGGTAAATGCAATTTCAAAATTATCGCATTGGGCGTTGAGCGCAGCAGCACTCAATAAGATTGTCAGAAGGCAAAAGGCGAAACGTTTCATAGCTAGTGTTTCACGAAAAATAGGATTAAATAGAATGACATCCGTGCATACGCATGTGAACCGAAGAACATATCTGTACATTTTAGATAATATTCGAAATGGGCACTAAGGATATTTACGAATCAAAGCGCATCCTTAATCAAACCAAGCATCCTATTCGCTTCCGAAGGCTCACACCATCTCATTACAATGACCAAGTTTTCTTCGGGTTCTACTATAATGTAGTTGCCTCCAAATCCAGCGGCGTAGTATCCGTCTGAACTGAGATTGCTCATTCGGTTTTCTTTTCCGTCTTTGTTCAACCACCACATGTATCCGTAAGAACTATTGGCAGGGGAGGAGCTGGTTGCTTTTTCAATCCAAGATTCGCTTATGATTTGTTGCCCGTTCCAATTTCCATTGTTTAGAAAGAGTAATCCAAAACGCGCGTGGTCTCTAGTGCTGATGAACAATCCCCCACCGGAGTGACCACCACCGCTGACAGATTGCATTTTAATACCGTCTACATTGGTCCAGGAATTTTCGTAGCCAAACCAACGCCAAGTGGTGGAAGCGCCTATGGGATCCATAACTTCTTCTTTGAGTACCTGCGGTAATGGTTTACGCCAAACTTGGAGTAGGCTATAAGCCAGGAGGTTTACGCGTACATCGTTGTATTCCATTTCTGTTCCTGGCTCGGCGGGTTTGGCATTTTTCCAATCCTGTACATCCCCGTCCTTTGGTGGTCTGTCGTGCCAGTCGTAGCCACCCCAAAGTTGTCCCGACCAGGCTGAGGACTGGGTTAGTAAATGTGCCCAGTTTATTTTTTGATTATGTGCCCCGTCGAAGTGATTGGTCCAAACATATTGATGCAGTTTGTCTTCGGTTGATTTTATTAAGCCACGATCTAGTGCCAAGCCTGCAACTGTCGACAGGTAGCTTTTGGTTACGGAGAAAGTCATGTCTACTCGATCTACATCGCCCCACTCAGCAACTATGTAACCGTCTTTAATAATCATACCTGCAGGTCCGCCGCGCAATTTTGTGGGGCCGAGGACTTCGTGGTAAGGTTCGCGGGCGAATCCTTTTAAGATGGCAACCTCCATATCGCGGGGGCCGCTATATTCGTTGGATTCGATTGAGTCTATTGCGGTTTCTAGTTTGGAATTGTTTATGCCCATTTCTCTAGGCGAGCGTTCTTCCCAATGGCTATCGGGAAAGTAGGCTTGTTTTTGGGCGAAGGCGTTTAGTCCGAGTAACAAGCATATGGAGACGAGCAGGTATTTCATAATTTGAGTTTTGCCTTATTAATTTACTCATAA
>CAZZIZ010000102.1:4288-12389 GCA_964654535.1 uncultured Chitinophagales bacterium
GCGTGAGGGATAGAGGCATTGTTGAAGCTCCTGTTGGAAAAAGCAAGAAAAGACCTTAGCTCCTTGGAGCTAGATGGGCTTTTTGCTTTTTGCAGAACAGAGCGACTGCCGACAGCCCGACCCTAAAACTTTCTGTCTCTTGTTGGTCCCCTGACCAACAAGCTGGACAGAAAGTTTTGGGGGCACGCCCAAAAAATTTACAAGTGCAATTTCATACCGTGATGTGAGTTGACGAATCCTAGGCTCTCATAAAAGCGCAATGCCTCTGGTCTCTTCCTGTCTGTAGTTAACTGAATAATCAGCGCCTTTCGTTCTTTGCCCCTCTTGATTACCCACTCGAATATTTTTTTGCCAATTCCTTTTCCGCGCTGATCGGATTTGACTCGCACCGATTCTACCAGCAGGCGAAGACCTGCCTTGCGGTTTAGATACTGTAAAAAAGACAATTGTAGGGTGCCGATGATGTTGCCGGCTTCATCCTCGACAACTATGAGTTCTTGGTTGTCTTGTTTCGAAATTGTGTCAAATGCTTGATAGTAATAATCGGGTAGGGGATTGCTTAGTTCTTCTCTGGTTTTACCAAGTGGATCGTCTGCTATCATTTGCATAATGGTGAGGACATCCCTGCGTTTTGCTTTTCTAAAGTTCATATCGGGCTTAAGGTAAGGTTTTGAAATAAACGCTGCATCTGCACAATGAAGTTTGATTTTATTTTTTGGTTTATTTAAAATTTCAAAGTACATTATGGCGGTGTCTCGATAGTCGAGACGCTTCATAACCACCACTTATGAATTCTCAAACTGATACGTCAGAATTGACTGACATACATGCATTTGTTGCGCATGTGCAAAAGAGTTCTGGCTCTGCAAGCAAAATTGTCGCCGTGAGCGAACTCCCGGATATGAACGCTCACGAGGAGTTTTTTCCAGAAACATTTTATTACATCGCCGATTCTATTGCAGGTAGTTTTATCTACTTCAGCAAAAGTGTTGAATCGATTTTTGGCGTAGACCCTGTTGAAGCGCTTAAAATGCCCGCTGCTGAATTTATGGGTCAGGCAGTGCATCCCGATGATTTGTTGACCATACTAGAAATGTGGAACAAGTTTAATCTGTTTGCAGAAAAAGTGCCTTTTGAAAAATTGAAAGATCTACAATTGATGCGCTGCTACCGATTGAAAAACAAAAATGGCGAGTATAGAAAGATAGTTGATCGCGCAACTATTATGGAATATGGGGACAATAATGTAATCGTGAAATGTTTGTCTGCCATTTCTCTCGCGCCTTTGGTTTCTTCGTTTGAAACTGCTACCGGATTAGTATTGGATATATCTAATGGTGAGCAACTTGAAAACTATAATCCAAAAAGCGAGGATGCTAGATCGCTTTTAACGTCGCGGGAAATTCAAGTGCTCCGTCTGCTGGCGGCGGGGTTTAAGAACAAGGATGTGGCTACTAAACTTGGTATTTCCTTGCTTACAGTTCAAACCCATCGCAAAAGACTAGTAAAGAAATTGGGGATTAAGAGCCCAATGGACATCGTTTGGAAAGCTCTTGAGTTTAACCTAGTGGGTGTTGCTGATGAGTAATACTTGGGCTTGACTTGGAATGCTAGCCCCTTCGTCTTTCCAACAGAATCATCATCATTAAACCCAGCAGAATTCTATCATCGTCGTCATCATCTAATTCTCCAACTTTATCAATTTCAAATTCTCTTCCCCAAAAAGATGGCTGTTTTTTTAGTCTAACAATTAACTGTTCATTTTTGTTCTTAAGTAGATACGTTGGATTGAAAAGGTAACCTGAGAACAAACCAATAATGGGGATTTCACCGAATAGTGAGTCCATAACTTTCACCCAGGCTTTTTCTTCGGTAATACTGTACTGAACTTTTTCGTGTTGATCGATAATATCATAACTGGCTCTCCAGATTGAACGCCAACCTTTACGCGCAATCTTGCCAAATTCCTTACCAGAGGAATCGGAAAAACTATAGGCTGCAGAAAAGTCGAGCCATCGATCCGCTTTTATTCTATAAACCACCTGTGTTTTGCTTTCGTCTGCATAGACAGAGATGTCTTCTTTAAACTTGAACATCTTTTGCCGCACGTAGGCAATGCTGGTTCCATTTGCATCTGTAGCTGTGAAGTCGTTTGCTAGGGTCGAGATTTTGAATTTGAAGCGTATGGGGAATTGGATGTTTTGCATTTGTTGGATTAATGATGGGTTTGAACTAATCGCGTTTTAGTAATTTACAAAATACTCTTGATTTATATCGTATACTTGAGATTTAAATTGACTAATCTGCTTTTTATCCTTGTCCTAAATCCTCCTTAGAATCCACCACATTAAGCTCAAGCGCCTTCCAAACAAGATCGGTGGCATTTGATATGGCTAGTTTTTTCATAATATTTTTACGATGTGTTTCTACGGTGTGTTTGCTTATAAATAGCTTATCAGCCACGTCTTTGTTTTTATATCCCAGCGCCAAAAGTCTTAAGATTTGAAGTTCCCTATCTGTTAGAATGGGAGATGCCTGATGTTGACTGAGGTCAAATCGTTTTATCTCTTTTCCATTGGACGTGTCTATTACTACCGATTGCGTTTTGTTTGTCATCATTGGTGGAGTGAAAGAAACTGCTCCAAAAAGTTGACTAATAGATTGATCTGCACCACACTCGATTACTATGGACTGGTCAACAACATTGCGGTATTCGCCTGAGGCGGACAACACTCTAAAGGAACCTATGTGAGTCAGGTCTTTAATTTTGTCAAGTGGAGTAGACTTTATGAATTCGTTGAACAATTCAAAATTCTGGAACACCTTACTCAAGTCTTCTGGATGAAATGCTTTTTGAACGAAGGTGCTCATATCCATTGAGGTTCCTTCTTCTGCACTTATTCCGAAAAACTCCTTAAAGTTTGAACTTAAGTATGAGTATCTGGCCTCTCCTATGTTGGAGACATAATAAGTCGTTGCGGGAAAAACCTCTTCATACCACTGAAGGTTAGGGAGATCCGAAATTTGAAATAGTTTTTCCGAATCGGAGATTCGGCTTTGAATATGGGAAACATAGGCAAGGGCGTCCCCAAAGAGCTTTGCGTTCTTCATTATTAGGTGGTTGTGCTTAAGCCAAATCCTCTGGGAAATGAAATGACTTGCGATAAGGTAAAGAATTGTTTTTAAATCAAATAAGGAATGGAGACCTATTTACGATTTTGATGATTAGATCGCTTGTAGCCTAATAAAAAAAATGGCGTTTCAAAAGTCCTTGTCGTATTTGTTTTTGACTGCTGCCACTCTTGGAATCAATCGACTTTCGCAAATTTTCAGCAGGCTCCTGGCAATATTCATTTGAAAATCTGCGTTTTGTTTCAGTCACAAGTCCTTAGTTAAGAAAAATTCCATATAGCGCAGTACAATCTACTCTTAAGAATCATCTAAACAAATTAAACACTCTTATGAGAAATTGCACGCTACGGTCATTGCTATTCACGGCATTGGTCCTTTCTTCACTTAGCCTCAGTGCTCAGTTTGATTTCGGAATAACGCTGGGAGGCAACTTCAGCGGAATAAATTATGTAACCGTTGGTCAAACCGATAATCAGTTTGAAGAGATTCAAGGGTTCATTGATCAGGCCAACTCAACACCTTCTTCACTCGGATTTCAAGCAGGTTTTTACATGAATTTTGAAAAGGAGCGCTATTCCCTTGGTCCCGAAATTTTATATACACTGAGGCCTTACGGTGGAAAGGAATACTGGGAAACATTTGAATATATAACCGTCCCCATCCGGTTTAAATACAAACTTGCTGATCGGTTCTCTCTCGATCTAGGACCCGAATTCAATTTCTTAATGTACAACACTTACATACACACCTCGGCTTGGGAGGGCTTTCACGAAATTTATAGTAAAGTCGATCTTAGAGCGGCAATGGGTGCTACGTATAAATTTCAATACCGCGGCGCACTTAGTTTGAGATATGTTCAAGGCCTTAATGATATTATTGCTTCAGAGCATTTGCCGGTCTCACAACGTTCCAACTCATTTGAGGTCGCATTTTCGTATTCCATTTTTGAATATGCCAAGAATTGATTCTTCTAATTCTCCTCGTCGTACTTAATCACCCCCATTACAGTTTGCTGATTGATTCTGCTTGCAACAGGGTAGGCGTATAGTTTTTCATAGATAGCCTCTATTGGCAATTCTGTTTCCATAGCCAGGGTCAACTCTTGCATCAATTCACCCGCATTGGGTGCGATTATAGAACCACCAATTATCTTTCGCTTCTTGTTCCAAAACGTTTTGGGCGTTAAGAACAGCGTGATTCGGCCGTAGCCGTATTCATCTACAATAGCTCGGTCGTCCTTTGAAAAATCTTGATCTTGTCTCCAATATTCAATGTTGTTGTCTTGCAAGTATTTTTCGGTATGCCCAAAAGTTGCAATCTCCGGTTGAGTGAAAGTAACCCAAGAAAGAAACTCCGAATTATGTTCTTTAGAAAAATTAGTTTGAAAGTTTTCTTTTAGAAGCTTGGTATGCAACTCAGCTCCGTGTGAAAACTGATACATACCCGCAGCATCTCCAGAAGCGAATACCTTTTGGTTGCTGGTGCGTAGGTAGTCGTCCAGTATTAATTTTCCGCGTTCGGTAGTTTCAATTCCTCCCTTAGCTAGGTCTAAGTCTTCGAGGTTCAAGACTCTCCCAATGGCCATAAGCACTGCGTCAAATTTTATCTCTTTAGTTCCCTGATCTGCTATTTCTACTTTAGCGCTGTTCGCACTAGAAAACTCCAGGAGCTTCGCTTTATTGTGAATTGTAACTCCTTCTTTTTTCAACTGCTCAGCAAGAATATCACTGTACTCCGCGCGCTCTTTACTCAGAATTCGTTCCGCCATATCGATTATTGTTACCGCAGAACCAAAGCGCTGAAAAGTTTGAGCCATTTCACATCCTATAGGTCCGCCGCCAACAACCAGTAATCTTTCTGGTAATTCTTCCATTTCATAAAAGAGGTTTTCATTGGTAAAGACTTTCACCTGCTCGATTCCTTTAAAAGGAATGTGTCGTGGGCGCGAACCCGTAGCAATCAGGATTCTATCGGCACTAAATTTTTTATCGCCGACTGCTATTGTGTCTTCATTTACGAAAGAGGCCATACCGATTTCCAGATCAACGCCTTGTCCACGTATATAATCTGCACTTTCATGCGCGCGTATAACAGCTTGCTTGGAATGCACGTAAGCAAGTATTTTTTTCATATCCGCCTTGCCCGAAACTTCCAGTCCAAAACCAGCGGCTTTTTTGGCTCCCTGAAACTGCTTGGCCAGATGTATCAACGCTTTACTGGGAACACAGCCGAAGTTTAGGCAATCGCCCCCAATGTGGCTTTCGTCTTTGTCAATCATCAAAGGCTTCCAGCCAAATTCTTGGGCCATTCCCAAAGCGCCCAGACCAGCTGAACCTCCGCCGATTATAATGATGTCGTAGTGTGCTTGCGCCATTTAGTCCGTTTTTGTGACCTTGAAAACTTTAAGATACTAAGTAAAAAGAACGCCTAAACCTAAGGACTTACTGGAGCCGATTCCCGCAAGTCCTTACTCCAGTAGTCATCAGAAAGCATTGTTTGTATTCGGAACAAAGGTGCTACGATCAGTTTGGTTTTTAAGGCCGATTCTTTATCGTACACAGTTATTTCATCTGGAATCTCATCAATAATACCAAGCTCCCAACTTCTTTCCGCGAAGAAGTCCTTTTTTCCAATCACTCCAGTTTTTTGCCTTTTGATTCGTTTGGAATCATAGGGCTTGGAGGCTTCTTTTAGAATTAGTGGCATTTGCTGATTTTCTGGCAGCTTTAAAAGGGCGGAGTTTTTATTTAGGTAAACCACAGAGTCAACAATGATGGGAACAAACAATCCAGTATTTTCTTTTTGGAAATCGCTGGTGTAAAAAATGGGGTAGATGACATATTCTTCTTCATTGAGATTAAGCAGCCCGCCCTTTGAGGTTTTGAGCTTCGTTGTTTTTCCATTCACATCCACGCTAAACTCTCCGACAGCAATTTTTATAAAAGAGTGCGTCCCCTCACCAACATGATCTACAAGATTATGTTCTCCGTTTATAATTACTTTATTATCCTTTACGAAGTCGCTTGGGAAATATACTTCCACTTCGCCTGGAGCACAGGAAAATATGCTTGCAATACAAAATAAAATCACGACACTTAGTGCTAACTGATTATTCATAAGGGATGTTTTAGGACTAGTTCACGTATTAAATTACAAATTCTGAGCTAAGCTTTCTTAGGTCGACTTTTTATCTTTACACTTCAATTCACAAAGCAAATATGCCCGCGAGATTTTCAATTCTATTTGTCCTAGTAATAATTGCATCGCTGGGCCATCTTTTTCTGCCGCTTGAACTGTTCCCTTCTATTTTGGGATTGCCAGCTTGGTTAAGCTACTACCTTCTAGTCTACATAGTTTATATGTTCATTTTATTGAGCTATAGTCGACAAACAAATAGACTGAAACGGTGATCTATTTCATACTTTTTCTCTATCTGGGATTCACCTTTTGGGCAAGCCTGTTTGGCAGACGTCTTAAGAACGATACGCCTGAAGCTTATTTTCTGGCTGGAAGAAATCTCGGTACCATACCCTTGTTCTTTACCATACTCGCGACAAATTTTAGTGCATTTTATTTTTTAGGTTTTGCAGGAGAAGGCTATCGCATAGGTTATAGCGTATATGTCATTATGGCCTTGGGAACGGCGCTCGCAAGTGCGGCATTTTTCATGTTAGGGCCGCGTATATGGACTTTGGGAAAAAGGAAAAACTATATCACTCCAAGCGAGTTAATCTATGGAGAGACCAATAGTCGATCTCTCGGTTATATTTTCTCGGCGGTGATGATTGTTTTCACTTTGCCTTATTTAGCGCTACAAATTGTTGGTGGTGGATTGATACTTGAGCAATTAACCGATGGGCAAGTAAGCTACAACATAGGAATTGTCGCTCTGAGCATAGTAACCATAGTCTACGTATTGATTGGCGGTATGCAGAGCGTAGCAAAGACGGACCTGAAGCAAGGCGTACTAATGATTTTTTTTATGTTGCTTGGAGTTTTTCTGGTAGGTTATTCGTTAGGTGGCATGCAGGTAGCCAATGAAACTGCCATCAGCATTGTCCCGGACGCCTTTACGGTCGAAGGAGTCAATGACCATTATAGTCCCCAGAAATGGTTCAGCTTTTTATTCTTCTGGATTTTTTGCGTCCCCATGTTCCCGCAGTTGTTTATGCGCTTCTACGTTTCTAAGGATATCAAGACACTCAATAATTCTATCTTGATGTACAGCGTCATGCCACTGTTTATTTCCATTCTACCAGTTATGATAGGTGTCTGGGGGCATATCAGTTTTCCCGAACTAGTAGGAAAAGAAGCAGATCAAATATTGCCCATGATGTTGTCGCAACATGCTGGAGAGCTCTTCTCTTCCTTGGTTATGGTCGGAGCAATTGCAGCCTTTATGTCAACATTAGATTCGCAACTCTTAGCGCTCGGCACTATGGTAACCAGAGATTTTTATTTACCTATAAGCAAGAAGAAACTTTCCCTTAAAAAGGAAGTTCGCGTCGGTAGGTTAGCGGTTTGCGCTTTTGCAATGATAGGATTAGCTATCGCCTTTAATCCATTCGATACCATTTTTGATATGGGCAAGATGGCCTTCACCGGACTGGCCGTTTTGTTTCCCATCGCCTATGCAGCCGTAAAAGGACATCAGCTAAACCCCGGCATATCCGTAGTCGGAATTTTCCTAAGCCTGGCCATTATGCTCGCCTTCTATTATAAAATTATTCCCGCGAAGTACTCGTTCGGTTTTGAATACTTCGTTGTAGTTATTGCGAGTAGTTTCCTGTTTACGATTTTGTCCAATATTGGTTCTAGGTTTTTGACTAGTTCCTAGTATTTGGTTTTGCCGACTTATGTGGGCAGCAACAGGCTATCCGCTCAAATTCGGCGTGTCTAGAAAATGTTCAGCATAGTCGCGGTTGCGTATTCCCTAGACGGTCATCCACCCCCGCTCCTTGCTTCACTA
>CAZZIZ010000103.1:0-8849 GCA_964654535.1 uncultured Chitinophagales bacterium
GACTCGGTAAACCTCGTGCTAAAGCTAGACACGAGGTGAATCTCGCGCCATAACTGCCTGCTAAGCTTTTGTTAGTACATGCAAATACTCCTCCGTAGAATTCGCCTTATGATTGCGATTGGCAGTCTTATCCGCTTTGAAGCGACTGTATTTCTTCTTGGCTAATCTATACTTACCAAACTGCTTAAAAATCTTCTTTACTTCTGCAATAGAAAGCAATCCCTCATTGTTGTAACTCAAAAAGATAAACTCGAAGTCGGCTTCTGAAATTAAATGCTCTAAAGAATCAGCTACAGTACTCTTGCTGCAATAGGCGGAGCGGTTGTAATCTGGTAGACCGGTCTTTCCTTTTGGCTCGAACTTTTTGTATTCGGCAATGGTATTGAGCATATGGTAGTTGGCGCCGTACTGGCGGGCGTTGTAGGGCGGATCGAGGTAGAGAATATCGCCGCTGCACTTTTTGATTAGCTCATTGGCGTCTTCTTGATACACTTTTACTTTAGCGCTGGTCTTTTCAAAAAGCGCCGGCTCAATGATCATTGTTTTTTGCGCGGTCTTTTTTACCTGCTTTAAATAGGCTCCATACACCGCTGCGGTATTAGCGACTTTATCGGCGGACTGAATTAAGCTGGCGAGATAGAAATAGTACTCGTCGTTTTTAATTAGTCCTTTGCTTTTCCAGTTCTCGATGCACTTACGTGCAGCGTCTATTTTCAAACCGTTTTCATCTGAGAAGTACTGGCGGTCGGTTCCACCACCACGGCAATAGTTCTTGTAAATGAAACCCGGTCTGCCTTTTAGCTTGTTCAAAGTGTCCAGGCGTTCTTGATACTTGAAGCTTCGTTTGTTGGCTACGTGGTTTTTTAAAAGCACATAGCTATAATACTCCAAGTCGTTTACGGTTACACTGCCCAGCTCTGCTTTAAGTTTTCGCGCTATGATGCCTGTACCTGCAAACAACTCCGCATAATGCATTCCGTTTATGTTTCCAGCAGTTTTTTTAATTTGCTGAATTATAAATTCTGACAATCGATATTTTGAGCCGATGTAATTCATTCTTCTGCTACACACCACAAGACATCGCTCAAGACGCTTGCTCCATTCGGCGCTTTTATTTCTGTGAGTTGTTCTTTTTTAAAGTCCCGCAAATATTGGTGAATCAATCCTTGTAACCAATTTATTCTGCCTTTCAATTTCCAGTTGTCTCCACGTCGATTGTGCATTACTAAAAAGAGACGGTTGTCCCAATGCATACGCCCTTGCTGACTTTGGTTTTTATAGAGCCAAGTAATCAAGTCTATAGGCGACTCTCTGGCAACATGTACCGGTTGATCGAAAGCATAAGGAAAGACAGTGGTTTTGTGGTCAAAAGGGATTCCGTCTATAAAGAAGTCTTTCAATCGGTCTTTTTGGTTTTCGGCGGGAACTACTCTATCCGACTCTCCAAAAATTGCCTCTACCGACATAGCCGACCAGAAGTTGTACCAGCGTGCTCGCGCGTAGTTTTTAGCGGCGTTATCTCCAGGAAAAAGCTCTTGTAAAGTTTCTTCCATTCTTTCGTAGCGCCATTGCTTATAAATGAACCTGGTCTTTTTGTCCCAGTCGTCACTTTGCTTTCTTCCCCACTTATAAGTAGTTAAGTTTTGAAGTTGAGCTTGTATGTTATCGAAGCGTCCCATTTAGTACGGATCTACGTCTAATTGAGCAATGATGGCGCGGTAAGCTTTGTGTTTACGCATTTCTGCAATGACATAGTGTACACCCTGCTTAAGTTCTGCCAACGATTCGGCGCTCCGAGGTGCGGTTTTAATCATAAGTGTACGGATGTAATAGTTGCGTACACGCGCTACGGGCGGAACCGTTGGGCCTAGAACAACAACTTTTTTAAGTACCTGCTCCAGACTCTTGCCCATCCAAAAGCTGGCTTGGTTTAGCATTTCTTGGTCACGATGTTTTAAGACTATTTGCACGAGTCTAGTCATCGGCGGAAAAGCCCAATGCTCGCGGTCACTTATCTCGGTATTGTAAAATGATTTAAAGTCTGATTGCAAAACGTGTTGGAAGAGTGGATGCTCAACGTCTGTGGTTTGAATGTAGACCCTACCCCGTTTCTTTCTTCGACCAGCGCGACCACTAACTTGTATCATTAGTTGGAAAGCTCTTTCTAGTGCTCGGAAGTCGGGATAGAAAAACAATTGGTCGGCGCTTAAGACTCCAACCAGGCCTACGTTTTCAAAATCCAAACCTTTGGTTACGATTTGGGTGCCGACCAGAATATCGGTTTTACCTTCTTCGAAGTTTTGAATGATTTTGATATAACCCGTTTTGGTTCTTGCGGTTTCTAAATCCAAGCGCGCGACAACTGCTTCGGGAAAGAGTATTTGTATTTCGTCTTCTATCTTTTCTGTTCCAAAGCCAGCGAGTCTAAGTCCTGGCGTATTGCAATCGGGACAAGCGGGCATCATTTCTTTTTGGTAGCCACAGTAATGACACTTCAGTGAGTTACCATAGCGGTGATAAGTGAGACTCACATCGCAGTTGATGCATTGTGGAATGAAACCACATTCGTTGCAGAGTAAGTAAGGCGAAAAGCCTCGGCGATTTTTAAAGAGGATGACTTGCTCACCTTTGTCCAAGGTATCTTTGATAGCCTCCACCAAGTGATTGCTAAAATGGGCATGCATTTCTTTACGTTTCGCGGCTTCGCGTACGTCGACTAGAAATATTTCGGGAGGTTCTATGCCTCCGTAGCGTTCTTGCAAGGAAACGTAAGCGTATTTTTTTTGTTGCGATCGGAAATAGCTTTCAAAGGAAGGCGTTGCAGAACCTAGAATGGTCTTTGCTCCGAAGCGTGAGGCTAAATAGATGGAAGCATCTCTGGCATTGTAACGAGGCGCGGGGTCTTGCTGTTTGTACGAAGGGTCGTGTTCTTCGTCTACAATAACCAAACCGAGTGATTGAAAAGGTAAAAACATAGTGGAGCGCGGACCGACTACTATTTTGTATTGACCGCTCACGACTTTGTTCCAAATTTCAATACGCTCTTGGTCATTGAACTTGGAGTGGTAGACGCCTATGCTGTTACCAAAAACTTTGCGCAAGCGCTTTATCATTTGCGCGGTAAGGGCTATCTCAGGAAGGAGATACAGAACTGTTTCTCCCTTGGCTAAATACTCTTGAATGATTTCAATGTATAATTGGGTTTTTCCGCTACTGGTTATGCCGTGCAGCAATAAGACATTTTGCCTTTCTAGTTGCCTGCGCATTTCTGCCAGTGCTGCTTGTTGGTTTTCGCTCAGTTCGAAAACTTCTAATTGCTCTTCGCCTTTTAGAATGGGTAGACGCTCAACTTCTTTTTGAATGACTTCGAATATGCCTTTGTCGCGTAAGCCTTTTAGGTGCGCGTCGGAGGCATTGGCTCGTGTGAGCAATTCTTTCTTGCCGATGTCTCCTCTTTTGGGTTGTTCGGCTAAATAGGCAAGCAGGAGGTTTTCTTGCTTCTGCGCGCGCTTTAAAGCGTCAAAGGCTTGGTTTAGTTTTTCATCACTTAAATATGCTTTTGAAAGTCGTACAAAGCTCTTTTTCTTTGGCTTGTAACGCTTCTTCAGTTCTTCATGCACGTTGATGACTCCTTTGTCTATCAGCGAGCGTATAATGAAGTAAACAGACTTACGATCAAGAATGCGCTTTACCTCGTCTAGGTCCAAAAACTCTTGAATTTGTAGGGCTTCTACTAAGAGATATTCGTTGTCGTCTAGTTGGGAAATGTCTCCTTCGAAGAATGGGTTTAGTGAGATTTTGGATTCGCTGGAGAGTTTGAAGAAGGATGGCAGCGCGGCAATCATAACTTCGCCCATGGTACACATGTAGTAGTCCGAAATCCATTTCCAGAAGTTTAGGTTTTCTGGATGTATGATGGGTGATTCATCTAGCACGGCTTTTATTGGCTTGGCATGAAAGTCTAATGATTCTGCTTCGAAAATTCTAGCTACTACCGCTGCGTACATTTTTGATTTTCCGAATTGCACTTCTACTCTTTTGCCTATGGCGACTTTTTTTTCTAGCTCTGCTGGGATGCTATAGGTGTACAGTTCACCTACCGCAAGTGGTAGGATGACTTTAGCATATTTGTTTATCGATGTGTCCAAGCTTTTGAAATAACGGGAGTGTAATTTACGAAGTCCTCTTTGTCATTTCGACCATCGGGAGAAATCTTGCGTTACGTAATTGGCGTGATGAGCAAGACGTAAGATTATCTCACTGCGTTTGAAATGACAAAAGGGCTTAGGGCGCGGGCATAGCGTTTTGATGTTCTTTTCCCTTGCATCGCTGCGCTCGCTTTGAGACCGGGAGATTCTTCGACAGGCTCAGAATGACTTTTGGGATTTAAATGACTTTCTGGTTTTAGGGATACCGCAGCCAGGATAGAAGCGGTATGAGGTGCGGCTGCTGCTTCGTGAAGCAAGGAGCGGGGGTGGATGACCGTCTAGGGAATACGCACCCGCGACTATGCTGAACAATCAGCAGACGTGCCGAGTACAAGTGGATAGCCTGTTGCTGCCCAAATCAGCGGACATAAAAAAGCCCCGCACTTCATAAAAGTGCAGGGCCTATATCATTAAGTAGTGGTTTCTTATTTAACGTATTGAATTGCTTCTTCGGGGTTCATATCTAGACGACTTCCGTTAAGGTAAGGCACAACGTATGAATCTCCATATCCAAGAGTTTTGATGATGTACTCCAAGTAGTTTTCTGCTTCGTAAAGATCAGAAAACGCGCTCTTGGTTACAAAACGAATGAAGCCAGTATTGGTGTGTTCTTTTTCAACTATATCCTTGGCTTTCGCCAAGTAGTTATCGCTCGGCGGGCTCGCTGCACGGAACGCACCAATTTGAACTTTGAAGGTTAGTTTTTGATAGAGCACATCGTTCTTCGCAGTTGAATCCATGTCGTCTTTGTAAGTACGCGCATAGCTCTTTTGCTCGGTTCGGAATGTATCTCGAATAACTTCAGGTGAACTAAAAGAGAATGTATCGACAGTTACACGCGGTTGCAATACTTCTTCCATTGCAATTATTGGCTCTTCTTCTTCTAACAAGAAGCCATCGCCATTTTTGCGTAACTCAACATTGACAATTTTTTGATCAGAACCTTCAGCCATAATGATTTGCTCGTCGTACACCATTCGATTTTCCTTGTAACGAAGACGGTACTCGCTGCCCATTTCTAATTGGAAATAAAAGTGACCATCTATTTCGGTAAAGTAAACTTCTTTGCTACCTGTTACTAAATCTTCCATCTCGACTTCTGCATTGGCAATTGGATTGTTTCCTGTGCTATCTAGCACCTGGCCAATAAGCACAGCGGTTAGGCTTTTGCTATCATCCATTGAAGATTCTGCTTCTTCGTCGAAATCGTACTCAGGAGCATTATATCCTAACTCATCTTCCGAGACGAAGTTGCCTCCGTTGTCGCCGGTTGAAACTAGTTGCTTGTTTACTAAAGTATTGCGATTCGGGTTCAAGTTTTTGAATTGATAGATATCGTCTCCACCCATACCACCATAGCGATTTGAAGAAATGAATCCGTAGTTTTTCTTTTCGTCGAAGACAATTCCAAAATCGTCTTTCGAGCTATTTATTGGTAAGCCAGCATTTTTTGCATTGACCCACTCTCCATTAATTTGCGCTGAATAGAAGACATCTAGTCCACCAAAACCACCATGTCCATTGGTTGAGAAGTAAAGACTTCCATCGGCGTGAATAAAAGGGAACATTTCGTCGCCTTCAGTATTTACGTTAGGTCCAAGGTTTACAGGCTTGCTCCACCTTGTAAGTCCGTAGCGTTCTACAACGTATAAGTCCTTACCGCCGAAGCCACCAGGCATATCTGAAGTAAAGAATAAAAATTTGCCATCTGCAGAAACTGTAGGTTGACCAACTGAGTAGCTTGCTTGTTCACTTGCATTGAATGGTAGTTCTTCGATTTCTACCCAAGAACTTTTGTCCATGACAGCACGATACATTTTTAGAACGGCAACTTTACCGTTACCGTAATCGCGCTGAACTTCGTTTCGAGTATAAAACATCTCTCTGCCGTCTGGGCTGAAAGACGCCGTGCCTTCATTAAACTTTGTTCGAACTCTGCCGGGTAGCTTAGTCACTCTCGACCAAACACCGTTGGTTTCTTCCACAGAATACAACTGAACGAAACTCTCTCCAGTGCGATCATCCTTTCCTGCGAAAGGGTCGTTTCGACTTGACGAGAAGATCAATTGATCTTTATAGTACACTGGTGAAAAGTCCGAGCCAGTTGAATTGAAAGGAACGGGCATCATTTGATAGCCTTCTTCTCCCTGACTCAAGACATCGTAATCCATACACCAATCCATCATTCGATCGATTCTAGTGTCGGAAGGACGTAATTCGTGATATTTGTCCAGCCAGCTAAGAGCGAAAGAGTGCTTTTGATTGTTCATCAATGAATGAACGTAGTTCAAAATCATATCAGCGTCGTCCTTTCTGCTGTATTGAAGCGCTTTCTCGTAGTAGAACTCAGCTTTGCCCCAATCGCGCTGAATACGGTAGGTATCCGCCAATCGCTTGAACAATTCTGGGTTTTTCTTCTTTTTACGCTTGTTGAAAGCTTGCTTGTAGTACTCCAGTGCCTGGGGATAATTCAGGTTGGCGAAGTGCTTATCTCCCTTCTCGATAATCTTCTTCTGTGCCGAAATCGACCCAGTGGACAAGAGGAATACCAGAGGAATCAAGATTTTGATAATTCTCATGGGCTGTAATAGTGAGTGTTCCACAGTAAACACAGCAAAAATGGCTCCAAATAAGGGTTTCAGGGTGGTGGATATGGTCATAACCTGCCTAATTATACTTAAAACGAGGAGTTTGTAGAACACCATGTATATCGTATTTTTGCGCTCGAAAAATCTGGGGTAACTGAATTCTGGAAACACTTCTATTAAAATAGACACTTTTAAGAAGAAATATGGCAAATCAAGGAAAGATCAAACAAGTAATTGGGGCGGTAGTGGATGTGAGCTTCGCTGGTGAAGGAGCTGGCTTACCAGACATCCTGAATGCGCTTGAAATTACTAGACCAGACGGTACTAAATTGATCTTAGAGTGCCAGCTGCACTTGGGGGAAGATTCTGTGCGTACGATCAGTATGGACTCCACCGACGGCTTGGTAAGAGGAATGGCAGTTACCGATACTGGTGCGCCGATTAAGATGCCAATTGGAGATGAGATTAAAGGTCGACTGCTCAACGTGGTTGGGGAAGCGATTGATGGAATAGGCGCACTGCCTGATAGCGCAGGTCGCGCAATTCACCAGAAGCCACCTCGCTTTGAGGATTTGAGTACTTCGCAAGAAGTTCTTTTCACAGGAATTAAGGTTATCGATTTGATTGAGCCTTACTCTAAGGGTGGAAAGATTGGTCTCTTCGGAGGTGCCGGTGTAGGTAAGACGGTTTTGATTATGGAATTGGTAAACAACATTGCCAAAGCATATGAAGGACTTTCGGTTTTCGCTGGTGTGGGTGAGCGTACTCGTGAAGGAAACGATTTACTTCGTGAGTTCTTGGAGTCTGATGTAATCAAGTACGGCGACGAATTCTTGCACTCGATGGAAGAAGGTGGCTGGGATTTGAGCAAGGTTGACCAAAACGCTTTGAAAGATTCAAAAGCAACTTTGGTTTTTGGTCAGATGAACGAACCACCTGGAGCACGTGCGCGTGTTGCCTTGAGTGGATTGACAGTTGCGGAGTACTTCCGTGATGGTGATGGAACTGGCGCTGGTCGTGATATACTTTTCTTCGTAGATAATATTTTCCGTTTCACACAAGCGGGTTCTGAGGTATCTGCCTTACTAGGTCGTATGCCTTCTGCCGTTGGTTACCAACCGACGCTAGCAACAGAGATGGGACTGATGCAGGAGCGTATTACTTCAACTAAGCGTGGATCGATTACTTCGGTTCAGGCGGTTTACGTACCTGCGGATGATTACACCGATCCAGCACCAGCAACAACATTTGCTCACTTGGATGCAACAACGGCTCTTAGTCGTAAGCTTGCTTCTTTGGGTATCTACCCTGCTGTGGATCCATTGGCTTCTACATCAAGAATTTTGACTCCTGAAATTTTGGGAGACGAGCACTACAATACTGCTCAACGTGTGAAGCAAATTTTACAGCGTTACAATGAACTTCAAGATATTATCGCGATTCTTGGTTTGGACGAGTTGTCTGAAGAGGATAAACTGGTTGTAAACCGTGCAAGGCGTGTACAACGTTTCTTATCACAACCGTTCCACGTAGCGGAGCAGTTTACTGGTTTGAAAGGTGTGTTGGTTCCAATCGAAGAAACGATTCGCGGATTCAATATGATTATGGACGGTGAGGTAGATCAGTATCCTGAGGCGGCCTTCAACTTGGTGGGTAACATCGACGAAGCAATTGCGAAAGGAGAAAAAATGCTTGCTGAAAGCAAATAAGACAAATGGTCAACTTAGAAATTCTTAGTCCTGAAAAAGTAATCTTCACTGGTGAAGTGCGCGGCGTAATTTTGCCGGGTGTGGAAGGTGGATTTGAAGTACTAACGGGTCACGCTCCACTTATCGCTGCACTTGGCCCTGGAAACGTGCGTTTGCTTGGCGGAGGCGACGATGAGAGTTATGTTATTGCTAGTGGCTTTGTAGAAGTACTTAACAATAACGTAGTGGTTCTTGTTGAAGGGACAGACTAGTTCTGACTTACATAAAATATTTAGGAGCCTCGTTGGAAACAACGGGGCTTTCTTTTTTGTCTGAATCATGATGCCCAGGATTTACAGGATGGT
>CAZZIZ010000103.1:8949-12339 GCA_964654535.1 uncultured Chitinophagales bacterium
GGCGTTTTTGTCTGAATCAGGATTTACAGGATTATGGGATTTACTTGATTTCTTTCAAATATCCTTTTCCAATGTGCTACTCCGCAGGACTGAACAGGATTTATAAGGTTGTTAAGATAGACAGGGTGAGGTCGGTGTCACTGGAAATCAGAAGTTTGTAAACTAAAGTTTTAAGTCTTGATTTTCGCTTAACCTTTTTTAATGTGAACGACCTTTTTAGCTTAAGAACTTTCGAATACCTTGAACGAATGAAGAATTTTATAATCGCATTATGCCTAATTGGTTTCTTATCCGCGTGCAACAAAAAATCAGCTGTTTCTAAAAGTGTAGAAACACAAAAACATTCTATCCCAGTTCAAGTAGGAGAACCGTCACCGGGATTTGCATTTGAAAATGTGAATGGCGAGACCACGGAGTTAAAAGACTTTTTGGGGAAGTACGTTCTGATAAAAGTTTGGGCGAGCTGGTGCGCGCCGTGCAAGGCACAAATTCCTTTTCAGCGAGAAATCGAGGCGGCTTATGAAGGAAAAGATATCGCCTTCGTAAATGTTGCGGTAGACAAACAAGAGAACATTGCTGATTGGAGAGATTACGTAACCGAAAATAAACTAAGCGGTGTTCATGTCATCTCAGACAAAAGCTTTGACTCGGATTTTGTTAAAGCTTATGGAATAAAGGGGATTCCGCGTTTCATTTTGGTAGATCCGGAAGGAAAAGTCGTATCGACGAAGACGCCCTTCCCAGCGGAGAAGGAGAAACTGATTGCGTTTCTTGATGACTTGGAAATTAAATAGTACAGCGAAACAACATTATCTCCTCGTCCTCATCAGGCAAGGTTATGCACTTGTGAAAAGTCAATCCAATTTTTTCGAGCAATTTCTGTGAAGCGATATTTTCTTTGTTCGTAATACCTTGAATGATCTTTAGGTCGAAGTCTTCGAGCCCTGCTTGCATCACTCTACTGGCTGCTTCGAAACCATATCCTTGTCTTTCGTACTGCGGGAGCAGCGCAAAACCAATATCAACTCCAGGAAGTCCTTCCCGATCGTAAAGACCGCAGCTTCCGACTTTTGCGCCATCTGACTTTCTTGTGATGGTATAGTTTGAATAGCCCAATCGCTCCAGCTGAGGGGTCATTTTCTGCCTAATATATTCTTCCGCTTCTTCAACCGTATTTACATCACGCTTACCAATGTTCTTAATCCACTTCGGGGTATTTAGTAATTCCAGTACGAAAGGTGCATCTTCCAAGGCAGTAGGACGCAGGAATAGACGTTCGGTCTCATAGGAATTGTAGGACATTTAAGAGGCTTTTACTCTGCGAGTAACTCCTTGGCATTCGCTAACGCATTCTCGCCAGGTCTTTCGCCTGAGAGCATTTTAGCTATCTCGGTAACGCGCTCTTTCTCGGTTAGGCGATGCATACGACTAACCGTCTTGCCTGCATTGAGTTCTTTGCGCACTAAGAAGTGCGCATCACCTTTGGAGGCGATTTGCGGTAGGTGGGTGATTACTATGAGTTGATGTGATTCGGCTAAGTCTTCTAAAAGGACACCAACTTTATTGGCTACCTCGCCAGAAATACCATTGTCAATCTCATCGAAGATCATAGTTGGTAGTTCGAGTACTCCTGCTAGCAAAGACTGCACACTCAACATCAATCGCGAGAGTTCACCACCGGAAGCAACGGACTTCAGGGGCACCATGTCACTCCCAGGGTTTGCTGAGAACAAAAAGTGCGCTTGATCTTTTCCAGTTGTATTGTAAACTTCGAGCTGATCTAATTGCACGTCGAAGCGTGCGTTTTTTAATCCAAGAATGCCGAGGCGTTCTTTTACCAAAGCGTTGAAGTGAGGAATGGCTTCTTGTCTTTTCAGACGTAAGTAATCGCCTTGCTGCACCAGCTTATTGCGCAGTCCGTTTAGCTCCATTTCCATTTCCTTCAAGTCCTCTTCGCTGTTGTCGGTTAAGTTGCGCTTCATTTGCAACTCTTCGCGCATGGTCATAAGACCTTCTACCTCGTCAACCTGATGTTTCTTTAAGAGACGATTGATCATATCGAAACGCTCTTGCACTTCTACCAAGCGCATTGGATTGGTTTCAATACTCTCATTGAGCCCTTGCATTTCTGTGCTGATATCTTCTAACTCGATGAGCACGGACTCAAATCGTTTTTGAATCTCTACAATCTTAGGGTCTATGGCGCTGAACTTCGCCAGCATATTTTTAAAGGCGTAAACGCGCGTTAAGACCGCCATTTCATCTTCGTGCAATTGAGCGTCTATAGCGTTCAAGGCAACACCTATAGCTTCAGCGTTCTCCAAGACCTTTAGTTCGGTTTCCAACTTAGGTACTTCTTCTATATCGACTAAGTCAGCTTTTTCAAGTTCTTCCAATTGGAAAATAATGAAATCGGCTTCGCTCATTAAGCGCAAGTTTTCTGCTCGCTTCTCTTCAAGAGCGATTTTCTTAGCCGAGTACTTTTTGAAAATCTTGCCGAAATTCAAAACATCCTTTTCGATTTGCGCAAGCAAATCGACGATAGACATTTGATAAGGCGGATTGTTTAGATAAAGGGTTTGGTGCTGCGCGATAAGATTAACCAAGTGTCGACTCAGTTCACGAATAACGATTAAAGTTACTGGCGTGTCATTTACAAAAGCTCGGGATTTTCCGGAGCTATGAATTTCGCGGCGAACCAGGGTTTCCTTTTCGTAATCCAAATCGTGCTCAGCAAAGAAATCTTTTAGATTGTGTCGGCTGACATCAAAGGTGGCTTCAATGACGCACTTCTTTTCTGCATCGTTGAGGATATTGCTTCCAGCGCGTTTACCTAGAATGAGCTCAATGGCTCCTAGCACGATGGATTTACCCGCTCCAGTCTCGCCAGTTATAATATTGAGCTTGTCGGAAAAGTCAATTTCCAACTCGTCGATAATGGCGTAGTTCTTTATACTGAGACGTTGTAGCACTGTCTGCTAATTTACCAATGAATACATACTTTATCGAATGGTATTTAGTACTGATTGGTGGATAACATCACCAAGGTACAGGCACGTATTACTTCGACTCCTATCCCTGCATCCCTCAGTAATGCCTCAAACTCAGGGTTTTCTGCACCGGGATTGAAGATGACTCGGCGAGGTTTGAGGGCTACTAGCTGGTTGTAGTATCCTTTTTGGTTGTCCGCTCCTAGGTAGATGGTTACGGTGTCGATGGCTATCCCCTTTGGAATCTCCTCTAGGATGTCCGCTCCTGCTACTTGTCCGTCGGAGCGACCTACGAGGATTATCTCGTGGTTGTGCTTGTTGAGTCTCTCTGCTGCTAGGTAGGAGTAGCGATCTGGTTTGGTTGATGCGCCGAGGACTAGGGTTATGTTGGATTCTTTCA
>CAZZIZ010000104.1:0-12322 GCA_964654535.1 uncultured Chitinophagales bacterium
GTGAAGGTTTGGTACGGAAAGAGCGGGTACGCTCGCACCATATGGGGACCAACAAGATTGGAAAGAGTTATTCGAACTTTGCCAAAAAGGAGCAGTGCGGAATTCAAACGAGTACACAGATTTCTCGGCTTCGCTCGAAATGACTGCGAGTCTGAAGCGTGAGGGATAGAGGGGTTTGCCTGAGCTCCTGTTGTTTTGTAGCCATAATGCTTAGCTCCTTGGAGCTAGAAGCATTTTGCGCGTACAAAACAGAACAGAGCGAGCCCCGAAAGCCCGACCCAATTTCCTCAAGTCCCTTGTTGGTCCCCTGACCAACAAGCAGGACTTGAGGAAATTGGGGCACGCCCAAAACAAGCAAAAACTATATCCACAAAGCAAATGTTCGTTAGCCAATCAAACAGTATTAGTCAAGCAATACTGACCCTAAAACGTTGAGCGATTGCTATCTTTGGCGCTCAAATCAACAAAACTTATGTCAGCAATTATTGAAAAATTTGGAGCCGGAGTTGTAACCGGAAATGCTTGTAAAGACTTATTACAATACGCTCAAGAAGAGCAATTTGCTATGCCCGCGGTCAACGTGATTGGAACTAACTCGGTGAATGCAGTTTTAGAAACGGCCAAAGCGGTAAACTCACCAGTGATGATTCAGTTTTCGAACGGTGGAGCGAAATTTTTTGGTGGTAAAAGTTTGAGTAATGAAAATGAGCAAGCAGCGATTGCTGGTGCGATCTCTGGTGCGTTGCACGTACACAACATCGCTAAGTACTACGGTGTTCCTGTAATACTACACACCGATCACGCTGCAAAAAAATTGTTGCCTTGGGTTAGTGGAATGATTGATGCGAGTGAGGCACATTTTAAATCTACTGGTCACGCGCTATTTAGTTCACACATGATAGACATGTCTGAAGATCCGATTGAAGAGAACATAACCACTTGCGCAGAGTACCTAGGACGAATGGACAAGCTCGGTATGGGTTTGGAAATTGAATTGGGTGTAACTGGTGGTGAAGAAGACGGCGTTGACAATTCTGATATTGACACTTCTAAGTTGTATACCCAACCAGAAGAAGTAAACTATGCTTACGAAACTTTGAAAAAGGTTTCTGACCACTTTACAGTTGCAGCTGCTTTTGGAAATGTGCACGGTGTTTATCGTCCAGGCAACGTAACCTTAACGCCTACTATATTAAGAGACTCACAAGCTTTCGTAAAAGAGAAGCACAGTACTGGCGATAAGCCAATCAAATTTGTCTTCCACGGCGGTAGCGGATCATCTCGCGAAGAAATCCGTGAGGCAATAGGCTACGGTGTGATCAAAATGAACATTGATACGGATATGCAATGGGCATTCTGGGATGGGGTACACAACTACTATAACGACAAAAAAGACTACTTACAGGCTCAAATTGGAAATCCTGATGGTGACGATAAGCCTAACAAGAAGAACTATGATCCCCGTGTCTGGCTCAGAAAAGGGGAGGATTCCTTCGTGAATCGCCTGAAAATCGCTTTTGAGGACCTCAATTGTATGGATCGCCTCTAAAAATCAGACTGAAAGGGTAAATCTTGTAAAATCGACAGACTAATACCTTCAGAACTTTAGTTAGATTAGATTTGCATTTTGAACGAGAGATTGGAGTGCATCACTAAATAGAGCAGCGAATGGCGTGGTTTCAACGCATAACGAAAGGCATACTTACTAAGACCGTAGAAAAGAAGGAAGCACCGGATGGTGTTTGGACGAAGTGTAAAGGCTGCAAGAAGACCATTCAGACCAGCGAGTACGTGAAGAATCTGAGCGTCTGTCCTCAGTGCGATACCCACGGTCGAATTGGCTCCAAAGAGTACTTCGAGCTCTTTTTTGATGATGGGGTTTTTGAAGAATTGCACGCCAATCTGAGTTCAAAAGATGTATTGGGCTTCACCGATTTAAAACCTTATCCAAAGCGATTGAAAGACGCAAAAGCAAAGACCAACCTGGTCGACGCGCTGCGTATTGGTTTTGGTAAAATCAATGAAATGCCCACCACCATTGCCTGTATGGACTTTTCCTTTATCGGCGGGTCGATGGGTTCTGTCGTGGGTGAGAAGATAGCCAAGGCCATAGGACATAGTTTAAAAACCAAAGCGCCGCTGATAATCATCGCCAAATCTGGCGGTGCGCGTATGATGGAAGCAGCCTTTTCACTGATGCAAATGGCGAAGACTTCTGCGAAGTTGAGCCAGTTGGCCAAGGCTGGAATTCCTTATATCTCGTTGATGACCGACCCGACCACTGGAGGGGTAACTGCTTCCTTTGCAATGCTGGGCGATATCAATATTGGCGAGCCTGGTGCCTTGATTGGCTTTGCCGGACCGCGCGTTATTAAAGAGACCATCAAGAAAGACTTGCCCGAAGGATTCCAGCGAAGCGAGTTTTTGCAGGAGAAGGGGTTCCTCGATTTAATCGTTCATCGTGAGGATTTGAAAGAGCAGATTTCGACTTTGCTTCGTTTGCTTGCGAATTAGGCTGTTTCCGCACATTTTTCCTCTATAAACTCTTATCCTTTTAAGGAATAAGCCTATTTTTGTGCCTCGAAATAGAATAGACAGAATAGAATTAACAACAAGATGGCCTTAACCAAAGAAAAAATAGACTCGATTTTCGCTGAATATGGCGGAGCGGGTAAGAATACTGGCTCGATAGACGGGCAAGTAGCTCTTCTAACAGCAAAGATTCAAGCTTTGTCTGACCATCTGCAAAAAAACAAGAAAGATCATTCCTCTAGAAGAACGCTCCTGAAATACGTTGGGCAGCGAAAGAGGTATTTGCAGTACTTGGCCAAGAAGGACATCACTAACTACCGTTCACTTATCGAGAAGCTAGGACTTAGAAAATAAGCCCCGCTCGCTACACTTGGCTTTTGCAGCAATGATACTTTCTGCAAAAGAATCTTTATGGATCTTAAAGCTTATGTAAAGTCGTTCGACCTAGGGGACGGACGCAGTATTTCCGTAGAAACCGGAAAGATCGCTAGACAAGCTCATGGAGCAGTTCTAGTAAGAATGGGGGACGCAGTACTATTGTGTACTGTTGTTTCAAATTACGAAGAGAAAGAAGGACAGAGTTTCTTCCCACTCTCAGTCGATTACCAAGAGAAATTTGCCGGAGCCGGAAGAATTCCCGGCGGCTTCTTTAAAAGAGAAGGGCGTGCTTCAGAACACGAAGTGCTGATTTGTCGTTTGGTAGATCGCGCGATTCGTCCATTGTTTCCTGATGGTTACATGAACGAGACGCAAGTTATAATTGGATTGATTTCTTCAGACCCTGAAGTTCAACCAGACGCACTCGCTGCTTTCGCTACTTCAGCTGCACTGACTATTAGTGATATCCCATTTGCGGGACCTATCTCTGAGGTGCGTGTTGCACGTATCAATGGTGAGTTCGTTGCCAATCCATCTACTACTCAGTTAGTAGATGCTGACCTAAACATTATCGTTGGTGCTACTGAAGCAGATGTAACGATGGTTGAAGGTGAGATGCACGAGGTGAGCGAAAAGGAATTGGTTGACGCTATCAAGTTTGGTCACAACGTTATTAAGAAACAATGTCAGTTCTTAAATGCTTTCCGCGACGAGTGTGGAACTGCTAAAGAGAAACGTGAGGTTGTTGCGAAAGAAGTAAACGAGGAAATGAAAAAGAGAGTAGACGACGCGTGTCGTGCTAAGATCTTGGAAGTAGCTCGTGGAGGTCATGGAAAGCCAGAGCGTAAAGCTGGTTTTGGTGCAGTGAAAGATGCTTTCATCGAAACATTGGGCGAGGAGCCGGATCCAGATGAAAAAGCTGCTGCCAAAGAAGCACTTTACCAATTAGAAAAAGAAGTTATCCGCGATATGGTTTTAACCGATCGCAAAAGACTTGACGGACGTGCTACCGATGAGGTTAGAGGTCTGCATATGGAAATTGATTTCCTACCAAGCCCACACGGTGTGGCGCTTTTCACCCGTGGTGAAACGCAAAGTCTTACAACTGTAACGCTTGGAACGAAAAAAGACGAGCAAATGCTCGATAAAGCCGGTGGAGTAGAGTGGAGAAACTTTATGCTACACTATAACTTCCCTCCTTTCTGTACAGGAGAGGCGAAGTTCCTAAGAGGAACTTCTCGTAGAGAGCAAGGTCACGGAAACTTGGCAATGCGCTCTATAAAGCAAGTGCTTCCTGAAGATGAGAACAACCCTTACACAATCCGTGTGGTTTCAGATATTATGGAATCAAACGGTTCTTCGTCTATGGCAACCGTTTGTGCTGCTTCGATGGCATTGATGGATGCAGGTATTCCGATTTCTAGAGGTGTTTCTGGTATCGCTATGGGAATGATAAAAGAAGGTGACCGCGTTGCAATCTTGAGCGATATCCTTGGTGATGAAGATCACTTAGGAGATATGGATTTCAAAGTAACTGGAACGGAGAAAGGAATTTGTGCCTGTCAAATGGATATCAAAATAGATGGACTTCCTTACGAGTTATTAGAGCAAGCATTGGTACAAGCGAAAGCGGGTCGTAGTCATATCCTTACGGAAATGAATAAAGTAATCGGTGAGCCAAAAGACGATTACAAACCACACGCACCGCGTATCATTAAAATGTTCGTGGACAAAGAATTCATTGGACCGATCATCGGCCCTGGTGGAAAGCACATCCAAGAATTGCAAGCTGATACGGGTACTGTAATCAACATCGAAGAGGTAGAAATGGATGGTCAGACTAAAGGTCAAGTATTGATCGCTGGAACCAACCTTGACGGTGTGGCAACTGCTCAGAAACGTATCCAAGCAATTTCTGCAACAGCGGAAGTAGGTGAGGAATACGAATCAACGGTTAAGTCAATCATGCCTTACGGTGCATTCGTTGAGTTTATGCCAGGTAAAGAAGGCTTATTGCACATCTCTGAAGTTTCTTGGTCTCGTCTTGAGTCAATGGACGATGCTGGTTTCAAACCAGGTGATAAAGTAAAAGTGAAGTTGGTCGGTATCGATCAGCGCTCAGGTAAATTCAAGCTTTCAAGAAAAGTATTGATTCCGAATCCTAGAGATAAGAAGAAAGCAGACGCGGACGCGTAAGCGTTGAAAGCTTTTTAGATATTATAGTGGCAGTCAATATTTATTGGCTGCCTTTTTTTGTTTTATGATCTGGGCAGCAACAGGCTATCCGCTTGTACTCGGCACTTGGAAAGTGTTTTCGGCTAACACCTTGGCAGGAGCTTCCTCTGGTCGCTCTGCACGGTGAGCCTCAATACACTTTACAAGTACCTCATACCGCTTCTATCCTGGCTGCATCCTTCTTAGCTCCATTGTCACCGAAAGGCAGTCCTTTTTAAATCCTTGGTTAGCAATATGATATACGGCGTCAAGCGCCATATGTCGCCACTTTTACCGCGCTCATTCTGGTTATAGGCAACAGAATCTTCAGAATTCGCGTTATGTATACACGGGCTTCGGCTAAAAATGCTTACTATGAGCGTTTATCGGCATAAAAAGACTCGGACAGACAACGTCAGTCCTAATTAATCACAACAGATGATTAAGGCTTCTTTTTTGCTTATACACACACATATGCACGAATGAAATCGGTGATTTTGTAATGTGGATTTATTTTTTATGAGAAGGAAACTAAATTCACAATCTTGCCGTTATGCGTTAATGCAGTATTTATAGCCCCAAACAGCCCAATAAAAGTATGAGACAACTCAAAATTCAACACCAAATTACTGTCCGCGAAGGTCCAGCATTGGAGAAATACCTTCAGGAGATCAGCAAGTTACAGCCGCTGCCACCCGAAAGAGAGGTAGAACTGGCCAAGCTGATCAGAGCCGGTGATATGGACGCTTTCAACGAAATGACCAAATGCAACTTGCGTTTCGTAGTTTCTGTTGCCAAGCAGTATCAAAATCAAGGATTATCACTTTCCGATCTTATCAACGAAGGAAATGTAGGATTAATGAAAGCAGCGACTCGTTTCGACGAAACGCGTGGTTTCAAATTCATTTCTTACGCCGTATGGTGGATTCGTCAGAGTATAATGCAAGCATTGGTTGAAAACAGCCGTATGATTCGTTTGCCTTTAAACAAGGTTGACTCGTATCAGAAGCTGAATCAAGCCTTGGCTCGTTTCCTTCAGTACAACCAGCGTCAACCCTCTATTGAGGAGATTGCTGAGCAGACTGGAATGAAAATCAAAGATATCCGTAATCTAATGAAGATGACGACCAAGCACGTATCTGTAGATGCGCCAATGGGAAGCGATTCTGACGATTTACCAATGATCAATATCCTCAAGAACAATGTAGAGGAAGATCCAGATACAGACTTACATAAGGAGTCATTGAGAAATGAAATCCGAAATGTTTTGGCTGTGCTCAACCAGCGTGAAGCGGACATCATCACGGCATACTTCGGTATGGGTGAAGATCGTTCACTGAGTCTTGAAGAGATTGGTACCAAATTCGGTTTAACTCGTGAGCGTGTACGCCAGATCAAAGAAAGAGCCATTCGCAGATTGCGAAAAGCATCTTTGAGTCAGGAGTTACGTGGTTACCTCGGATAAATGACACAAATACGTTATTAAGTATAGAAGGGATACTGCTGAATGCAGTATCCCTTTTTTTATTTTAGCACAAGCATAAACGCTACAATATGAGTCCATTAATTGCTCCTTCTATGCTCGCCTGCGACTTCGCAAATATCGAGCGTGACGTAAAGATGATTAACGATAGTGAGGCCGATTGGTTTCACTTGGATGTAATGGACGGGCGCTTTGTACCCAATATCAGTTTTGGGATTCCGGTCATTAAATCTATTGCCAAGCACGCTACCAAGGAGCTAGATGTACACCTAATGATTGTTGAGCCTGAGAAGTACGTTTCCGCTTTCGTAGACGCAGGGGCGGATGTTCTTACCGTACATTACGAAGCTTCGGTACATCTACATAGAACCTTAGGGTTGATACGTAGTAAAGGAGTTAAAGCAGGAGTAGCACTTAATCCGCATACCGAAGTTTCACTTCTTAAGAACTTGCTCCACGAAATAGACGTGGTTTGTATTATGTCCGTAAATCCGGGTTTTGGTGGCCAGTCCTTCATCGAGGGCACGTATGCCAAGGTGGAGGAGTTAAAGGGCTATATTACCGCCGCAGGAGCTAGCACGCTTATTGAGATAGATGGTGGCGTAGGACCCAATAATGCTGCTCAGCTTTGTCAGGCAGGCGCGGATGTGTTGGTTAGTGGGAGTGCAGTTTTCAAAACCCCTGATCCTAAAGCAACCATTGCTTATCTAAAGGGTGTCAATAGTGTGACAACCTAAGTAAAAGAACTAAGCCCCCAAAAACGTTTTAATTAAGATGAAGTACGTACTTCAATTCTCATTACTACTTTGCTTGCCATTTTTCGCTGCTTTCGCTCAAGAAGGCCAGGCGAGAGTGTTTGGTAAAATTATAAACGAACAAGGTGAAACTGTTCCTGGTGTCAGTGTTGTTATTGATGGCGGAGGAGTAGTCACTGATGTTGAAGGCAATTATGAGCTGATTATTCCAGAAGGAACGCCGGTAAAAATCAATTTTTCGTCGGTTAGCTATGAAAGTCAGCAAAAACAGGTCACCGTTTATGGTGCAAGGGAATTGAATATCATCCTGGTGATCAATGAAAATGAGCTTCAGGAAGCAGTAATTCGAGCAGATAGAAGTAATGCAGCTGGCGTATATAAAATCGATCCTAAGGCGCTTCAAAATGTACCAACTATTGGCAACCCAGTTGTTACGCTTATAAAGTCATTACCGGGAGTAAGTAGTGGAAATGAACTCAGTTCTCAATATTCCGTTCGTGGGGGAAACTTTGATGAGAATTTGATTTACGTAAACGGCTTCGAAGTGTACAGACCTTTTCTGATTCGTAGCGGCCAGCAAGAGGGCTTCAATTTTATTAATGCCGATCTGGTTAGTTCCGTGTCATTTTCTCCAGGAGGATTTGAAGCGAAATATGGAGATAAACTTTCTTCGGTTTTAGATGTTACCTACAAGCGACCGCGTGAGTTTGCGGGCTCTGGTTCCATAAGTTTACTCGGTGGTTCTTTTCACTTAGAAGGGGCGAGTAAAGATCAGCGATTGAGCTATGTTATGGGTTACCGACAAAAGTCCAATAGCTATGTACTGAACAGCCTACCCACCCAAGGACAGTACTTTCCATTGTTCATCGACTTTCAGGCTTTCTTAACCTACGACCTTAATACGAATTGGCAACTGCAAAGCATTAGCAACTATTCCAATAGTAGATTCTTGTTTATCCCGGATCAAGAGAATATTCGATTCGGAACATTTAGCAATGCTTTGAATCTGCGTATTGCGTTTGAAGGACAGGAAAAAGATACCTACGGAACCTTTATGAATGGACTTGGTTTGAGCTACACCTCCGACGATAAGAAAAAGAGTTACAAGTTCTTGACCTCTCATTTTAATACACGTGAGCGTGAAGCCTTTGATATCGTTGGTGAGTATTGGATAGGTGAGGTGCAAAACAACTTAGGTGAAAATGATTTCGGGGAAGTTACTCGCGAAAGAGGTATTGGAACCTATCACACATTTGCGCGTAATGAACTCGAGGCGCAGATTTTCAATTTTGCGGTAAGAGGCTTGGTAGAAAAACCAAAAGGAGGCCATTTGCAGTGGGGACTAAAGTTCCAGCGCGAAGTAATAGAAGACCAAGTTAACGAGTGGGAACGAAGAGACTCTGCTGGTTTCTCTTTGCCTTTTAATTCTACGGAAGTTCTACTCTTCGATGTTTTGAAAAGCGAGATTGATTTGCAATCAAATCGTTACTCTGGATTCATTCAGGACTCTTGGAGTTTTGAGGGTAAAAAGGGAGTCGAGTCGGGACCAGATGTTATAAACGAGCGCAAGTCTCTACTTACTGCGGGAGTACGCTTAAACTATTGGGACTTGAACAATGAGCTTATTGTTTCACCTCGATTGCAGTATAAATTTCTCCCAGAAAGAAGAAAGTTAAGTGAGGCTGAAAAAGAAGAACGGCGTGAAGCTGGCAAGGATGAGCGTAAAGGACAATGGAGTTATCGCTTGGCTACCGGCCTATATCACCAACCTCCATTCTATAGGGAGTTGCGAAACAATGAAGGCGTCTTAAATACAGATTTGCGTGCTCAAAAGTCGTGGCACTTTGTTCTCGGAACGGATTATGACTTCTCGATGTGGAATCGTCCATTTAAGTTCACAACCGAGCTCTACTACAAGCATCTCTGGGATTTGGTCTCTTACGATATAGACAACGTTTTAATTCGCTACTCCGGCTTGAATGATGCCACTGGATATGCCGCTGGAGCCGATTTCAGGATCTATGGGGAGTTCGTGGAGAATGTCGATTCCTGGTTCAGTGTGTCTTTCTTAAAAACCGAAGAAGATATTGATAACGACGCATTTTATAAGTTTTTCAACGAAGAGGGCGTTGAAGTCTTGCCAGGCTTTGTACCAGCCTCTGAAATTGCCGACTCGACCTTATTCGAGCCAGGACTGATTAGCCGCCCAACGAATCAGACTGTGAATTTTTCTATTTTCTTTCAAGACTACGTTCCTAATAATGATAAGATACAGGTTAACCTAAACGTACTATTTGGTACACCGTTTAGATTCAGCCCACCTGGAGTTCCGCGTTTAAGAAATGCCTTTAGGTCTACAATCTACTTCCGTACAGATATTGGATTCTCTGCTCAGCTTTACGATCGTGGAAGTCGTGAGTTGCCAGAGTTTAGTCTCTTAAACAAGTTGGAAAACGTTTGGGCATCACTCGAGGTGTTTAATCTCCTAGGAGTTTCCAACACTGTTAGCAATAGTTGGATCAATGACTTCACCGGAACGGTTTACGCAGTCCCAAATCGATTAACTTCACGGCGAATTAATTTGCGAGTTGTAGTTAAATTTTAAAAAGTAAATGGCAAAGGTTTTAATGCTACTTGGTTCGAAGTCGGACATTCCAGTGATGGATGCGTGTCAAGATTATTTGAACTGGTTTGGAATAGAAAATGAAATGATTGTGGCTTCGGCACACCGTGATCCTGAAAAGGTGGTCGAATTGACCAAGGGTGCAGAGGCGAATGGATATGCCTGCATAGTTGCGGCAGCAGGAATGGCAGCTGCTCTTCCAGGAGTAGTAGCGGCGCACACGCCCTTACCTGTATTGGGTGTTCCTGTGGCGAGCGGTTTCCCAAATGGAATGGATGCGCTCTTGTCAATTGTTCAAATGCCTCCTGGACTTCCAGTTGGTTGCTTGGCGGTTGGACGCGCAGGTGCTAAGAATGCAGCAGTAATGGCTGCGCGTATTATTGCACTGAATGATAGCGCAATGGGCGCTAAGCTCAAAGAGTTTCAAGAAAAAGGGTACCGCGTTTAGGGTGCATCGTAGAAAAAGGAAATTTAATAGGAGAGGGCGTTAAGCCCTCTTTTTTATTTTAGATGATAAGGGATACGACTAATAGTTCGGTTGTAGCTTCTCCCAAAGTTCCAATGCTTCAGTAATGAAGTTTTCAGGATTAGGAAGTTTGTAACCGTCTTCTCCGAGATGCTTTACGAGTCCTTCTGACTTTAACCAACCAATTGTCATGTAAACTTGGTAGTCTTTTGCTTTCCGCAAATCTGCTAAAATCGCTAAAGGGTAAATATCTGGAATTAGGAAAGGAGTTTTTTGCTTTTGAACCTCAGGCAATATATTGACTACTGCTTCAACAACTTCAAATGGTATTTTCTGATGATACTCCTTGCATGACTTTTTACTCCAACCAGTTCTGTTTAGGTAAGTGCCTTTACGAGAAAAATAAGGATAGTCTCTTTGAGCAGTTGGCTGTTGCTCTAGACTCGGAGCGCGACCGCCTATATCGGTTAAGAAATCGTAGTTGCCAGAAGTTATTTTGTCTGCAACTTCTTGCATTAGTTGCGCTAACTGAATTAGTTTTTCAGATTCAGTATAGTCGCCAAACATCAAAGACCTTGATGCCAGAGAACGGAGTTCTTTCTCCGTCTTTTGAATCTCTATTTTAGCTGTATTAATGTGCTTCATATCAACCGAAAGCACTCCCAATATAGTGACATCTTTTGGAATATCAAGATTATGAGAATCATCTAATTGAGATTATTTTTGAGCTGTTACTGAATTGGCTCTAGAGGCCGCTATTAGTGGGCTCTGGTGTAAATTCGTACTTCGGTAGTTGTCAATTCGTTATGTGAATATAAACCTGTCAATGAGCGTAAATGCACTCTTGAAAACTTTACTTAGAATAGGAATAATTCTATTTATAAATTGTACGCTGAGCGCACAAGTTGACTTTAAATGGCAGCTTGTTGATGTAAAAAGCGAGTCTAGTTTTAGAGGCTTATCAGTTGTAAGTGACGAAATTATTTGGATAAGTGGCTCCGATGGTACTGTGCTTAAGACCACTAATGGAGGTGAGCTTTGGGAGACTCTAAAGGTTCCTGAAGCTGATACTTTAGACTTTAGAGACATTCATGCTTTTGATGAGAAGAAAGCCTATGTAATTAGCTCAGGTACACCAGGAACTATTTATAAAACCATTGACGGAGGCGCTACTTGGAAACAACAATATTATACCGACGTAAAAGATATCTTCTTTGATGGCTTCGATTTCAAAGATGAAAACAATGGAATGGCCTTTGGCGATCCGATTGGAGAAAAAATTTACCTAGTAGGCACTGCCGACGGTAAAACTTGGTTGCCGACTGAGGTGACCACGCTTCCCAAAGTCTTCAATGATGAATTTGCTTTCGCTGCCAGTGGAACGGGAATTCAAATTACCGATGAAGCGATTTACATCGTTACCGGAGGCGATATGGCTCGACTATATAAATCCACAGACAATGGTTTGAATTGGGAAGTTTTTAATACCCCGATGAAAACTGGAAAGGCTGCGGGAATTTTTAGCGTCTACTTTTGGAATGCCGATCAAGGTGTTATAGTCGGAGGAGACTACAAAGACTTTTTAAATACTGAAGGCAATGCTGCTTACACTTCCGACGGAGGTCAAACATGGACTTTGTCCGGAACGCCACCTGGTGGATATCGTTCTTGCGTAGCACGAAGTATTGACCTGGGTCTTATGCTGTCTGTTGGAACCAGTGGTACAGATTTGTCCTCTGACGATGGTCGTAATTGGATGCTGGTGGATGATCAATCTTTTAATACTTGTCAGTTTGGTGAACGCACGGTTTGGGCCGTCGGTGCTAAGGGGCAGGTTGGGAAGATTGTTATTTATTAGAACTCAGGGCCCT
>CAZZIZ010000105.1:0-12279 GCA_964654535.1 uncultured Chitinophagales bacterium
GGGGCACGCCCAAATCCATCAAACTTGGAATGCCCAATCCCATTACATTTAGACTCGCCCAAACCCATCAAATTTAGACTCGCCCATACCTAATTTTTTTTCTTCTATAATCACGCTTCTTGTATATTTGGTATATGCCTGAAAAACTCGCTATAGAAAGTAGCATAAACATTGAGGCTTCTGCGGAAGCGGTCTGGGATGCGCTGGTTAATCCCGCCAAAACGAAACTGTATATGCACGGCTGCGCCTGCATTAGTGATTGGAAACCTGGCTCTTCGCTGGTTTGGCGAGGGGAACACGAGGGTAAAGAGATGGATTTTGTTACGGGCATGGTGAAGCAGTATTCGCCGCATAAGAAAATATGCTACACGACTTTTGATCCTTTTGCGACTTATCCTGATGTGCCAGAAAATCACTTGGATGTGACGTACACGCTAAGCGAGATGGATGGTGGCACTACCCTACATGTTATTCAAGATGGCTTTGAAAATGCAGCGGAAGGGGAAAAGCGTTTTAATGATATTAACGGCGACGGTTCCGGTTGGGATCCGATATTGGCGCAAATAAAAGCGGTGGTAGAAAAGGGCTAGTGCTCTTGGACGTTTTTTAAACGACTTCGAACATTACTTCGTCTTGTCCATCTACGCGCATAAGTACTTTGTCTCGCTTCTGCACGTGTACTGCTGGCGTGGCTGCTCCGGCAAGAATAAATGATCCTTCGGGAATAAACTGACCGTATTTACCCATAAGTTTTGAGCACTCGATTACCGATTGCCAAGGGTCTCCTAAAATAGCAGAGGACATATCTTTATGCACGAGCTCGCCATTAATAAGTAATTCTATTTTGAGATCGTTGACGGGATCGTGGCTGGTGGGATACCAAGTACCCAGCACCATAGCTGCTCCAGAACAGTTGTCGGCAATGACGTCTTCTAATGAGAACTTAAAATCTGCGTAACGCGAATCGATAATTTCTACCGCCGGCGCTACTGCTCCGATGTATTCGCCTAAGTCTGATTCTTTGATTTCTTTGTCGATTGGTTTTTTAACTAAGAAACACAACTCGGGTTCTACTCGTGGATGAATGAGTCTTTCTGTTTTCAGCTTGCCATCATTGCGGATGAGCATGCGATCGGTGAGCACGCCCCAAATGAGTTCATTGACACCCATTTGTTGCATCTTGGCTTTACTGGTAAAACCCATTTTTATACCGAGAAAATCTTCGCCGCGTTCGTAGCGCAGGTCAATACCGGCGCTTTGAATTTGGTAGGCTTCTGCTACGCTATAGGTGTGTTGTTTGCTGATTTGTTCGACTGGTGAGGCCTCCTGAGTTGCTTTATCCAGTACGGCAGCTATTTCTTCAATAGTATCTTCCGACAATGAATTCATTGAATAAATATAGTCTTTCGAGCTGAAAGCTACTACTCTCCGAAGTTGATATTGACCGTTCCGAGGCCTTCGACTTTGGCGGTAATCTTATCGCCGGGTGCTACTTCTGCCATTGGCCCTAGGGCCCCGCTGAGCACTACATTTCCTTTTTGAATAGGACGGCCTAGCTGAGCTATTTTATTGACCAACCAAAGCGTTGCGTTTAGCGGACTGCCCAGGCAATCGGCGCCAATTCCTTGTGCGACTAGGCTACCATTTTTGTTGAGCTCCATTTTACAATTGACCAAATCGAGGTTGCGCAATCCGACGCGCTTATGTCCTAATACGAAGTGACTTGCGGAGGCATTATCGGCTATAGTATCGGTAATGCCGATATCCCAATTGTGTATACGGCTTCCAACTATTTCTATGGCGACGGCAGCGCTGTCTATGACTTCTAACAGCGTCTCCATGCTTATTTCTTTTTCGGGCAAACTCTTGTTAAAAACAAACGCGATCTCTGCCTCTACTTTCGGCTGCATAGTTTGTTTCCAAGGTATGGTCTCGCCATCGTTTCTTTGCATATCGCTAAAGAGCATTCCAAAATCTGGTTGATCAATTCCTAGTTGTTTTTGTACTGCTTTGGAAGTGAGCCCTATCTTTCTACCAACCACGCGCGCTCCGTTGTCTATGCGCATCTTAGAAATTAAATCTTGCACTCGGTAAGCTGCTTCTAAATCCTGATCGCCTATTAATGTCCGAATAGGTGCACACGCTTCACCACTCTGCTGAGCCCTTAGCAACTTTTTGACCGATAGGTCGATATTATTTAATACTTCCTCCATTAGCGCAGTAAGATACGCAAGACTTAAAATACCGCAGCATGCATTTCCATTAGGGAGGAATTTAATACCCACTTTAGGGGATTTTTAGCTAAAAACTGTAAGAAAACTGAACAATCGTTGTAAATACTCACATGTACTGATATATTTGATACGAAGTCCGTTCTAGGACTTTATCGTTATCCTACCTCTCCGCTAGGAGAAAGAAAGCGGGCCCTACTGGAAACCAGGGCTCGCTTTCGCTTTTTATACAAACGACGAAAGCAATAATTTTTTAAATTGCCTAACAAACCAACCTATTATGAAACCGTGCACACTTCTTTTACTTGTGCTGAGTCTCAGCACCTTTGCACAGCAAAGTCCGCACATTCACGTTGATCAATTTGGCTACTTGCCACAGATGAATAAAGTTGCGGTAATTAGTAATCCGCAATCTGGATTTAATGCCGGCGAAAGTTATACGCCCGGCGTCTTAGAATTGAGAGATGCTGTTTCTGACAACATTGTTTTACAAGCCAGTCCTGTTGCTTGGAATAATGGACAGACCCATGCGCAATCGGGCGACCAAGGTTGGTGGTTCGATTTCAGCGAGATAGATGATATAGGGACTTACTACATTTTTGACCCGAGTAACAATGTTGCTTCGCCAGAATTTGAAATCAGCGCATCTGTTTACAACGACATCTTGAAGGCCGCGGGGCGCATGTTCTATTACAATCGTTGTAATACTGAAAAGCTAGTGGAGCACGCTGGTGCCAACTGGACGGACGGCACTTCGTTTGATCATGCGGGACAAGATTTTGAATGCCGCGATATTGCTACTCCAAATGACGCAAGTTCTGCTAGAGAATTGAGCGGAGGCTGGTTCGACGCCGGGGACTTTAACAAATATGTAACCTTTGCCTATAGTGCAGTGCACGATCTATTGTGGGCTTACGAACATCATTTTGAAGCCTTTGGTGACGACTGGGATATTCCCGAATCGGGAAACGGCGTTCCCGATATTTTGGACGAACTGAAATACGAACTGGATTGGCTTTTGAAAATGAATGATGCTGCTACTGGCGAAACTTTATTAAAAATGGGTAGTGCAAATTTTAGCGACAATAGTTCGACGCCACCAAGTTTGAACACCGACCCGCGTTACTATATCGGCAACTGCTCATCTGCAAGTGTTGCAGTGGCTGGTATGTTCGCACATGCCGCGCGCGTGTTTGGAGCTTATGGTGATGATTTTAATGATCCTAGTGCCAGCAACTATGCCGCCGTTCTTCAAAACCGTGCGCTTACAACTTTTGCCTACGCACAAAATTATCAAACTACAAACGGTTGGGATCTCACTTGCGACCTAGGTCAAGTAGTAGCCGGCGATGCTGACTGGACAGAAGACGAACACAACGAAGGTCTCTTGGCCGCCGCTGTTCACTTGTTTGATTTAACTGGTGATATAACTTACCAAAACTACATTGTAGCGAACACTGCACAAACGGAGCAAATCTCCAATAACTTTTGGGGCGTTTATAAGCAAGAGTTGAATACCGCGCTGCTTCATTATACCACATTAGAAAATGCGGATGCGGCATTGGTCAACTCAATCACAACTTCATTCTCTAGCGACCTAACAAACAATTGGAACGGATACTATGGTTTGGACGAAAGTGATTTGTACCGAAGTGCTATGCCCGATTGGTCTTACCATTGGGGAAGCAATATGCCCAAAGCGAATTATGGAAATATAAACTTCTTGGCTACGCATTATGATATTGTCACTGGGCCAGAGGCATTTAGTTTGCAGGCCAAAGTCAATGAGCAGATTCACTATTTCCACGGGCTAAATCCATTGGGTAAAGTTTACTTGAGCAATATGTACGACTTTGGTGGTGACAATTGCGTAGACGAGATGTATCACCAGTGGTTTGGACATAACAGCATTTACGACCATGTTTTTAACTCTCCCAACGGTCCGGCACCTGGCTTTGTAGTTGGTGGTCCTAATAATTCCTATTCTGGTTCGAGTCCTTTTTTAGGTAATAGTGAGCCCATGCAAAAGGCCTACGCAGATTTCAATGATGTGGCGAGCGCTTCATGGGAAATTACTGAACCGGCTATTTATTATCAAGCTGCCTATGTCCGCCTGATTGCTCGATTTGTAGACTCGAGAACGACAGCTAGTGCTTTAGAGGCTGTTTCTGAGGCTGAAAACTTACTGAGTGTATTTCCGAATCCCGCTTCAGATCTTATTACTGTTCGTGCTGATCGTGTGTTGCACGAGGTGAGCATTGTGAATGCAATGGGGCAAATACTAGTGACAAAATATGTAGACGGAAACAATGTTGATTTTGACACCGCTGCTTTACTTTCTGGTGCTTACTTCGTTCAGGCGAAAGGGCCGAATGGCCTAAAGATTGCGGTTCAAAAATTTGTGATTCACTAAGGGATTCAAGAGGATTTTCGTTCCGAAGAGTTTAAAAGTCCTAGATTTTTTTTATGTGTTTCGCCGTGCAAATTGGATCGCATGTTCCTAAATAATACGATTTGGGCGTAACCCTTCACATCTTGCCTTTGGTTGCGCAAATCCTTCTTCCGCAGGCGGAAAGGATTAGCTGACCTACGGCAAAGTTTGGGTCGGGCTATCCATGACTCCGCGTTCGCTCCGGTCCCCTTCTTATCTTGCTAAAGTAAATCCTTCTACCGCTTAGGCGGTAAGTCTTTACTAGCAAAATAAAGGCGACTACTCCCTTTGGTCGCATCATTCCTATCCCTTACGCATAAAAGGGCAACCCTTAATCCCACAACTAATCTCCAATCGGCGCTTTATGCAGTCACTAATTTTTACTTGAATTTCCCAGTTTTTTTTTGGCTTTGGACAAAGCCTGTCTGAGTTTTAAAATAGCTCCAAACCAAAAAAAGATAAACCAATACCAATAAACTGGAATTGCGCCCCAAAACACTAAGACGGATTTTAGAACTTAGGATTGCATTGATATTTGTCGCAACAAAGAATCAATGAAAAAAACCCTTTTGTTTTTAGCTGTTTGTTTAAGTCTTAATCTTAGTGCCAATGATGGCGGCGCTTTAAGTCAGGATAGAGACGAATTGTCCTTGGTGGTGAGCTACTCTACCTACGATTTCGAGCAAAACCTAATGTCTATCATTTTTGCAAACGTCGAAGATTGTAAGATTCAGTATAAAGTATTTACTGATCAGGAACGTCTTAAGTCTGTTGGCGGATTCGAGGTAGAAGCTGGAATGAACTTCGTAAACGTAGATATCTCCTACTATGAATCTGGTAACTACGTACTGGAGATGAACGATGGTAAAACCGAGTCGGTTTACTACTTCAATATTAATCGCCCTAACTAAGAACTGCTTTTAAAGCAGTAACGAAAGCCTCATTAGCATCCGGTTTTCCTATGGTCACTCTTATGTGACCCGGTGCACCATTGTTGGCTCCCGAACGAACCGATATACCGTGCTGAAGCAACTCTTCGATTAAGCTGTCGGTGTCCCCCGGACTCTTAAACAAAATAAAATTGGTGTGGCTTTCCCAATAGGTCAGGCCCAACTCATCTAAAGCGGGGTAAATCTGTGCCCTTCCCTCACGGACCATTTTTTTGGTTGCCTCGATATGCTCGGTATCGTCCAAAGCAGCGAGCGCCCCTTCCATACTCAAGGTATTGATATAAAATGGTCGCTTCAGTTTTTGCATATAGTCGGCAATGCGCTTGGTGGTAAAACCATAGCCCACGCGTAAGCCCGCCAATCCAAAAGCTTTTGAAAAACTGTGCAATCCGATAACCTTTCGACCGTCGTTGATGTAAATATTCGATTTCGGAAACTCTACCGACTCATTAAAGTGATGATAGGCTTCATCGTGCACGACGATAACGTGATCCGGAACGTTGTAAACTACCGCATCGACCTTGGCCCTTGGGATCATCGTGCCTGTAGGATTATTGGGATTGGTAATAAACACCAATCGAGTGTTTTCGTTGATGGCATTTAAGATGCCATCTACATCTAGATCAAAATCGCCTTCGGTCAAGGGTACATTGACCACCTTAGCTCCATTTATCTGAGTAAAGATTTCATAGACGTGAAAAGTGGGATTGCTAAAAATTGCTTCAGTACCCGGCTTCAAAAAAGCGCGTGCAATGAGATCAATTATTTCTAAGCCTGAGTTGGCGGTGAAAAACTGATCTGGAGCATAATCAAAATTCATATGCTCGCTCAGCTTTTTGCGAAAGGCCTCGTCGGTTCGGTAGCCATATTCGTGCAGTTTAACTGCCGCCGCCTTAACTGCCTCCACAGCCTTTGGAGAAGGTCCCAAAGCGTTTTCGTTGGAAGACATTTTATAAAAAGGCTTATCGCCTATTATCTCCTCTAGTTCTTTTCGAGTGCGACCAGCTTTGCTGTTTAAATCGCTTTTGTAATTATCTACGTAATCTTTGAATAGAGGGTTGAGCGTTTCTTCCATTCCTACAAAGTTCCTCTACGCTCTTGCTCACGTTCTATCGCTTCGAATAGGGCTTTGAAATTTCCTTTTCCAAAACTTTGCGCACCTTTTCTTTGAATTATTTCAAAGAACATCGTCGGACGCGCTTGAACGGTTTTGGTAAATATCTGCAACAAATAACCCTCGTCATCGCGATCAACCAAAATACCCAGCTCCTTCAATGGAGCGATATCTTCATCTATTTTGCCCACGCGATCAACTACCGCATCATAATAGGTGGAAGGGATATCCAAAAACTCCACTCCCCTATCGCGCAACTTCGTAACTGTATCGATGATATCGTCAGTGGCCATTGCAATATGCTGGACACCAGGGCCTTCGTAATAATCTAAGTACTCATCTACCTGCGATTTCTTTTTGCCTTCAGCCGGTTCGTTTATAGGAAACTTAATGCGACCATTTCCGTTGCTCATTACCTTACTCATCAAAGCGGTATATTCCGTAGAAATGTCTTTATCGTCAAAGGAAAGTATTTGCGCGAAGCCCATTACTTCTTCGTAAAACTTTACCCACTTGTTCATCTCTCCCAACTCCACATTACCAACCATATGATCGACATACTTTAATCCAGTAGATGCAGGGTTATAGCGCGTTTCCCATTTTTGGTATCCCGGTAAGAAGAGTCCCTTATAATTTTTACGCTCTACAAATATGTGTACTACCTCACCATAGGTATAAATTCCTGAGCGCACAACTTCGCCATCGTCATCCTTTTCGGTGACTGGCTCCATAAAAGATTTGGCACCTCTTTTCATCGCCTCTTCATAAGACTTTGTAGCATCGTCCACCCAAAGTGCGGTTACTTTAACTCCGTCGCCGTGTTTGTCTATGTGCTTGCCCACATCGGTTCCACTGCGCAAAGGCGAAGTAAGAACGAAACGAATCTTATCCTGCTTCAATACATAAGACTCATAATCGCGGTTTCCGGTTTCAAGCCCAGAATAAGCTAAGGATTCAAAACCAAAAGCGGACTTATAATAAAGTGCGGCTTGTTTTGAATTACTGCAATAAAACTGAATGTAGTCTGTGCCATTGATTGGCATATGATCTCCCGCATTTTCGTAGAGCTTAGGGAGTACTGTTGCACTTGAATCCGTCATTAAGAAATTTTAGTTGTTGCAACAAATATAAGCAATGTTAGCGCAAAAACGCTTGCCTATTTTAAGACGGGAAATTCTCGAATATCTGATTCATTATTCTCAAGAAGGCGTCATAGTCCTCGTCGTTTAGACCTTTCCAGCCTTTAGTTCGCAATTCTTGAACAATAGGTAGGCCGCGGGTGTGCAGCGCTCTACCCTCGTCAGTCAGGAAAACCTTAAAGCTTCGTCGATCGCTTTCTTCCTTCTTTCTGGCTATGAATCCTTTCTTGGCCAACAAATCCAAAATTCTGGAAGTAGTCGGCGCATCTTTAAAACTCTTGCCAGCGAGGTCGTTCTGACTCATACCATCTGAGGAGCTCAGTATATCAATAAGCACCCATTGTTCGGGAGTTAAATCAATATTATTGTCCTTAAAAGATCGGAGATAAGTACGCTTGATTACGCGTACGTTGCGCTCTATGAAAGAGCCAAATATTTTTTCCTGATTCATAATCTGTGGGACAAATTTACATCAAAGTAATTTAAGGGTCGCCTTACTCCACCGGCTCCAAAGCCAATACCTCTTCTGCAAAGCGAAATGTCTCTTTTCGCACTCTATCTAAATTGCCGTGTTTTAGATGGGATACGAAGATGTGATTCCCTGCATCGGCAAAGGCAATCTTTCGCTTAAGCGCATCCGGAGTACCTAGTTGATCAAACATCTCCAACATAGCCGGAACAGAAACCACTTGATCTTGTTCGACTTCATTTTTATAATAATAGCCCATAAAGAGAGGCTGCTCTATTTTTGCAAATGTCTCTTCGTGCATGGTCTCTTCGAGCAAAACCATCATTGGTAGTAAGCCCTCTATTCGATATTTACAGTACCAATATTTTTGATACTCCTCGGTTTCATCATACTGGCGATAATTACTACCCGTTACTGCTCTCGCCAGTTGCAATCCCCAGGGTTTAGTAACCAACATTGACTTCGGATCAAAAACAGCAATGTTGGGCGAGTAACATAAGTTGGCCATTATTTCTGGATACTCAGCGCTTATCGCCAAAGCCAAAGTTGAACCTGTAGAGGCACTCATAAGTATAACCCGCTCTCCTAATTGTTTACCTATGGCGACGGCTTTCAATGCACTGCTCAGTAAACTATCACTACGTAACTTTACAAAGGCATCAACATCGTCCAGCCCGTGTTGGTCGAGTCTATGCAAATACAAATTACAGCCGTAACGTTCTGCAAATTCCCGATGTATCGGACTCGCTTCTTCGTGTGAGGCACCAAAGCCGTGCAAGTACACCACGCTAATTGGTGTTTTCTTTTTTCCATTGGACCAAACAACTCTTGATTCGTTTCCCGGACGTATGTTTCCAATCAAATTTTCACTAGTCGCAATGACCGCGTCCATATCTTCAAGCGACACGTTATAGCTCGGCAAGTCCCAATTGAGTTCAGGGCGCTCCGCCCGAGGGCCCAACAAATAAACAACTACAAGGAGAAAGACGAGTATCCCCAGCCCTTTAACAAATCGCACGAATTGGCTTTATTGACAAGTAATGAAATTAGTACTTTAGGGATAACATCTCAAAAAAAGACCCTATAGCTTGGAGAAGAAAATTAGAATCAACGCACACTCGCACTTATTGCCCTATCCGGAAGACATTCCAGCCTTTATGAAGGAGAGCGAAATCTTTTGGGTCGATAGCGGCCGGCAGCATATGTTACAAAAAGGCTGGAAGCGGCCAGTAACCGATTCAAGTTTCTTTCTCAATGAGAAAATGGAGTGGATGGATCGCAACAAGATAGACCACGCGGTCATCTTAAATCTTTCTCAACTCTATGGCAATGGTCTGCGCCTTGAGCAGATGAAGAAGGTCTTGCGTTTTCAAAACGATTTTAATGCACGTGTTCAAAGTGACCACGGAGACAAGTTTACCTGCGGCTTCGTCGTACACTGTGCCTTTGTGCGCGGAGCGCTGTGGGAAATAGAACGCTGTGTCGAGGACTTAGGTCTAAAAGTACTTTGCTTACCGACGCATTACATGGATTCCATTGGGGTTTGGACCAGCATATTTGAAGAAGGCACCGAAGCTATTTTCGAGCTGGCCAACAAATATAAACTAGCCATAGAGATACATCCCTACGATGGAGACAAGTTCATCAAGTTGCAAAATACCAATTGGCGTTTTCACTTAATATGGATGTTAGCCCAATGCGCCGATGCCTATCACTACTATACCCTCAACGGACTTGCCTTTAAATACCCAGATATAAGAGTCTGCTTCGCACACGGTGGCCAGTTAGCTCAAGTCAACTTAGGTAGACGCATCCAAGGATTCGATGGACGCCCAGACCTGTTCGAAGGAAAAGTTCATCCGAGAAAATCTGTGGGCCATAAGAACATTTACTTCGACACTTTGGTGCACGATACCGATTCACTAGAACTATTAGTGCGTCGTCAAGGAAGTGATCAAATTGTAATGGGACTTGACGATCCCTATCCACTCGGCGAAATGGAAAGCGAGCCTCAGTCGTCCTATCCTGGTAAGATTTTAGACCTGGCTAAGCAGCGCGAAATCGTTAACCAAAAACAATTTGACGAAATCTGGAAATGCAACGTCCTCAACTGGCTCTTTGGAGAAAACAAAGAACTAAAGCAAGACCTGCTGGATAAGATTACCCGTTCCGTGAAGGCATAAAAAAGCCCCACCAATGGTGAGGCCTTTATTTTTCATGAATTGTGGATCTTACTTAATCTTAAAAGTAGACTTCACTTTTTTCACGTAGTCTAATTTTTCCCAAGGGAAAGTTTCGACCTTTATTTTTTTCGTTCTACCAGAACCGTCTGTAAATGAAACAGTTTTCTTTTCTGGCTTACGTCCCATATGTCCATAAGCAGCCGATTCAGAATAAATCGGCGTACGCAACTTCAAGCGTTGCTCAATAGCGTAAGGACGCATATCAAAAATCCTCACAATTTTATCAGCAATCTGCGCGTCGCTCATGTTCACCTTAGCAGAGTTGTAAGTGTTTACATATATGTTGGTTGGCTTCGCAACACCGATAGCGTATGAAACTTGAACCAAAATCTCATCACAAACACCCGCCGCAACTAAGTTCTTCGCAATGTGTCGCGTTGCATAAGCAGCAGAGCGATCCACTTTAGAAGGGTCTTTTCCAGAAAAAGCACCACCACCGTGTGCGCCCTTACCCCCGTAAGTATCGACAATAATTTTACGACCAGTTAAACCAGTATCACCGTGTGGTCCACCGATTACAAATTTACCCGTAGGATTTACGTGGTAAGTAATCTTGTTCTTCTTGAACAACTTCTTAACAGAAGGCTTCAATTTTTTAACTACTCTAGGAATAACAATCTCCTTAACGTCTTTTTTAATTTTCGCCAACATCTTTTTGTCAGCAGCAAAATCGTCATGCTGTGTAGAGACTACTATCGAATCAATACGCATAGGCTTGTTATCGTCAGAGTACTCAATCGTTACTTGAGACTTAGAATCTGGACGCAGGTAAGTCATCGTTTTACCCTTCTTACGAATCGCAGCCATTTCTTCCAAAATACGGTGCGACAAGTCAAGCGCTAGTGGCATATAGTTATCCGTTTCGCTTGTGGCGTAACCAAACATCATACCCTGGTCGCCAGCACCTTGATTCATTTTCTTTTTACGCTCTACGCCTTGATTAATATCAGGAGACTGCTCGTGAATAGAAGAAAAGACACCGCAAGAATTTGCTTCAAACATGTATTCGCTTTTGGTGTAACCAATTCGGCGAATCACGTCGCGTGCAATTTGTTGAACGTCTAAGTAGGTTTTCGATTTCACTTCACCCGCCAAAACAACTTGACCTGTGGTTACTAAAGTTTCGCAAGCAACTTTACTAGACGGATCAAATGCAATGAAATGATCTACAAGTGCGTCCGAAATTTGATCGGCTACTTTGTCCGGATGTCCTTCCGAAACTGACTCTGAGGTAAATAGATAAGGCATTAATACTCTTTGTTTTGAGCGGCAAATATATGCTTTTACTCTGCTTTTAACTCGAGGATTCTCATAAATATCGGGCAAGCGCGTCAGCTGTGAATAAAGGGCAAAATGTGCTTAATCTTTAGGAGTTTTTGGGCAGCGATGAGAATGGTTTGGGCAGCAACAGGCTAGGAGTCTATCTCGACCGTAGTGGAGAGACTCAAATTCGTCGCATCAAAAGTGTTTTCGTCCAACACCTTGGCAGGAGCTTCCGGCGCCTGTGTTGAGCGCAGCCGAAATAGTCGCTCTGCACGGTGGGACTCAATACACTTTTGACGCAACTCATAACCGCTCCTATCCTGGCTGCGGAAAAAATTTAACTCCCCTCTCAAGAGGGGAACAGAATATTGCGCAGTGCTACGAAAGTTGCAAGGAAAAGAATTCTAGAATAAACTTTCTACCCTGCTTATTGAATCCC
>CAZZIZ010000106.1:0-12173 GCA_964654535.1 uncultured Chitinophagales bacterium
AGTATACACGCTATGGTTGCCGAAGTACAAAAGTACGTGCCTGGATACGAGCTGCATCAAGACGTTCAGTTCGATGACATACCGGAAAGCGATCCTGTATTTATAGAAGGTCTAGGACACAAGCACGGATTAAAAACAACAGTACTTCTAAGAGTAGAAGGTGCGGGACACTACCTACCAGCCTACGCAGGCAATCTCGATATTATGACCAGCGCCGCGCGCGCAACTGCCGAAAGATTAGTTAGCCTAAAACTAGCGAGTCATGCATAAGATCTATATCCAAGATGTTACGCTACGCGACGGCATGCATGCCATTCGCCATCAATACGGAAAAGAAAAAATAAAGGAGATTGCCATCGCTCTGGACGAAGCAGGCGTCGACGCTATAGAAATCGCGCACGGCGACGGACTCGCAGGAGGCAGCTTCAATTATGGTTTTGGGAAGCATACAGATTGGGAGTGGTTAGAAGGAATCAGCGATGCCTTGCAACAGGCCAAGCTAACGACCTTAATCCTTCCGGGCATCGCCACGATAAACGATCTCAAAAAAGCCAGTAAGCTAGGCGTAAAATCAGTACGTATTGCAACGCACTGCACCGAAGCAGATATAGCGCCGCAACATATTGCAGCAGCCAAAGAACTCGGAATGGATGTCGGCGGATTTCTCATGATGGCGCACATGAACGAGCCAAAAGCATTGGCCGAACAAGCGAAAATCATGGAAGAAGCAGGCGCCGATTGCGTTTATGTAACCGACAGCGCCGGTGCATTAATGATGGACGGCGTGGTCGATAGAATCAAAGCATTTAAGGATGTACTAAAACCCGAAACCGAAATTGGCATTCACTGCCACCACAACTTGTCACTCGGTGTGGCCAATACTGTGGTCGCCTTTCAACACGGTGCCAACCGACTCGACGCCTCTCTGGCAGGTATGGGTGCGGGTGCGGGCAATGCACCTTTGGAAGTGCTTATCGCGGTGCTCGATAAAATGGACATAGAAAACAATTCAGATCTGACCAAACTGATGAACGCTGCCGACGATTTAATTCGACCGCTGCAAGTGCGTCCCGTGCGCGTCGATCGCGAAACCCTTTCACTCGGTTACGCTGGTGTCTACTCCAGTTTCTTACTACACGCAGAACGTGCAGCTAAAAAGTACGACCTTGAAACTACCGCCATCTTGCAAGAATTGGGTAAGCGCAAAATGGTAGGAGGACAAGAAGACATGATTGTAGATGTTGCCCTGGATATGTTGAATAAAGAATAAGATTTTATGGGCGTGTCCCTGCGCTTTTTGCTTCTTCTGCAAGCAGAAAGCAAAAAGCTTGGGTCGGGCTTTTCCAAGACTCCGCTTCGCTACGGTCCCCATCTTGTTTCACCAAAGCAAATCCATCTACCGCAAGCGGTAAGGATTTACTGGCTCAACAAAGGCGACTGCTCCCCTTCGGTCGCATCTTTCCAATCCCTCACGCGTGCCTAGAAATATTTCACAACAATTTCCAAATCACTAGAACCACCTCGATCATCGGCACAAGAGATTTTTACACTTCCCGCATTTGGCGTAAAGAATAGATTCTCACTTGCCTTCACAGTGCCAATAAACTTATCATCGACATACCAATAGACTTCTTTTACTTCATTGGAAACATTTGCCTTCAGGGCTAACTTACTGTTGTCTTCACGATCAATAAAATACTCAGTGTTCGCTGCCAAGGAAATTATCTCTGGTTCTACGATATCTTTGACATGCGCGCATGAAGGGTTATGAGCTGGTACCTTTTCGAATGGTATTTCCGCGTTTTCATAATAGCTCAGTATTTCAGGAGCGTGATTCGGCAGCAATTCTTTGCTGCAATTGTGCTTATGCTGGCAAAGCCCACAATAGCTGTGCTTTCTTTCAGCATCTATCCAGACGTATTGCAGGTGCTGACACTTTTGATTTGAACTAACTCCAGGAATGTAGGCCGCCCAAATTTTATGGTCACAAAAGAAGTTGGCCCGTAAGCCAGTAACGCTGCATACTTCTCGAAGTTTATGCTCTTTGGGCTTGGCCAACCATTGTAATGTTCGAGACTGATCAATCTGATTAAATAACTCAAACAGCAAAGGGGAAGCCATTCCAGCTCCATTCAATTCAGGGACACCTTCTCCAGAAAAGTTACCGACCCAAGTTGCTATGGTGTAGTTCTTATTGTATCCTACCGCCCAAGCATCGTGTCGACCGTAAGAAGTTCCCGTTTTCCATGCAATACGATTTAACGAAACACTACTGCTAAAGTTATTAGGTAAATCAGGACGATTGGCCTTGCTTAAAATATCTCCGAGCATATAAGCCGCGGTTGAAGAAACCAAAAGTTGCTTTTCATCGTTTTCTTGATCTTTCAAATAAACCAAAGGCCGCTCCATTCCACCTTGCGCAAAACTCGCATACAATCTAGCGAGGTCTTCTAGCCGTACGCCACAAGCCCCAAGCGCAAGAGACAAGCCAAACTTATCGCGGTTATCAGCAATCCATTCGAATCCCGCATCATCTAGTTTGTCGACAAAGTTTCCAAGGCCAACGCTACGTAAGGCCATTACCGCTGGAATATTCAATGATCTTGATAAGGCCTCTTCTACACTAATGGGTCCATTATATTTTCCATCGTAATTCACTGGACTATAACCAGACAGGTTCACAGGGACATCACTTACTTTTTGTTGCGGTGTCAACTTGCCCTGGTCAAAAGCCATAGCATAAATCAAAGGTTTCAAGGTACTACCAGGAGCACGCAGCGCTTGGATACCATCTACCTGCCCGCTATCGGTATTGTCGTAGTAATCAGCTGAACCAACATAAGCGATTACTTCATTCGTTTTGTTATCGATAACAATGGCTGTAGCGTTGTTTACATTTATGGCTTTCAGCTGATTACTGTGATTTTTCACAATGCCCTCTGCTACTTTTTGCTTTTCGTAGGAAAGGCTGCTTTTAATATTATCCTTGAGTGGAAAATCCTTTTTCATTCGTCTGCACCAATGCTGAGCCCGCTTAGGACTTTCGTGCCTTTCTATTTCTAAGGGTTCATCCAATGCATCGGCAATCTCCTCTGAGTTGAAGTGGCCTCCTTCTTCGTACATCTTCAACCAGCGATTGCGCTCTGCTAAAAGTTCGTTCTGCATAGATCCTGGCTGCAGCGAATTCGGGCGATTGGGAATAATACTCAGTACGCAAGCTTCGGCAACGCTTATTTGCTCCAAAGGTTTTTGGAAATACAATACGCCCGCCGCTTTAACACCTTCGATGTTTCCGCCGTAAGGTACAAGGTTGAAGTATAGCTGTAGTATTTCATCTTTAGAATATGCCAACTCCAGCTGAAAGGCTCTTCCTATTTCCTTGAGCTTGTTCCAATAGGTTCGCTTTTTGGGAGAAAGCAATCTTGCCACCTGCATTGTAATGGTACTTGCACCAGAGGTTCTTTTTCCCGTGCTGACATTGCGTGCTAAAGCGCGCACTATTGCAAAAGGATTTACCCCGGGATGCTTGTAAAAATACTTGTCCTCCTTGGCGATCATTGCCTTTACCAAGGTTGGGCTCAATTCATCTAACTCGGTTTTCATGCGCCACTTGTGGTCGCTCGTTAGATAAGCGTCAAGCATAAGTCCATGGCGATCGTAAATAACCTTAGAATATTCAATATCAACTTTAAGTGGGTATACAAGGTGCAAGAGCAAGCCCACAAAGCAAAAAGCCAGGCCGCATTTGAATATCCTTGTTAAGCACCTTCGTATCATTCGTTTTAATTAATGGTCAGCGTATGAGCTCCGTTTACCGAATAAAAGTCTCCGTCGTACATAGAATCAGCACTGACAGGACCGACTTTAAAAGTCCCTTTTGTTACCGCCCTGACTAGGTAGTAATAGGTCTTCGTTCTCTTGGTCGCTGTAACAAACATATGTACTCTATCATCTCGAATATCAAAGTGCTCAGGAGTAGATGGCGTTGCCAAATTCGGAAGACTTGGAGCTTCATTCAAGCGAGGATTCTCAACTTCAAATCCTGCCGGCAGTATATCTGTTATCACTACGTTTTCTAACTCGGGCTTACTGCTCTGCAGCGTTAACTGCACCACTACCAAGTCATTCTGATTGATTTCCTTTTTACCAAGCACTCGCCCTTCACGATCTAAATATCGACGACGCACTTTTAAGTTGTTATCACTTTCGGGAACGGTCAAAGAACTTGCTAAGCCTTCACGGTTTAGATAATAGTAAACAGGCGAATCACTAGTCGGCTTTATACTGAACTTATTTGAGGCAAAATCCGCTACACTAAGTGTGAGATTGTCTTTCCCTTCGAAGAGTATTGTATTTCCATTGGCTAGTTTAATTTCTGCTGGAGATTCATCGCCTATTTTCCCTTCAAACAATTTACCGAGGGCCATAAAGGAAAAGGCCATCTCTTGCGTGTTGAGATATCGTTCGCTTTCCAACTCTTTTATCAATAAATGAGATAAGTTTCTAATCTGCGGATTCTCTGGGTCTGCTTCGTTAAGTGAATAGAGCGTCAGCGCTAAGTTTCGAATATGCGAATAAAAACTTCCGCTGGACGAGCGATTTCCCTTTTCCGAACCAAACTCATCGGGTACCAATTCCTCATATTTGTCCAGATCTCCTGCTACTGCGTAAGCCGCTGCAATAAGGTATTTCGAATCTTCAGACAAGACATCTGGCTTTGACTTGTAATAGTTCATAGTAGAAAACTGAGCCTTACCTCTAAGTGCCAATACAAAAAGTGAATAAGGTATTTCGCGTCGCGCTATTTCCTTGCTATAAGTTCTATTATACCAGTAAATTCTCGTTTCCTTTTGCTTGACTTGTTCTATGAGGTAATCTTCCAAACCCTTGAGAACATCTTTGCTCACATTAAATCCTCGTGCTTCTGCCTCGTGCAAAAAGTGAAGTCCATAGGCACTTACCCACCAATTAGCCCTACCGCTCCAGTAAGCTAAACCTCCACTCGATACGCGTCTATTTGTAATTTTATTGATCGCCTCTTGCACGTAGTAGTCCGACGGATTGGCTTTGTTAAAATCTGGATCGACCATCGCTGCGATTTCATTAAAAAAGACTTGCGGAAACGCTCTGGATATGGTTTGCTCTGTACAGCCATGCGGGTAACCCAGTAAGCTCTTCAATATTTTGCCGAAACGAATCAATGGACTTCGACTTAGAACAAGCTCTCCGTCTATTGTGTTTTCCATTAAATTCTTAGTCCAATCTAATTCAACCGATTCACCACTTTCAAGTTCACCGGACTCAGCAAACTTTTGCAGTGTACTTCCAGCGCGGACAGTTACTTCTATTTTTTCATTGAAAGTTTCGCTCGGCACTTTCATCTTCACATCGAAGGACGCTATGCCTATTTGACTTTCGGTTTTCGCCTCAAATTCAAATTGCATTTCGCTATTTGGCGGAATGGTTGTTTGTCTGGTACGCTCACCGACAATGCTGGCAGGACTCGTGGCCTCTATGCTCACCGAACCGCTAATTGGCTTATCAGTAGTGTTACTTAGTGTAACTGGCACTTTTATTTCATCGGCTGGTGTAAGGAACCGCGGGATACCGGTACTCACTACTATTGGGTCCTTGACTATAATGTTCTCATGTGTGCTGGCCATCTGCGAGCCTGAGTGGGCTACGGCCATCACTCTAAGGTTACCCGAGAACTGAGGTATTTCAAAACTCACCCTTCCGTTTCCATTTACATCGGCTTGTTGCACCCCACTCCAATAGCGAACCAGTTTCACTCGCTTAGAGCCCAGCGGGTTAACTCGTTTTTCCAAATCGTAGCCACCTCCACCAGAGAGCGTTCCAGTGTTTAGTTCTGGAAATAGGAATGGATAAATATCTGCCGAAAGCACACCTAGTGCACGCTTCCGATAGAAATGATCGTATGGGTTAGGTGTTTTATAGTTGGTCAACTGCAATATTCCCTCGTCAACCACGGCAATGGTGTAATGCGCATTGGGATCGGTTTTTACGGTTATCGTCTGCGTTTTCTTTGAGCGCGAAGTTTCCGCCATTGCTAGATCTAGCTTGAGCTCGTTACGCGCATCGTCGACCTTTATGTTTTTATAACCATGCGCAACCGTTATTGGAATCTGATCTTTTCCGTGCGCTCGGAAGAGCGTGGCACTTACGTATACATTTGGCAAGTGTTTACCGTCTAGGTTAACTTCCAGCTCAGCAGATTTCTTGTCGGTTTTTAAATAACGGTACTCTATTACCTCATCTCGCTCCAAGGTGACAAGCAGTTTCCCGGCAAATGGTGTTTGAAATAGAATTTTTGCCTTGTCTCCCACTTGGTAGTTTTCTTTATCAAGTGTGATTTCCACTTTACCTTCTCTATTCACTTCAAAAGAAGTACTCTCGGTTCTACCCCATCCATAGGCACAAAACTCACGGTGTATATAGTTCATACCGTCTGTAGTATAGATTCGTACGGTATAGAGGCCACTTATAGAAGGATTGAAGGGCAGGCTAGCTTTTCCATTTCGAAACTTTAATTCACTGCTTGATATTACTTCGTCCTCCTTTACCGAGCGATAGGTATAGTAACCGCTGGAACTTCGTTCCATTACGGTTCGATACTTCACTCTTACGATTTCAACTTTCGTACTGGCATCGGATACTATCTGATCATCTTTATTGACGGCTACGAGATTCAAGTCTATGACTTTTCCAACTTCGACATATCTATCCGTTCTAGCTATCCCAAAGAAGACGTCTTGCGTATACAATCTGTAGGACTTCGTTCTATTTACTGGTCTGCCAGATTCATCAAAAACAGTTAGAAGTAGCTTTCCGTCTATCACTCCATTTGCCTTAAATTGATCTTTAAACAAGAACGAGTAAGTCCCTTTTCCTTCCTTATCGGTTTTACCCTCGCTTTGATTTCGAAAGAGCTCATTGCGCTTTTTAAGATTGAACCGGTAAGTAGGAAACTGTTTTGAAGAGAAATAACCATGCTTTGCTTCGGAGACCAGTTCGTAGTTACGATTGGCGGCTGGCGGTCCAAAGAAATTATCGGCTTGGAAGTTTACTTTGAGGCTATCGCCGATTAGATAGTCTTCTTGATCTGTTTCAATTTTAGTTTTTATGCGATCAGGCATAAACTCTTCTACACGAAAAGCCAATTGTCCTATAGAAGTATCATTGCCTAAATAGACCCCTACCCGATAGTTACCAGTTATGGCTCCATCAGAAAGCGCAAGACTAGCATCAAATGCACCAGCTTTATTAATAGAACCCTGCTTGCTGCTCAGCTCGCTGCCATTGGGTAGTATCCATTTGAGTTTTATTGGCATCGCTTTACTAAGCTGTACTTCATTGTCTCGAAGAATACCCGCGATGTTCACCGTCTCTCCAGGTCTGTATATGTCACGCTCCCCGTATAAGAAAAGGTCATAGTTTAAATCATTGGGGCGCTTTCCTCCTACATCGAAGCGAGAACTACTTACTTGGCTTTTATTTAAGTGAATAAAATTGTGATCCGTACCATAATTGGCGAAGACCATTCCGATATCGAAATCTTTCCACTCGCCATTATTTTTAAATACTGCGACACCATCGCTATTTGTGCTGGCTGAAAACACTTCTTGATTGGTCCTACTCACGAAATTGACTTTTGCGCCAGACACTGGATCGGCACTGCTCAAGGTGTTTACGAAAACAAAAACTTCCTCTTCTCCTGTTTTGGTTACTAAACCCAAATCGGAAATACTTACTACTTGACTGTCTTGAAGCCAGTTCCCTTTGTCCGACCTGATTTTGACGACATAAATGCCTTTTAAATCGGTGTACTCATCTATAATGTTAAGCGGCATTAAGAGCCCATTTCCATTTTTTTCTAAAGTGGAGGGATCTATTTTGCTTTCATGAACTAGCTTGCCGTAATCCTTCGTACTATAGGTATAGTAGTTCGTATTGCGATATTCTCGGTTGTAGTAGTAGTTTCTCCTTTTACCCTCTTTAAAGAACTTAAGGAGATTGTTGTCAAATATTTTGTAGACCTCAAGGCTAATCTCTGGAATACTAACGGCGTTGATGAGCAGTTCTTTTTTACCTCTACTCATAAGATACATAGCATCCTTCTCCGCAAATGACAAAGTAGGTTGCACCTGCCCAAAACTGATCTCTTCGCGATAATCGTAGGAAAGCGTTTTGTTGAATACACTCTGAATAGATTGGTCAATAGTTATCACATAGTCCTTATCCATAGAAAACTCGCCACTTTCGATAGTAAGACTATTTCGAGAGCGGACAACTTTGAAGTTGACTTTTGGCTTTATACTAATAAGCGCTGATAAGTTCTCAGTTTTAATCTCTTGATTGGCCACAATGGTTATAGTACCAGACAAACCGCTGTGGTTGGTATCTATATCCGTAAAGGCCAGACGCGATGTAGAATGAACCAGTAGTTTCTGCCTATCCTCAATTCTTGCACCTGAATCGTGGCGCATACGCTCTGGCATTTGTAGTAACAGGTCTAGGTCCAGGGTTTTCCCTTCCTCTAACGCATAATCAATAAGCAAAACATGTTTTCTTGAGAGTGCGCTTTTCTTCTTAAGCACATATTTAACCGGAGTGTCTTTGACGGAAAGGCTAAGCAGCTCTCTCAAATTATCTTGTGCTAATATTAGATTCAGCTCGAGATCAACTGAAAGCATCACTTTGCCATCTATTATGGCCCAATGCGAACTCCATCGCTCAAATTTTGGATAAGGAGTATGAAATTTTATTTCCGCATATCGACCCAAGTCGAGTTTCAGTTCTTTTTCTTGCACAAAGTCCTTGAACTCATTAGTGAATTTCAAGGAGTAGTTTGTACTGGTTTCTAAAGGGTTGTCTGGCACGAAAAGCAAGGAGCGGTCGTCGGTCCAGCGAAATTTGCCTTCAACTTGTGGAGAAAATTCTAAGAAGTTACGGTCTATCCAGGTGTTCTGAAGGGAATCAGGAACAAGTGACTGATCGAAGTAAAAACCTAGCTGTGCATTTTTATTTAGCACCTTGCTGATGTTTGAACTTACTAGTTTTACGGAATTAGAGGATTGACATGCGATCAATAGTAACATCGCAATGAAGAGTAGGCTCGCGAAGCATTTTTTCATTTTCGTAGGCTTGATTCTATTTAACAACTGACAGAAGATGACATTTATTCCGTCATATACGAAATTCGAATCCTAAATACTGTTAACAATTATGGAATCAAACAAGGAATTGAAGACGGTAAGGCCTCTATGCATCTTCCGAAGGCCTTGGTTAGCCATTGACATGCACCGTCGAGACTAGACGCCGAAAGCTAGCATATGCCTTATGGCGAATTTCGTCGATTGAGGTGCTGACATTGTCCGCACGAATTTCTACATCTGCAAGGGCAATTAGGAACGCTCTTTGAATATAGACTAGTGTTAATTATTAAACGCCCAACTATGATTACAAAACTACATTCTCCAGAAAGGGAAAGACATTTTAGTACTTCAGCATTTACAATTGCACTAAGCTTTTTGCTTTTTGTCACGAGTAATGTTTCAATTGCCCAAATAGTCTCCCCAGTCGCTATTAGCGCTTGCAACCACGTCACCGGACAACTATCGGAAGACATTAACTATTTCGCAATAAATGTGAACAACAATAGTAGTGTCGTCAGTAAATGGAACGTGATAATAACCGGAGCCAATTACTTATTGAATTCCGACGATTTCACTAGTTCGAATGGAATAAGCCTAATCGTAGATACGGTTCCTGATGATCAAGGCACCTATACGCATTGGATTAGTTCTCTCGAAGCTATTCAGCCTCATCAATTTTTGACCTTTGTCTATACTGGCGGTTTTCCAGATACCCAGGCAGCTTTAGCTAGTACGAACGTACAATTTAATTGCACTTTCGATACAGCTCAATTATGCAACAACTTAGGTTTCAATTTCTTCAACGAGCAACAATTTTCATTTGGTTTTTCGGTCCAAAACAACTCCGGATTGCCTATTCCTTATTACGAGGTATTCATTGATGACGCAACTTATATGCTCAACGAAGATGAGCTAAACAGCGCAGGCTTTAGCTTTACTATGATAGACAATGGAAATGGCACATACGATTATATATTTGTAAACATGTTTCCAATTCCTGCTTATAGCAGTTCTCCAACGATAAGCTCCAACCAAAATCTTGGTACTAATGTAAGTTCCAATAGTCAAACCATTAATTGTGAGGCAACAATCGTAAGTTCAGGTAACGACGGTGGCTTGGAAAGTCACGGTGGTCTTGCCAGCAAAATAGCACTAAGAAATTTTAAAAAATCAGTAGGTATTCCAACTGCTCCTAGATTTAAAACAGATAATGCGATTGTATCTGCTTTCGCACCATCTCATATACTAAGTGGAGATGAGCGTCAGGAATCTTCTCCAACGGATTTGATTGACATTACTGCCGCAGAAACTATTTGGTCAGGTGATTATTATATAAACAACCAGCGCTTTGGTTCTGTTTTTGGAACAAAAACAGAACATGAAATCTATGATCACACCAAAGTAATTTGTGATCGTGTTAAAGGTTCAGAGCTTCTATCTGTAGAGGTGGTTAATATCGACGGTTATGATGCCATTATGAGCGTTATTCGTCGTCCAAATGAGGCTTTGGAATATGCAATCTCATTTTCACTCGCATATGTTGACTATGGCCAATTCCAGTTTGTGAGTAATTGGGCAATCGACGAGTATGAGCCGAGTCCAAACTTTTTAAATTACCAAGTCTGGACGAATAGTAGTACTAAGAGTATTAAAGCAGTTCAAGATATTTTGAAAAACGTGGTTGCACAAAATGGGTTCGAGCTAACAAATTCTAGTACGGAAACGCGAGCACCTGAGTTGTTTGCTACAAGTGCTAACTACAAGCTTGGCAGTTTCTACTTGAACTTACACAACGAACTTACGGAGCCGACGACGCTTAGGGTAAAAGGAAAATGTGTTAGCAAAGAAGTAGACGGTGAGCAAATTCCATTTGAAGAGGAGTTAACATTACTGCCCGGTCAAGAATCTCTTGAAATCCCATTGCCATTTGGAAATATTTTCGATGGAGAAATACAAATACTAGCTGAGAACAGCAATCAAAAAGATGTTATCTACTTAGCAGATGGTTCTTGGGGTCTGGAATTCAGTGAAGCCAATACTACGGTTTCGACCTATGACATAATTCCTGAGAAAAGAGTAGAAAACACTAACGAGTATATCGTGGAGCGTGGAATTTCGGTTGCAGGATCAACTGATTCTTACTTATCAATATTCAAGCAATTGGTTCCAGGAGGATTGCCAGTAGATTTATCTGCATACAATACACTTTCATTCGATTGTGAATCAAAAGGAGTTTATGAAGTGACTTTGCTTACTTCTGATAATACTGATGCGGCAAACAACTTGACGCATACTATTGAAGCAGCAGCTGGTGAAGAAATAAATATTCCTTTTGCTCTTTTCAGCAATACTGCTGGTGACAGATTAGATGCTAGTGACGTTACCACTATTTACATTTCATTCAAGGCTGGTAATAATGAAGACGAAGAGTTTGAAATGGAAATTGAGAACGTTCGTTTCAAAAATGATGGTGATTCAAATTTAAGTTTGAATCCAGGTCAACTGGATACTTATCCGAATCCGAGTACTGGCGCATTCAGTATTACGCATTTGTTCTCTGAGAAATCGGATGCATTGATTACGATTTACAACGCGAATGGATCAATAGTGAAGCAATTTACCGAAACGGCTTACAAAGGATTTCAAACCTTTGGTGTTTCCGTCGACAACCAAGAACAAGGTGTTTATCTGATTTCTCTACAAACCAATGAAGGAATCTTTACCGACACAGTTCTGATAATGAAATAATAGAACCTCCTACCGCATAAATTTGAAACCTCGCCTTCGGCGAGGTTTTTTTTATGTCCATACACCACTATGCATTTTTTTCTGATTGCGAGAATGTTCAATCCGTTCTTGCATTCACGTTTCTATCGTTTTGCAGTCGAGTACACAGATTTCTCGGCTTTGCTCGAAATGACAGGCGTTTTTTTCGCAGTCAGGATAGAAGCGGTATGAGGTACTTGGAAAGTGTATTGAGCCCCACCGTGCAGAGCG
>CAZZIZ010000107.1:0-4162 GCA_964654535.1 uncultured Chitinophagales bacterium
GGGGCACGCCCAAAGCAATCCAAGCATTTGTTAAACCCAAATTTAAAACCTCCCATCAAAGCAGAAATTATATACCTAACAAATCACACAAATCGAATCGCGCAATGCAAATCGGCTGCTCAAAACCAAGCACAAAAAAAGCCCGACATTTCTGCCGGGCATTTTAAAATCGTTGTTGTAAAAATTACTTCGCGTCTGCGTAGCGATTGTTGACAGCATCCCAATCCACAACATTAAAAAATGCTTGTACGTAATCAGGTCTACGGTTTTGATAGTTTAGGTAGTATGCATGCTCCCAAACATCTAGTCCTAAAATTGGTGTTCCTCCGCAACCGCTGCCCATAACCGGGTTGTCTTGGTTAGCAGTAGAACAAATCTGAAGCTTTCCATCTGTAACGCAAAGCCATGCCCAACCCGAACCAAAACGCGTTCCAGCTGCTTTTGCAAATGCAGTTTTAAAAGCGTCATAAGAACCGAAAGTTGCAGTTATGTCATCGCCGAGTGCGCCGCTTGGCGTTCCGCCTCCGTTTGGAGACATTATCGACCAGAATAATGAGTGGTTATAAAATCCGCCACCATTGTTTCTAACTGCTAAGTTATCGTTATGGTTCTTTAAAAGGTCTTCGATAGACTTGTCGGCCATATCAGTGCCTTCTATAGCAGCGTTTAACTTATTGGTATAACCGTTGTGGTGTTTACCGTGGTGTATCTCCATAGTGCGCGCATCTATATGCGGCTCTAGGGCATCGTGTGCGTAAGGTAATTTTGGTAATTCGAAAGCCATATTTCTTGTTTTATTAATTGAAAATTTGAGTGGCGAAGATAATTAATTAAGGTCAAGAAAAATATTTGCTTCAGGCTTAGTCGCGTAATTTTTTGAAAAAGCTACGTAATAAATCGCCACATTCGGATTCGAGTACGCCGCCTTTTACTTCCGCCCTGGGATGTTGAACTGCCCAATTGTTGGACTGGAAGCCCTTTTTTTTATCGTAGGCGCCAAATACAATGCGCGGTACGTGCGACCAGTGAGAAGCACAGGCGCACATAGCGCAGGGTTCTAGCGTAACATAAAGAGTGCATTCTTCTAGAAATTTCGACCCAAGATAATTGGCTGCTGATGTTATCGCCAACATTTCTGCGTGTGCTGTGGCGTCTTTTAGCTGCTCGCTTTGGTTGTGTCCTTTGGCTATTACTTGTCCATTACAAACCACAACTGCGCCTACAGGCACCTCGTCTAGCTCAAAGGCGCTTTGCGCCTGTGCAAGCGCAAGCTTCATAAATTGCTGGTCTGATTTTTCTTGGTCCTGAATTAGGATGTCTTTCGCCATGTTAATTGCCCTTAATTGGAATTGATATCAAGCAAATCGTGTTATTTTGCATACAGTTTCTGCGATTACAAAACTAAAAAAAGCCGAATGCTAAGTCGACTTCCTATCCTTCTATTCTTGCTATTTTTTTCTTCGCTTGGGGCTCAAGAAGTCTTGACCATTGAAGAATGTGTGGAACTCGCACTAAAAAACAACTTAAACCTGCAGCAAACCGATCTAGCCAAGAAACGCGCAGAGATTAATTTGTCAATAGCCGAGTATTCGCGCTGGCCTAGCCTAAACGCAAATGCCAGTCACAGCTACTTTTTCGGTCGAACCATTGACCCCACGGAGAACACCTTCGTTACCGATAATATTCGCGCCAATCAGTTCGGAATAAACGGCGGAGTTGATCTGTTTAACGGCTTTCAAAAAAAGAACAACATTAGCGCCACGCGTTTGGAAAATGCGGCAACAGTGGCGGACCATGAGGTAGCAGAGAACAATATTATTCTCTCGGTAGCTTTGTCTTTTTTACAAGTGCTTAGTGCTGAAGAGCAGGTATTGGTTTTGGAAAATCAAGCTAAGAATACTGGCGATCAGTTGGACAGAGTGCAGCGCTTAATTGATGCCGGAGTCTTAGCCGAAAATGAGATTTTGCAAATACAATTTCAACAGTCCAATGATGAGTTGGCAAAAATAAATGCGCAGAATGCGGTGAATGGAGCTTATTTGAATCTGGCTCAGGCAATGCAGTATTACGAAGACTTTACAGTGGCCAAGCCCGATTTAAGTCCAGAGGGTTTACCGAGTCCAGATTTGTTAGACATTGATATGTTGTACGCCGAGGCGCTCAAATTTAGACCAGAAATTAGATCATCTGATTTGCGCGAAGAGGCTGCTCTCAAAAGCCTTGAAGCGACCAAAGGACGATTGTATCCTCGTTTGGCTTTAGGGTTTGGAGCGAGTACGAACTTTTCTAGTCGCTTCTTACGACTGGTTGAAGGCTCGGAGGGTTTCGACTTAATGCCTATTGGTTTTGTAGAAGGAAGTAATAATCCCGTCCTGGCCCCTGTTCCCACTTTTGAAACTGAGGTGTCGCCATTCTTTAATCAGCTCGATCAAAACTTGAGCTGGAACGCGGGCATAAGTTTGATTATTCCAATTTTTAATCAATATCAAGTAAGAAAAAGTGTTGAGCTGGCCGAGTTGAATATTGCCCAAACTGTTATCGCTCAGGAAACCACGAAGAACAACTTGTTTCAAGAAATGCAGCAGGCGCTGTTTACTGCCCGAAGTGCAGAGCGAAGTTATACTGCAAGCAAGCAGGCGATTGTTTCGGCGCAAAGGTCTTTGGAGAATATTGAAAAGCGCTACAACCTAGGGGTAGCTAATAGTTTTGAGTATTCTACTGCGACCAATAATCTACTGGTGGCGGAATTGCAAAATAGGGTAGCGAAGTACGAGTACATTTTTAGAATGAAGGTTTTGGATTATTATCAAGGAAAAGAAATCACTTTATAATGGCTAGAAAGAAAAGTAGTAATACGTGGATTTGGATCTTAGGTCTTGTTGTACTTGCACTTGTGGTCGTTGCGGCTGTTGGTTCTCGCAAGGGCTGGTTTGGAAATGACGATGGCTTAAAAGTAGCTACCGAAAAGTCGGAGAAGCGAACCATTGTAGAATTGGTAACTGCGCGTGGTAAAATCTATCCAGAAGCAGAAGTAAAGTTGAGTCCTGATGTTTCTGGTGAAGTTATAGCTCTTATGATTCAAGAGGGTGATTCTGTAACTAAAGGGCAGCACTTAGCCACGATAAATCCTGAGATTTTTTATTCACTTATCGATCGCGCGGAGGCGGCTGTCAATTCGGCAAAAAGTGGAGAGTCCAATTCCCGAGCGCGTATTAGTCAGCTGAGTACTCAATTAGAAAAGACAAAAAGAGATTATGAGCGAAATAAAACTTTGCTCGAACAAAAGGTAATATCGCAGTTTGAATATGAGGGGACGGAAGCAGCTTACCTAAATATGCAAGGCGAAATGGAAGCGGCCCAGGAAACATTGAAAGGTGCTGGCTTTAGCGTACAAAGTGCGGCAGCCAATTTAAAAGAAGCCAAGGAGAATTTACGTAAGACTAAAATATATGCGCCTATTGGTGGAGTCGTTTCAAAACTAGCTATTGAGAAAGGAGAACGTGTAGTTGGAACTTCACAATTTCAAGGAACCGAAATTATACGTATCGCTAGTTTTGATAACCTCGAGGCTAGGGTAGACGTAAGTGAAAACGACGTCCTAAAAGTCACGGAAGGCGATACTGCTCTCGTGGAGGTAGACGCTTATTTAGATAGAGTTTTTAAAGGAGTTGTTTATCATGTTGCCAACAGCGCGACAGATGAAATGCTGAGTACCGATCAGTCGACAAACTTCCAAGTTAAAATTCGCTTGTTGAAAGAGTCGTATGCCGATCTCCTAGAAAAATCCAAGGGTAAGCGAATTCCATTTAACCCAGGTATGTCTGCCAATGCAGATATCGAAACCAATAAAATACGCGACGTTATTAGCGTTCCAATTCAAGCGGTTACTGCCCGAGCGGTAGAAGATTCTTTAAGCACTGGAGAGGAGGATGAAGAAATTCGTGAGCTGGTCTTTGTTGTTGATGCCGGTGTGGCTTATGAGAAAGAAGTAAAGACAGGCATTCAAGACGATACCTACATCGAAATAACTGACGGCGTCGGCGCTGGCCAAGATATTGTGGTTGCCCCTTATCGTGCTATTACCAAGAAGTTGGAGGACGAAAAGAAGGTCAACGTGGTTGATAGGAAGGAGTTGTTTAAGACTAAGGAGAGCGGGAATTAG
>CAZZIZ010000107.1:4262-11788 GCA_964654535.1 uncultured Chitinophagales bacterium
CTTACTGCTTAATAATTTTCTTCTTGTGCACTTCCTTCCCTTGCCGCACTTCTACAACGTACATACCATTAGCCAAATCTGAAAGATCAAGCTGGTTGTTGTCTGAGGTTTGGAATCTTACTCTTGCACCTACCGCGTTGTAAACGCGTATGCTTGCTGTTTCACTTTTATCAAACAACTGAATCTGAACCAAGCCATTGCTCGGGTTAGGATAAACATTGAAAAGATCGGCCTCAACCAAATCGTTGATACCTGTAGTAGTTGGTTCTTCCGTTTCAGGTAATTGACTAATGTCTCCAACTAAATACTGAACAAAGAAGCCCTGCATTTCGTCTTCTGTCGTAAGACCAAACTGAGCCGTTGAAGTACCTTGATTATGATATTGACCTTCACTGTATATACCAACGTTTCTATCGAATGAAATTAATGGATCGAATAAACGCATTGCCGGTTCTTCAAAGTCGTAAAAGCCTTGATTGAATTCATAATCTATGTTGTAGAAACCTTCGTAGATTTTTTCTCCTATAGTACCGTCAGGATTTTTTAGCCAAGCGTCGTAGTCCGTACCCCATTGATGGGTATGACCACCGAACAGCCACAAGTGTACCTCATTTGGTTCTCCGGCTGGCGGAGTTTCAAAGCTTTCATTACTAAAGAAATTGTCGTTTGGTACAGAGTGGGATATCGTTTTAGTTTCGCCAGCACCAATGTTATAATCTGGGAAATTTGTATTGAGGTAGAAATCAGAATGCATTTCCTTAATCGCCGTTCCAACAGGCTGGGTGTAAACATTAATGTAAACGTCGGCTGGCAATACGCTAGTCGTGCTGTAATTTCTTATGTGGTAGTTGAATTTAAGCGTTGTGTTTTCTTCCCAGGTGTAAGCTGTTCCAGCAGGTAGATCGAGCTCTCTGGAATAAGCCCAACCACCGACCATTTTGGTGTCACTTGTTATGGCTTGTGCGTTTCCGAAGAAACCTACGTCGATAAGTCCTGGTGATTGGTTGATGTCGTCAGGACTTTGGAAAAGTAAAAAGTGATGAGAGAAATCGCTATCCATTACCACTTCTATTTTTGTGATTTCCAAAGCCTCATTTTCTAAGGTTCTTTTGTAGATCCATTCTTTTTCTTCATCTGGCTCTAAAAACATTCTACCAAAGTGTAATTGAAATCCTTCTCCTGCCGCTGGGGCTGCCGGTTTTTCAACCGGTGCCAATCCATTTCCTTCGTAAAAATCTACAAGGATATCGCTGTCTATAAACGTTCCTTCTTCTCTCGCTCCGAAGAGTATCCATTGACGAACCAGTTCAATTTCGTGTGCTTCTAGTTCTTCGCTGATCGGCATACTAGAACCACCTGCTGGAGGTAAAGCACTATCCTCGTGTAGATCTTTATTTATTTTTCTATATAGGAAACTGTTATCAGGATGTCCTGCACTTACCAATGGCATATTTCTATCCGAGGCCCAAGCGTTGTTTGGTGCCGAGGAAACCAGTACGTCGTAAAGTTCTCCGGTCGACATATCGGGGGTAAAAGTCAGACCACCTGCTCCGTTACCATGGCAATTGGAACTTGCGCAATTGGTTTGAAATATGGTTGCCACTTCATTAAAGGTTTGAGCTGAGAGCCCAAAACTTAAGGTGAGGCCAAAGAGTGTGTAGAGTATTGATTTCATGTGTACAGCTTATGCTATAAAAATAAGGGATTTATTAGGTCAAACTACTGGCTAATAGACGAAGATGTTCTAAAGCGTAAGGGATGGTAAGGATGCGACCTAAGGAGCAGTACTTAGTGTTGCAGAGCCTATAGCTGCTTACCGCCCTAGCGGTAGAAGCAGTTATGCTGGCTCAGCCACTCAGTACCGAAGCGAAGCGGAGTCCTGGACAGCCCAGTCCCTTTTCGCTTTCCGCAGGAAGAAGCGAAAGAAGGGATACGCCCCCATTGAATATTGAAAGCTTAGAAATCAATTGGCATAGCGAGAACCCTCATCCAACCCTTCCCTTTTAAGGGTGGGTTTAAAAACGCCGAATGCGTTTTAAACAATGACACGGAATACGCCCAATAAACAAAATCTAAAATTTACTAAGCAGGAAGTGGTAGACTCAATTTCTCAAAAGCCATAGCGCAGGCTTTCTTTTCGGCGGTTTTCTTGGTGCCACCAGTGCCTTTTGAAATGTGTTCGCCGTCTAGGTGCAGCGATATAACAAAGAGTTTATTGTTGTTGCGCAGCGTTTTTTCATCGTCCAAATGAAATTCAACTTGATGGTTGTTCTTCTGACACCACTCCAACAAACGGCTTTTGTAATTGATGTCGCTTTTTACAAGCTCATCCAAATCGATATGAACCTTGAGTAGTTTATTAATAATAAAACTACCAACGCTTTTATAGCCTTTGTCGAGGTAAATCGCTCCAACTAAAGCCTCGAGGGAATTACCTAAAAGGTTGTCGTTAATGATGACGTTTTTTTGATTGTACTCCATGTATTCTTGGAGCTGCAACTTTCTCGCTAGGGCACCAAGTTTTTTTCGACTTACAATTTTCGCACGGGTTTCAGTTAAGAAGCCCTCACCTTTGAGTGGAAACTTTTTAAAAAGGTACTCAGCAACAACGCTATCTAAAACAGCATCGCCCAAGTATTCAAGACGCTCGTTGCTCTTTGTAGCAGTTTCTGAAGCAGAAACATGGCGAAAGGCCAAATCGTAAACTGAGAGGTTATTCGGTGTAAAACCAAGTAAATTGTTTAGCTTCTGGTAGGTCGCTTTATCTGAAGAGAGATGCTTTTTATAAAAACTGCGGAACAAAAGAGTGGGGCTTAATTCTCAAACTTTTTAAAGATAACAGAAGCATTGTGACCACCAAACCCAAAAGTGTTGCTCAAAGCTGCATTGACAGGGCGTTTTTGTGCAGAATTGAAAGTTAAGTTTAGTTTCGAGTCCAAATTATCGTCGTCTGTAAAATGATTGATAGTAGGAGGGACTATTCCATCTTGTATGGCTTTGATACAAGCGATAGATTCAATTGCACCTGCAGCGCCTAGCAAGTGGCCAGTCATAGATTTAGTAGAAGATATGTTCAGCTTGTAAGCATCTTCTCCAAAGACACTAACTATGGCTTTGGCCTCGGCAACATCGCCTAGAGGAGTGGAGGTACCGTGCACGTTAATGTAATCTATGTCTGACGTTTTTAAATTGGCATCTTTCAAAGCTGCTTCCATCACTCTAATGGCACCGCCTCCTTCCGGGTGTGGCGCTGTCATGTGATGTGCGTCGGCAGACATTCCGCCGCCAATTACTTCGGCATAAATTTTAGCGCCTCGTTTTTGGGCATGCTCTAACTCTTCCAAAATTAAACTACCGGCACCTTCACCCATCACAAAGCCATCGCGATCTAAATCGAAAGGACGTGAGGCAGTTTTGGGATCATCGTTGCGCTTTGATAGTGCTTTCATTGCTGAAAATCCTCCGATACCTGCTTCGATAATCGCCGCTTCCGATCCACCAGTAACAATGCCGTCAGCCATACCCAGACGGATATAGTTGAAGGCGTCTATCATTCCGTTGGTAGAAGACGCGCAGGCAGAAACAACTGCAAAGTTAGGTCCGCCAAGTTTATGTTTTATCGATATATGCCCCGATGCAATGTCGATGATCATTTTAGGAATGAAGAAAGGGTTGAACCTTCCGCCAGCCTCAATGTCTTCGACTTGTTTTTGAAATGTTATGAGACCGCCTATTCCGGAAGACCAAATGACGCCAAATCTATTTCGGTCTATTTCGTCGTTGTCGATTAAGCCAGCATCTGCGATGGCTTGGTCCGATGCAACTATTGCGTACTGTGCAAAGAGATCTAGTTTGCGAGCTTCTTTTCTATCGAAGAATTCAGAGGGATCATAATCCTTAAGCTCGCAGGCGATTTGACAGCCAAATGGACTTGCGTCAATTCGTGTAATGGCGCCAGCTCCGCTGACACCATTACACAAATTTTCCCAATAGGTAGCAACGTCATTCCCGATCGGAGTAAGTGCACCGAGTCCGGTTACAACTACCCTTCTTAAGTCCATAGGTGTAGGGTTTTTATTTGGTGGTATTAGCTTCCAAGTAAGTTACCGCGTGACCCACAGTGTGAATCTTTTCAGCATCTTCATCTGGAATAGAAATGTTGAACTCTTTTTCGAATTCCATTATTAGTTCAACCGTATCCAAAGAATCGGCGCCAAGGTCGTTTGTGAAACTTGCTTCAGGAGTAATCTCGTTCTCTTCAACGCCTAGTTTGTCAACAATAATTTTGCCTATTTTCTCAGCAATTTCAGACATAATGATTTGTGTTTTAATTAATTATTTTTGAAGCTTCAAATCTTCAAATTTTCGCAAAAATAATCTTCTTTTCTATAAAAGAACCATTTCGACATTGAGACCTTAAAAGCGTTTAATGTTGAACTAACACACTGAAAATCAACGTTTAATGCAGCAAATACCAGTTAACAAAACTAAAATTATATCAACATTGGGTCCCGCAACTAAGAGTGAGGACGTTTTGGAGGCGCTTATCAAGGCTGGTGTAGATGTATTTAGACTCAATTTTAGTCATAGTACTCACCAAGAACACGCGGAAGCGATTGCTAAAATCGTCAAACTCAATGAAAAATTAGGGACACACGTAGCCATCCTTGCCGATCTACAAGGACCGAAAATTCGGACTGGAGAAATGCCTGAAGATGGGATGCCGATTCACGAAGGAAGCAACTTGACCTTTAACACCAATAAGGAACTGGTTAAAGACGGAGAAGTTTACGTCAGCTACGCTGACTTTGCTGTAGACGTTAAAGTCGGCCAACGAATTCTTATTGACGATGGTAAAATCTTATTGCAAATTAAAGAGTCCGATGGCGTTTCAAAAGTTAGAGCAGAAGTAATTCATGGCGGTAGTATAAAATCAAGAAAGGGAATCAACTTACCCGATACGAAAATCAATACGCCATCCTTAACGCCAAAAGACTTAAAAGATCTTGATTTTATTTTAGAACACAATGTCAATTGGATCGCATTGTCATTCGTTAGAGATGCGGAAGACATCATAGAACTAAAAGAAAAAATTGCCAAGAAAAATCGATCCGCGCTAGTCATTGCCAAGATTGAAAAGCCCGAGGCTATTGAAAATATCGATAGCATTATTAGTGCTACCGATGCCGTTATGATTGCACGTGGTGACCTCGGGGTGGAGATTCCGCTCGAAGATGTCCCTGTTCAACAAAAGCGCATTACCGAAAAGTGTATCCGTGCGGCTAAACCTGTTATTGTGGCAACACAGATGATGGAAAGCATGATAGAAAATGCAAGCCCTACCCGTGCAGAAGTTACCGACGTTGCAAATGCCATCTTCGATGGCGCAGATGCAGTAATGTTGAGCGGTGAAACCGCAACAGGTAAGCACCCGGTTAAAGTAATTGAGACCATAACCAAAATTTTAGAGCGGGTAGAAAAGCAAAATGTCATTTACAACCGCTACAATGTGGCGCCCGTCAAAGGCTCCGAACATTTTTTATCACAAGCTATTTGTTATAGCGCATGTAAAATTGCCAATGACGTTAACGCTCAAGCAATTTTGGGAATGACGCGTTCAGGTTTTACTGGTTTTCAAATTTCTAGTTATCGACCAAAGGCCGATATTTTCATCTTTACTGAAAACCCCAGCCTACCATACATAACCAACTTGTCTTGGGGACTGCGTGTATTCTTGTTCAAGAGAGACGATCAGATAGACGCAACCTTCGATACCGTTCAAGATATTTTGCTTGAAAAAAGTTTAGTCCGAGATGGCGATATCGTCGTAAACACAGGCGGGTTACCAGTTTCAGCTAAGGGTCGAACCAATACCATCAAGATTTCTAGAATAGGTTCTGGAGAATCAGCCTAAGTTTTTTGCTTCTTCTTTTTAGCAGCAGGAAACAACACGTTGTTCAGTATTAAGCGATAACCCGCAGAGTTCGGGTGTAGATTCAAATCCGTTTCAGGCTCACCAACAAAGTGTCTGTAGTCTTCAGGATCGTGACCACCGTACCAAGTCCAGAATCCTTTTCCGTATTCATTGTGTATGTAACGCGCTTCACGCAAGGCTTTACTTTCTCCCATTACCAGCACCTCTGGCTTTAAGTATTGTTTCTTAAACGAAGTCGTCTGACCCATAAAACCCTTCACCACTTTGGTGTGGCACTGAGTCAACATCGTTGGAATAGGATCCCACTTTGCAGAAAACTCAAAGAGCGTAAAGAAATCCAAGGGCTCGCTTATCTTACGTGTTTTGGTGGCGTCGATCGTAGAGAACTCATATTCCATAGGATTTTTACTCAACTTAAAATCTCGGAAAGCCAGCGTTTTGCTAAAATCCATTTTAGAATCAAGATTGCTTTCAGCACCATCACCGTCAAACATACGTTCGCAAATATCCACGCCTTCACAAGCCAAAGCAATGTCATATGAATCAGTAGCCGAGCACATCGCAAACATAAAACCACCACCTAAAACGTAGTCGCGTATTTTATGCGCCACAGCCAGTTTCATTTGAGAAACTTTTTCGTAACCCAGTCGCTTGGCCTTTTCTTCTTCGTAGCTAACTTGTTGTTGATACCAAGATTGTCCTTGGTAGGCGGCAAAGAAGCGGCCGTACTGTCCAGTAAAATCTTCGTGATGCAGATGAAGCCAGTCGTAAATCGCCAACTCATCGGACAAAACTTCTTCGTCGTAAATTTTTTCAAATGGAATTTCAGCGTACTCCAGAGCTAAGGTCACCGCATCATCCCAAGGTAAATCGGGGTGACGAGGTTTGTTGCTTGGAGAATAAACCGCCACCTTCGGCGCCTTCTCCAGTTTAGCTACGTCCATATTTTTATCAGGACTCGCTATCTCACTCAGAATAACCGTGTACTGACCATCGGCAATGATGTCGTAGCTCACGCCTCGAATTAAGCATTCGTCTTCGATAGCTTTAAGGGCTTTAATCGCGAAGCTGCCGCCACGATAGTTGAGCAGCCAGTCAACTTCCACACCTTGGTTAATCACCCAGAAAGCGATACCGTAGGATTTTAGATGATCCTTTTGAGTATCATCCATCGGTATGAGCATGTAGGCGGCCTGAGCTTGCAAGCCCACAAAGAGTATAGAGAGGACTAAGATTAATTTTCGCATATCGTATTAACGTTCGAGCCGCTAAAATAGTCCTTAAGATTGCCCGTGTCAGTACAAAGTTTCGATGATTTTGTCCAAAATCGTTTAAAGTTCTTGGGCGTGCCCCCAAACCATCTGGCTGCGCCAAGGTTTGGGGTCGGGCTGGCGGGGCTCGCTCTGTTCTGCTCCAGGCAAAAAGCACTTCTAGCTCTAGGGAGCTAAGTGCTTTTCTTGCCCGCAGCAACAGGAGCTCAGACACCGACCAATGAAGCAACTTATAGTCAAGAACATTTCGGTAAAAATCTCCTAAAGCTGCGTTGAAAATGCTCGCCTTAGCTTTGGCTAAGGCTGCGCTTTTCGCCTTG
>CAZZIZ010000108.1:0-11715 GCA_964654535.1 uncultured Chitinophagales bacterium
AAATTGAACAATACTTCAAAATATAGGATATGGCATCAAACGCCAGCGTCTTAAACGATTGTCTATCAATGACTTAAGCGCATTTTTTTTAGAGACCAACCTTAATTCGTACCTTTGTCCTTCATTTTTAGAAAACGTATTATGGCACATAGCGAACAAGAAATTGTGCGCCGCGAGGCCCTGAGTCAGCTAAAAGCAATGGGCGTAGAGGCTTATCCAGCGGCTGCCTTCGAGGTGAACACGACCACTGCAGATATTTTATCGAACTACGACGAAGCCAAGGGTAATTTCCAAGAGGTGAAAATCGCTGGTCGATTGATGAAGAAGGGTATAATGGGCAAAGCCGCATTTGCCGAACTCCAGGACGCGCACGGAAGAATTCAAGTATACATAAGCCGCGACGAAATAGCGCCCGGCGAGGATAAAGAGTTGTACAACACGGTCTTTAAAAAACTAATGGACATTGGTGACTATGTCGGTTTGAAAGGAAAGGTGTTTTCGACTCAAGTTGGTGAAACAACGATTCGGGTTTCTGAGTTAACACTGTTGAGCAAATCGCTTCGACCACTGCCGATAGTAAAAACTGATGCAGATGGTGGAGTACACGATGCTTTTACCGATCCTGATCAACGCTACCGTCAACGTTACGTTGACCTAACTGTTAATCCCGACGTGCGTAACGTTTTTAAGAAGCGTGCTGCTATGGTTTCTGCTATGCGCTCGTTTATGGAAGAGCGTGGTTACTTAGAAGTTGAAACGCCAGTGCTTCAACCCATTTACGGCGGCGCTTCTGCGCGTCCATTTAAAACTTTTCACAACACTTTAAATAAGGACTTCTATTTGCGTATTGCAAACGAGTTGTACTTAAAGCGTTTGATCGTTGGTGGTTATGATGGCGTGTTTGAGTTTGCTAAGGATTTCCGAAATGAAGGAATGAGTCGGTTCCACAATCCGGAGTTCACAATGATGGAACTCTACGTAGCCTACAAAGACTACTACTGGATGATGGACTTCACGGAGGAGATGATTGAGAAGGTGGCTATTGCTACCAATGGCTCTGCGGAGGTGCAAGTAGGTGATAACAAAATAAGTTTCCAAAGACCTTGGAAGCGCTATACAATGTTTGAGTCGATAAAAGAATATGCGGGTGTGGACTTAACCGGATTATCTGAAGATGATATTCGCAGCGTATGTCGTGAACTTGGTGTCGGTGTTGACTCAAGTATGGGCAAGGGCAAATTGATCGACGAAATATTTGGTGAGAAGGTTGAGCCGAAGTTAATTCAACCAACTTTTATAACTGACTATCCTATAGAGATGTCACCGCTGGCTAAAAAGCACAGAGACAAACCTGGTTTTGTTGAACGCTTTGAAGTAATTGTAAACGGTAAAGAGTTGTGTAACGCATTCTCTGAGTTGAACGATCCGATTGATCAGCGTGAGCGTTTTATGAAACAAGTTGAGTTGGGCAAACGCGGTGACGCCGAAGCTATGACGCTCGACGAAGATTTCTTGCGTGCATTGGAATACGGTATGCCTCCGACTTGTGGTATTGGAATTGGTATAGATCGTCTGGCGATGATAATGACCAACAGTAATTCTATTCAGGATGTTTTGTTTTTCCCTCAAATGAAAGACGAAGCGGGATCAGCTGAAGCGGGTGTTTCACCTGCTGCACCTGTGGCGGCCGCTCCTTTGACTGCCGCGCCAGTTGCACCTGCACCCGTTGCTGCTGCGAACCCTATGATGGTTGGTGGGCCTGTGAAAGAAGTAATAAAAGAAGTTTTTGTCGAAAAGGTAGTTGAGAAAATCGTTGAGGTAGAAAAGGTTGTGGAAGTAATGGCCGCTATAGACGACGATGGTGTAGACTACAAGGCACGTACTGAAGAGTTGGAGAAACAAGTGAAGAGCTTGGAAAGTCAGAACCGTCGCGACGCCTCTGAGTGGGATCGCAAGTGGGATACGCTTAACTCTAAAATTAAAATTGCGGAAGAAAAGAATGTCAAGTACAAAGGCATAGAGAAAGAGAATAAGCAACTGCGCAAGGAAAAAGAAGAGGTAAAGAAAGTTGAGGTTGAGAAGATTGTTGAGGTTGAGAAAATTGTAGAGGTAGAAGTTATTAAGGAGGTTGAGGTAAAGGTTCCAGTTCGTGTTGTGGAGATAAAAGAAGTGCCGGTAAAAGTTCCGGTGCGTGTTATACAGCCGAAGGAAGTGAAAGTAAAGGTACCAGTACGAATTCTTGAGAAGGTTACAGTCGTAAAAGAGGTAAAGGTGCCGAGCAAGTCTAAGAAGGTTGCCGCTAAGAAATCGACGAGCAAGAAGACAAGTACGAAGAAGAAAACAACGGCTAAGAAATCTACAGCTAAGAAGAGTAGCAAGAAAGCTGCACCAAAGAAAAAGGTATCAGCTAAAAAAGTAACGAGGTCTAAGAAAGATAATTTGAAAGTGGTTGAGGGTATCGGCCCAGCTATTGAGAAGTTGTTGGTTTCAAAACGTATTGCTACTTTCAAAAAACTCGGCACAACTAAAGTGGCTGTGTTAAGAAAGATCTTGGAAAAAGCTGGTAGTCGTTATGCAATTCACGATCCAAGTACTTGGGCGCGTCAAGCCAAAATGGCGGACGCTGGAAGATGGGAAGCGCTAGAGAAGCTACAAGATGAGCTTATTGGTGGAAAGAAATCCAAGTCAAAGAAAAAGCGTCGCTAGATAATTTGCCTTAATTTATCTACTGGTTAATAGGCAGATATTTTATGTTGGCTTTTTATATTCTCATTGCACTCGCTTTTTTCGCTAGCTGGTTTGTAGGTCAAACCCTAAAAAGAAAATACAAGAAGTATGCTCAGGTACCGCTACCGAATGGTATGTCTGGTGCAGAGGTTGCTTACAAAATGTTGAGCGACCATGGTATACGCGACGTAAATATTCTTTCTACTGACGGTGCACTTACTGACCACTACGATCCCAGAACACAAACCATAAAACTCAGTGAATGGGTTTATTCGGAAAGGAGTGTGGCTTCTGCAGCAGTCGCTGCGCATGAAGTGGGACACGCTATACAACATGCCTCTAAGTTTCCCGCTCTAGAAATGCGCTCCAACTTGATTCCATTTGTAATGATGAGCTCGCGATTTATGGGAATTGTATTTATTGCCGGCTTGGCCTTTGCTTATTTCTCGGGTAGTACAACTTTATTGTTTATCGCCTTGTTGCTTTTTGGCATTACGACACTGTTTTCCTTGCTTACCTTGCCAGTCGAATTTAATGCATCTAAAAGGGCTTTAGCCTGGATTGAAGATGCTGGTTTGGTAGAGGGCGCAAATCACGCCATGGCGACAGATGCGCTCAGATGGGCGGCTTTGACTTACGTTGTTAAGGCTTTAAGCTCATTAGGTCAGCTTTTCATCTTTATTTGGATATTTATGGGGATGAAAAAGTCCTAAAATTGAACTTTTAGGGCCTATTTTTCATTTATATACTGGATAACAAAAAGACTCTCAAAATGGGAATGTATTATGTAATTATTGGACTAACGATGGGCGCAAGCTGGTTAGTCGGAAATATGCTGAAGAGAAAGTTTAAGAAATACTCTCAGGTCAGCTTAAAGAGCAATATGACTGGAAAGGAAGTTGCTGAAAAAATGCTAGCCGATGCTGGTATTACGGATGTTCAGGTAATGGCCGTTCCTGGTCAATTGACCGATCACTATCACCCTGGTAAGAAGACCGTAAACCTAAGTGAATGGGTTCATAACGAAAGAACTGTTGCTGCCGCTGCTGTTGCTGCCCATGAGGTAGGGCACGCAGTTCAACACGCAGAATCTTATCGTTGGTTGGGAATGCGCTCTAAGCTCGTGCCTATGGTTAACCTAGGTGGTAAGCTATCGACTTTTGTCATTTTCGCTGGTGTTGGTCTAATGGCTGCACAAAGTGTGCTGGGTTCGAGCGTTGCGCTATTTGGTGCAGCACTTTTCGGATTGACTACACTATTTGCATTTGTTACGCTACCCGTTGAATTCGACGCTAGTAATAGAGCAATGGCCTATGTAACTTCTTCAGGCATCGTAACCTCTCAAGAGAGCGTTCAAGCGAAAGATGCTTTAAAATGGGCCGCAATGACCTATGTGGTTGCTGCCTTGGCCTCATTGGCTCAGCTGATGTACTGGCTTTACGTCATCTTCGGTCGAAGCAGATAAAATATTTACCAAGCTACTATATAATAAGCCCCGGCGTTCCGTCGGGGCTTTTTATTTTTACGTACCCACAGAGACTTAGGTCTGCTACTCCCATTATGTGAAAAAATAGCTTTGAACTGTGCTCGGTATAGGTTTATCATTGGCGCTCCTTTCAGTTTAGATGTACAAAAGTTTCAAATTTATTCCTCGATCAATCGCAGCATTCATACGGACGCTTTTGGTCTTATGCCTGTCTGGCTTCTTGTTTAGTCCAACATGCCTTGCGCAAAACGTGCAGGAGTACTTTGCGGAAAAGGCTGATAATGCCATGGAGCAAGGCAATTATCGTGACGCCATTTTGGAATACGAAAAACTTATTGAGCAAAACCCGCAAAACCCTCAACACCTGTATAAAAAGGCGATGTGTTATTATCGCTTAGGTGATTATAGTACGAGCATTCTTTTGGGAAACTCGTTAGTGGATCAATATCCTTTTACCGCTAAGTATTACCGACTGCTAGGAAACAGCTATGACTTGAGCGGAGACTACTTTGCCGCTTTGGATGTTTTGGAAATGGGCAACAACAACATCGAGAATACCGGCGAGCTTTACCTCGATTTAGGAATCATAGAAATGATTCGTGGCGATAAGTTTCGAGCCATTAATTATTGGGAAAAGGGAATTGAAAAGGCCCCAAGCTTTAGCGATAACTATTACTGGGCAGCTAAGCATTATGCCAATACCAATGAAAAGGTTTGGGTTATAATTTATTCAGAACTCTTTCTCAACCTCGAGCGAAGCACTGATCGATTTAATGAAATTAGCAACTTGCTTTACGATACGTATGTCGATGTGCTGTATGAAAATGGAGGTGACTACGAATTGTATTTGCCGAGAAGCGAACCCAACAATCTATACGACACTTATCGAGCAATTATCCAACAGGTAATCGATGAGGGTAATTTGCTTAAGCCAGTCGTAGTCAATGGCGCAACATCTGAAAGCCACTTGGGTGGCATCAGTCAGGCGCGAAAGAGATTTGTCGAAATCTGGAATGAAAGCTATAGCACTGCGGTGACTTGCCAGTTGTTTGTTTATCATAACGACATGATTCGTCGAGGTTTGTTCGATAGTTACACGCATTGGTTAATGATTAATGCCAAGCCCAAATACTTTATGTCTTGGCAAAAGTTAAACACGATGTCTTACCAAAAGTTTATAAATTGGTTTATCAGTAATAAGCTGACTATTGATCGAAACAACTACCTAGTGAGAATGCAATATGTGGCCAAATAAGTCGGCAGTACTATCTCTAATAATTTTTCTCTGCACTCTTTCATTAACAAGCCAAAACTTTGTTGACCAACAACTGCGTTATAAGCGCGTAAAAAAAGCTAAGAAGGAAAAAGACTTTTCGCTGAAGCACTATTTCGAAAGCAAGGGTTTGGAGTATGAAGTGCATAACATTTACATCCGAGCATTCAAGCAGGAAAAAGTACTGCAAGTCTGGATTCAACAACATGTAGAAGAAGACTATTTTTTGCTGAAGGAGTATTTGTTTTGTAGCAGCTCGGGGCAACTAGGTCCGAAACTAAAAGAAGGCGATGAACAAATTCCAGAAGGCTTTTATTTTATAAATAAATTTAATCCCACGAGCGACTACTACCTTTCTCTTAAAGTAAACTACCCCAATCCTTCTGATTTAGGTCGTGCGGATCGAGCGAGACCGGGTGGAGGAATTTTCATTCACGGTAAGTGCGTTACCATAGGCTGTATTCCCATCACCGATGATGGAATTAAAGAGCTCTATTGGCTATCTGTACAAGCTTATGACAATGGGCAAAAGAATATCCCCGTACACATCTTCCCATTTAAGTACGACCACGCAAACTTCAGTACACACGAGTTTTACGACGATCCCAAGCTGCATAAGTTCTGGGATAATCTGGAAGAAGGCTATTACTACTTTGAACGAAAGCGTCGACCACCCTTCGTGCACATAAAAAGCGATGGTACTTACGCATTCTTTTAAAGCGCTTATCCCTAAAAGAACGATTATGGCGTACCTTCGATTAGCCTAAAAATCGACTGATGGCCATTGTAGCAAAGCATTTAGAGTTAATAGAACAAGCCATTAAGGCTATTGAAGAGCGCAGCTTTTTCACGGCATTTCCAGAACACCCGAAGGCCTACGATGAATCATTATTTATCGAAGGCCGAACCGCATACGAAGGCCTAGAGCATAAAGCTTTCGAGGCTTTGTTGCCTGCTACATCTGCAGAATTTATTGGCGAGGAGGTTTCTCCCTATACCCTAGAAGAACTCGGGATTACTTACCCCAAGTACGAAGCAACTAGTTTAGTGGAAAATGCACAGCTTGCATTTAGTTCCCTTCGCAAACTGCACTGGGAAGAGCGCGCTTCCATTCTAATGAATGCAATGGAGCGTATTAAAAAGCGTTTTTTCGAAATAGGCATAGCTGGATTGCACACAACTGGGCAAGCCTTCGTAATGTCATTCCAAGCAAACGGACCGCACGCTCTTGATCGTGCATTAGAGGTTGTAGCTATGGCGGTCAAATCTTTTCGCGCCTATCCAGAGAGAATTGACTACGAAAAACCAATGGGACGCACAATGTTGCGCTATGCAAAAACCTACCAACCCGTTTCGAAAGGAGTAGGATTGGTTGTGGCCTGTTCTACCTTTCCTACTTGGAATTCGGCACCTGGAATTTTTGCCAATCTCATTTCAGGAAATTCGGTTGTCGTAAAGCCACACCCCAAAGCGGTTTTGCCTTTGGCCATTTTTGTAGAAGAAATACAACAAGCTTTTAAGGATGCAGGACAAGACCCGCTTTCAATTCAACTAGCCGCAGATTCTTCCGACAAACCAATAACAAAAGAGCTCGCCGAAAATGAAAAAGTAAAGCTCATTGACTATACCGGCGGAAGTGCCTTTGCAAATTACCTCGAAGGCCTGACTGGTAAAACACTTTTTACCGAAAAGTCAGCCATCAACTCAGTCTTAGTGCACAGCTCAAAAGACCTCAGAGAATCCATGCGTAATTTGGCATTCAGTGCCAGCCTTTATTCTGGTCAAATGTGCACCGGCCCACAAAACGTTTTCATTCCTGAAACTGGCGTGTACGATGATAACGAGTTGGTAGATTTTGAAACTGTCGTCGACCTTTTACAAAACGAGATAGCCAGCTTTGCTTATAATCAAAAGCTTGCAGCAGGTACAATGGGTACTGTGCAAAACCAAAAAACAATTGATAGAATAGATGCGCTTGAAAACAAGAGCTATAAAGAAGTTTTAGCGCCACCCAAGATCACAAACCCTGAGTTTGCAAAAGCCAGAATGCGCGCCATAAAGATATTACAAGTAGATGCTCAAGACTATGAGGCCTACGCGAAAGAACTTTTTGGGCCAATTTTAATTGTCGTGAAAACCAAGGATATTCAAGAAGCAATTAGCCTGGCTAAAAAAATAGCCTTGGAAAAAGGAGCTATCACCTGTAGCGCTTATACCACCAACGAAGAAGTGGAGACTCAAATTATCGATGAAATGAATGCTGCCTTTACGCCCGTAAGTGTAAACATGAACGGTTACGCACTGGTCAATCAACACGCCGCCTTCTCCGATTTTCACGTTTCTGGGGGCAATCCCAGTGGCAACGCTAGCTTCACCGATGAGCAGTTTATTCAGCGCCGATTCGTCTGGATTGGCAATCGCAGTCTCTTGTGAATTAGCCCGACAATTCTGTCAAAAAGTTAAAAAGCGGCAGCTATCAACAGCTTTTTTACATTTGGTGGACAGCCTTTACCCCCACTGCCTGCATCAATGGTCTATTATTGAGACTCAATTATCCCTGATGAATCGTTTCTTTCTATTCGCCTGCCTCTTGCTTTCTAACCCTCTCTTGGCTCAGTTTGAACAAGCTGAAACGCACATACTAACAAACGACACCTTAGTAGAGTTCGCGACGGATCAATCCATTATGACCGACCCGAACAATAATCTGCACGTGTTGTATTTAAGCGAACGAGAAGACAGTGTCGGCTTCAATATTTTTTATGACCGTCGAGATCCGGATGGCATTTGGAATGGAGCCACTCAGATAAACAACGATAATACTCCAGTTTGGGATGCTGCGCTGGCAGCAGTACAAACGGATTCCTTTCACGTGGCGTGGATTGGAGAAGGTGCTCAAAGTCGAGAGTTGTTTGTAACAACATTTAGAGGCGTTACAAAAATAGAAAGACAGGTTACCGACAACACGACTGAAGAGTACGACCCAACAACTTTTGTAGACGATCAGGGATATTTACATATCGCCTGGGCTGGTTTTGATACTGATAGCCTGCCGAAGATATTCTACGCCAACAATGCCTTCCAAGACACACTCATTGCGCAGAAGTTAACCTTCAGTAGCCCGGGAGAATTCGTTGATCGTAGTCGCCCCAGTTTGGCAATCACAGATGGAGGAATGGCCCACGTGGTATTTAAAAGCGACCTAAACAACCAAAGCCTGCAGTACATATTCAACCAAGGATTAAACAACCAGTTTTGGTCTACCAACTTTGTTCCCAGCGAGAACGAGCTCGACCTCTATGCATTCCTAGCAGTTGGAAACGATAACCTATTGCATATGGCTTTTGCGGGTGAGGGAACGGCAGGCGATCCCCAACGAATTTCTTACACAAACAAAACGCCCAACTCAAGTGGCAATTGGAATGATCAGTTTCTGGTCGACGAAGACCAGCTCGGTAATTTAATGTCTCTCGATGTAGATAGCGAGGGCAATGCCCACGTTGCAATCAATGAAGTTCAAGACAGCATACCGCAGGGCAACCTGCTTTACGCCAATAACTTTGGTGAGGTCTGGAATGTTATTGAGCTCATAGAAGACGAACAAACTTTCGACGGACGCATTATAATCGATAATGTCGATCAAGGATATGTCTTAGCCGCAAGAACCAACGACAGTATTCCTGGGTCGGAGCTAATTGTCTACGGAAACCCAATTTCTATGTTCACCGAAGCCCCAGTAGATACGATGATGGATTCCATGATGATGAATGTCGGTATTGTCCAAAACCATTTGCTTGATTGGACTGTCGCGCCAAACCCAAGTAGCGATTTCGTAGACATCATTTTCCCATTGGGCTCAAACGAAAACCAGTGGACGCTATATGATGCCAGTGGGCAAAGAGTCATGACAAACCAATGCAATGGCTGTTTTGAAACAAATCTAGTCGTTAAAGATTTACCAAGTGGCGTCTTCTTGCTGCATGTAGTTAGTGATGGTATCCACTTGAGCGAAAAAATAATGGTTGGTTTCTAACCCCCTTTTTGCGCTATTCTTTCTTACCTTTTCAGGTAATGAAAAAAACTTTGCTACTGCTGTTTCTTACGCTAAGCTCCTGTGCGCAACAGGACATGCAAGAACTCTTAGAACAAATAAACTTACCCGAAGGTTATAAAATTGAGCTCTATGCGCAAGGCGTAATCAACGCGCGTATGATGTGTCGTGGCGACAACGGAACCATCTTCGTTGGTAGCAGGCGCGAGGGGTCGGTCTACGCCCTGCGAGACAATGACCAGGACTTTGTTGCCGAATCGGTTCAAAACGTAGCCTGTGACTTGTATATGCCCAATGGAGTCGCATTTCGCGATGGCAATCTATATGTAGCTGAAGTAAACAAAGTGTGGCGATACGACAACATAGAAAAAGCGCTACCCGAAATACCCGAGCCAGTTTTAATCACCGATAAACTGCCCAGCGATGGCCACCACGGTTGGAAGTTCATTCGCTTTGGGCCCGATGGCAAACTATATGTTCCAATAGGCGCGCCCTGCAATATCTGTTTGAAAGAAGAACCAGTATACGCCAGCATTTGCCGTATGAATCCGGACGGGTCAGACTTTGAGGTCTATGCCCACGGCGTGCGCAACACGGTAGGTTTCGACTGGCATCCATCAACAGGCGAGTTATACTTCGGCGACAACGGACGCGACTGGATGGGCGACGATATGCCGCCCTGTGAGTTAAACAGAGCAACTAAAATCGGTCAGCACTTTGGCTACCCCTGGTGTCACGGTGGAAAGTATCTCGACGACGAAATAACCGGTAGGGCTTGCGATGAGTTTACTGCACCAGCACAAAACCTCGGAGCGCACGTTGCTCCAGTTGGAATGCGCTTTTATACCGGCACCATGTTGCCCAAAGAAACCCACAACCAAATCATATTATGCGAGCACGGTAGCTGGAACCGTGAGCAAAAAGTCGGCTATCGCCTGGTCCTACTTTCACTCAACAATAAAGGAGAAGTAGTCTCGTACAAGCCCTTTATAGACGGTTGGTTACAAAACGAAAACTCAATTGGCCGCCCTGCCGATATAGAAGTTCTGCCAGATGGCTCCCTCCTTATAAGCGACGATTTAAACGGTGTAATTTATCGCGTGAGTAGAAAATAATTCAAGTTCTTCTGCGCCGACCCCTATTTGCCTTTGCCACTACTGCGAACACGAGCGCGCAAGTAGTTTACGTTAACATATTAAGAAGCTCGTTCATCCCATTAAAAGCAGCGTTCAATCATTACAGCTTGTCTGCATAGTTATTCCGTCATACTTTAGGTTAAACAGGTTGCAACCTATTTTTAACTTAATTAATCGACACATCATGAAAAATTATTTACTTCTCCCATTATTACTATTACTCCCGTTTTCTTTAGGAGCGCAATCTCTTTTTGGATCATTCAAAGTGAAGAAAGTTGGACTCGCCGCCGGTTTTGATCAAGATCGCCTGAAAGGGCTAAGTCACAACTATATTTTAAGCACAGCGCGAAATCAAAGCAATGCGAACTTTGAAGACGTGCCGTTTGCTACAGATGATATGCAGAGTATGACCTGCGAAAATCCTAATCTTAGAGCAGAAATCACATTAAGCCATCCTGCCCTTATCAATAGCGAGTTGCGTCTTGGGCTCAATGCTATGATTCAAAGAGCAGATGCAGTTAACTATTGGGGCGAACAAACAGATAGAGGAAGGGAAAGCCTAAAAATTCAATCTTGGACTAACGAAATTGCACTAGAAGCAGCTTGGATTAAGTACTGGAATGCAGGCATATTTAATGTCCACGCGGGTCCAGGTACAAATCTAGGATATACTTTCTCCGGAGTTGTAAGCATCGATGGAGAATACCTCACTATGGATGAAGACAACAAACTGCAATCCAGAGTTGAGGCTTCCGAAAATGGATTGCTTGTTCTGGAGGACTACGATGAATATCTCAGATCAAAGAATGCTGTTCACCAGCGACTTTATCTCACTGGTGGCGTTGGCTTAACACTTGCAGATAGGTTGGAAATCAGTCTTGATGGACGTTACGGTTACGGTTATCGTGCCATTCGTGGAGCAGGTTTCCAAGGAACGCAGTTGCGATCATTTGGAATTTCCGCTCATTGGATATTAAACTAATTTTCTGGGCGTGCCCCCTTCTGCTTTCAGCAAGGGGTCGGGCTTTCGCCAGTCGCTCTT
>CAZZIZ010000109.1:0-9376 GCA_964654535.1 uncultured Chitinophagales bacterium
CATAAGCTGAAACGCTTGAATAGTTTCTTAACTTAATGACATTGGGCGTGCCCCTGCGCCCTAGTTTGTAAAACGGGCTGCGCACGTTTTACAAACTAGGGCTTGGGTCGCTATGTCAGAAGCTCGCTAAACGCTCGGTCACTTTCTTTTTTCTGCAAAACAAATCCTTCTACCGCAAGCGGTAAGGATTTGTAGCCGAAAAAAAAGCGACTGCTCGGCGAAGCCCAGCACTTCTTCCAGCGCTCACGCAAAATTTTCGTAGAATGTTTTTTAGGAGAGTAAGTACTCTGAAACTTAATCGACCCGGCTTTAGTCGGGTTGTAATGAGTGGGGGACTTTCAGTCCCCACGTCCTCTACTTTGCGATGCGCAGCCGTTGATACTCTGACGCGGCGACTGCATTCGCCCCCTCGTTTCACCCTGATTAAAATCAGGGCGATTGTGGCGAATGTGGAATGGACATCGCCCCTTCGGGGCGATGTGTTAATAGAACAAAAACAAATCGCTGATAGCTCCGTAGGAGTGACATGTTTCTTTGCGTGAAAATATTTCACCCCTACGGGGCTTAATGTACTAGGGTGTGTTTCTATTTATATTTTACCGCTACGCGGCAACTGAGGTCAATAGGGATCTTGTCATTAACCTTGAAGACAGAGCTCGCTCTTTTTTTCGAAATGACAAGGGAGAGAAACGAGCATATTCCTCAGGAAAATGCTAGGTTAAAATTAAATCAAAGCGCCTTCAAAGCAGCGTCATACTCCTCAGGAGTATTCGCATTAAGCAAAACAGCATCATCGGGACAAGGCAACATTTCAATATCAGAATTGATAAGCACCTTTCGTGGACAGGCATATCCCTGACTTAAAAATTCAAACAACACTGGATAAGCGCGTGGCTCCCAAATGGTCAGTAATGGTTCGGGTAAATCGGTCTCGGGATTGTGAAAACAAGTCGCAAGCTTCGATGGGTTCCGCTTACTAACCAGTAAATCGATGTGATCCTTGTTCAGGAAAGGCTGATCACAAGCGACGGTAAGCCAAGCATTATTAGGACTTTGGCGCATCGCTGAGAGAATACCACCAAAAGGACCGAGTCCAGAAAAGGTATCGTACAAGGCCTCGTAACCCTCGTTTAGTTCGACGCCTTGTTTTTCACGCAGCGAAATTGAAACGCTATTGCAGAATGGTTTTAAAACATCAGCCATATGTTCACGCTGCGCTTTACCGTGATAGACAATGGCACCTTTGTCTTTACCCATACGCAAACTCTTGCCTCCAGAAAGCACCAATCCATTTAGCGGTGCTATACTCGCTATAAAGTCATCTACAATGATTTTCACCAATTGCTCGAGATTGGAAATGTCAATGACGTCAGGATCAGTCGGCACTTCTTGAGTGAGCCAGGGGTAGGGTTCTGGAGTTCTCTCCGTGCGCAGCATAACGCGGACGTCAGTAAGTCTATTGAGTTTGCGTTTTAGCGAATCTTCTTTTCTGTCGTCGAGAATTAGTATTTGCTTGTCGCCAGCAAAGTGATTACCATTGACTAAAAGCAAGTCTAAGTGATTAAAATACTTGCGACTATTCTTTTGTCGCCATTCGTTTTTGAATTCGATGTTGTGAGCAGAAATGTTATCCATGTAGGTCAAGGAGAACTCACTTATCTCCTTAGGAGCGTTGTGTGCAGCATCTAAAAAGCCAATGCTGTATTCACTAGAAAGGGCGTCATTAATTTGATCGGCTAATTTTTTGATCACCGAACAAGGCGCACCAATAATTGCCCACTCCTGACGATGGTACTCTCCGCCCATAGGTTTAGTGAGCAATGCGTGCTTGTGATGTTTCTTAACTTCTTTCAAAATCTTTTTTACCGCCTGTCTTTTTCATCAACTTTATTTCCTTGATGATGATGTTGTGCGAAAAGCCCTTACACATATCGTAAATGGTGAGCGCTGCTATGGATGCACCAGTCATAGCTTCCATTTCTATTCCAGTCTTTGCAAAGACTTGAGCTGTGCAGTCAATTTGAACTTCGTTATCGGCATTTACTTCTACCGTAACCGAACAGTGATCCATACCAATCGGATGGCAAAGTGGAATTAATTCTCCCGTTTTCTTAGCCGCCATAATCCCCGCCAATATTGCCGTTTGAAAAACGGGTCCCTTTTTAGTGTGAATTTCATCTTTAGCGAACTGTGCCATAATAGCCTCATCCAACTGTACAATGGCGCGAGCTACCGCAACACGCTGTGTCGCTTGTTTACCACCAACGTCAACCATAGTTGGTTCGCCGTTTTCTGTGAGATGCGTAAAGTTGTTGCCCATTTCTATGAGTTATTTCTGCTTCCCATTCCGGGCAAATTTGAGCGTTCGTGAATATGACCGCTTATATTTTTAAGTGAATCGGCGCTTTCGTTGTTGCGGACGACCATTATTTCCGACAATATCGATAAGGCAATTTCCTGAGGGGTTTCTGCGCCCAAATTCAATCCTGCTGGCGCGTTTAGTTTTTCAAAAAAACTGATGTCCAAAGTTGGATGCTTTTCTAGGATTTCATCTAATAACTGCTCCCTTCTTTTTACGGGTCCCAATATTCCAAAGTACGCTGGATTCAAGTCAGTCATTCGCGTAAGGAAATGCAAGTCGCGCGAGAAGCTGTGGGTCATAAGTATAATCGCCGTCTGTTTATCTACAATCGAAAGGTCTAATTGCTCCACTTCTACATTGTGAAGGGATTTGACCCCAGGAAAATCGGCGACTGTTTTTGGATCAGTAGCAGAAGCCACCACAATCACCTCCCAACCCATTTGCGCGGCCATAGTACAAAGCTGAATAGAATCGTGTTCGGAGCCAACTATAACCAAACGGAATCGAGCTGGAAGCGAAAACTCCACGCTCAATAAGTCCTTCGTTTCTTTATGTGGTTCAGAGCTAGAATCATTGATTTGAAAATACTTGCTTCCATCAAATGAAACTTGCGTGTGCATTGCATCATTGCTAACATCGTCCATTTCATATTTAGATCTTAGCTTGATCTCATGACGGCTTGCCATCGCTTTCGAGAAAGCGTCTAGAAATTCTTGATCTGGATTAAAAGGCTCTAACAAAATATAGAGCATTCCTTCACAGCCCAAACGGTAGCGACCGTCATAGCTCATTACTTTGGCTACTCCGTTTTCCAATACGCTTTGAGCCTGTCTTTGAACTTCTTTCTCTACGCATCCGCCACTCACCGCACCACATATGCTGTTATCGCTGGCAACAAGCATTTGCACGCCTGGGCGTCGGTAACTTGAACCTTTAACGTGTACGACCGTGGCTAGGACTGCTTTTTGTCCCTTCGCTTTCAATGCTTGAAAGCGTTCAACGATATGTATAAACTCGAAAGTCATCTTAACTGGTCTATACCAAGATACAAAGAAGCACAATTGATGGAGCTATCATTTATTCGAGGATTCATCTAAATGACTAAAATTGCCCTAGCTTTACCTAAAATTTATAGAATTGAGGATAGTTTTTATGGGTAGCCCCGATTTTGCCGTAGCCAGTTTAAAAGCGCTGGTCGAAGCGAAATATGATATTGTTGGCGTAATTACGGCCGTAGATAAGCCATCGGGTCGCGGAAAGAAGCTGCGTCCAACTGCGGTGAAGACTTATGCACTGGAACAAGGATTGAATATTCTCCAACCGCCCAACCTCAAGAGCAAAAAGTTCTTGAAAGAACTAGCAGCGCTCAAGGCAGACATTCAAGTCGTAGTAGCCTTCCGAATGTTACCCTCCGCAGTTTTTGAAATGCCGCCCAAAGGAACAATCAACTTACACGCAAGTTTACTTCCGGACTACCGAGGAGCAGCTCCTATCAATTGGGCCATTATAGATGGAAACAGTAAAACAGGATTAACAACTTTCTACATTGAACAAGAAATAGACACCGGAAAAATTCTCTTGCAAAAGGAAATGTCTATCGAAGCTGAAGACGATGTCGGAAGCTTGCACGACAAAATGATGAGCGATGGTGCAGAGCTCGTGGTGCAAACCCTCAAAGGAATTGAAGAAAACTCTATCGAACCAATCGACCAAGTGCTAAGAGATGGACTGAGCGACGCGCCGAAAATCTACAAAGAAGATTGCGAAATCGATTGGAACTTAAGCAGCTTTGAGGCTTACAATTTTATAAGAGGAATGAGCCCTTTTCCAGGTGCTTTCACCTACTTCTTGGGAGAACGTGTGAAAATATTCAAGACCGATATCCTTGATCCTGAAAGTATAGATGATGATATGGAGCCTGGAGATGTTTCTACGGACAACAGTAGCTTCCTAAGAGTAGGAACTGCCGACGGCGCGTTGGATATTATGGAGCTACAATTGGCTGGAAAACGCCGAATGAAAATAAAGGAACTACTGAACGGCTATCGCTTTGGTGGCGATGAGGAAGAGTAGGGAATTCGGGAGATTAAAACAATTCCTGCCTACGGAAAAACATAAATGCTCCTACCGCCAACAAAACAGAAAGCCCAATAGTTATAGGAAAGGCATAAGCACTTTCGGCAAAGGGCAGCGCCACATTCATGCCGAAGAAACTCGCAACCAGCGTGGGAACCATAAGAATTATGGTAATGGTAGTCAAGCGCCTCAAAACCATATTCAAGTTGTTAGAAATAATTGAAGCGTAAGAATCTACCGTCGTGTTAATGATGTTGGTATATACATCAGACATTTCGCGGGCCTGAGAACTGTCAATCAAGATATCTTCTAGGAAATCTTCTTCGTCTTCTTGACCGCGGATTTTAAGAAAGTTTGTCCGACGAAGCTTCATCGTCATTATTTCTACATCGCGTAGGGTAGTGGCAAAGTAAATCAAGCTCTTTTGGAGATTCATCAACTTACTTAACTCCGAATTACGACTAGAGTTAAAAAGCTCCTTCTCGTATAAATTTCTTTGTGAGTTAATACGCTTCAAGTAGTGCAAGAAGTAATAAACGTTCTTGTCCATTATGCGCAGCACAAAGTCGCTATGATTAGTTGGATTAAAATCTTTCACCTTCCTGTTCAAGAAGAAGTCGATTACCGGATTTTGTTGAGAAGAAATGGTAACGATATAATCTTCCACTTCAATAATTCCGATTGGTACGGTAATATAATCTGCAGCGTATTCGGATTCGTCTTGGTTCTTTACTGGAGTGTTAACCACGATGAGTTGCACCCCATCGTCGGCCTCAAAACGGGAACGCTCATCGATATCTAAGGAGTCAATTAGGAATTCGATTGGGATGTCTAGCGTAGTACTCACCTTTTCTACCTCTTCCTTGGAGTAGGGAGGGTAGATATTGATCCAACAATCCTTCTCAGCAGAAGCGAGTTGCTCTAGTTGGCCATTGGTTTTTTTGAGGTACTGAATCACTTTTCTCCAATCTAAGTGTGTTTAACGCGCCGAAGGTAAACCTTTAATCAACGTCCTGACATGTTTTTGTAGGCATTGATAAGGCCGTTGGTCGACGAGTCGTGACTAGAAACCGCATTATCGCCTGCTAGCTCGGGTAAAATTTTCTTAGCCAGTTGTTTACCCAACTCTACGCCCCATTGGTCGAAACTGAAAATATTCCAAATAACTCCTTGCACGAATATTTTATGCTCGTACATAGCTATCAATTTGCCCAGCATATTCGGACTCAGTTTTTCAAATAGTATCGAGTTGGTTGGTCGATTTCCCTCGAATATTTTGAAGGCTTTTAGTTTGTCTATTTCCGCTTGGGATTTCCCACTTTCTTTTAGTTCGGCAACGACCGTTTCCTCATCCTTACCCATCATCAAAGCTTCGGTCTGTGCAAAGAAGTTGGCCATTAGTTTGTCGTGGTGATCGCCCATATCGTAGTGACTTTTAGCTGCCGCTAAAAAGTCGCAAGGAATTAGGTGTGTGCCTTGATGCAATAACTGGAAGTAAGCGTGCTGACCATTGGTGCCTGGCTCTCCCCAGACTATTGGGCCCGTTTTATAGTTGACCGCTTTTCCGCTTCTGTCTACATACTTTCCATTGCTTTCCATGTTCGCTTGTTGCAAATAAGCGGCCAGTCGATGCAATGATTGATCGTAAGGAATCAGTCCTTCGGAAGTTACTTCAAAAAAGTTGCTGTACCATATTCCGATTAGCGCCAGCGTAACCGGCAAGTTTTTAGACCAAGGGCTGCTTTTGAAATGCTCATCCATTTCTCCGGCACCATCGAGGAGTGCGCGAAAATTATCGAAGCCAACGGTCAAGGCAATAGGTAAACCAATGGCCGACCAGAGGGAGTATCTACCGCCAACCCAATTCCAAAAACGGAACATGTTTTCTTCTGCGATACCGAATTCTTTCACGCCTTCCGCATTGGTAGACAAGGCGATAAAGTGTTTGGCGATGTCTTCCTGTGCGCCACCGTTTTTCAAGAACCAATCGCGGGCACTACGTGCGTTGGTCATTGTTTCTTGGGTCGTAAATGTTTTGGAGGCAACGATGAAGAGGGTAGTCTCCGCATTTAGCTTTTCTACGATGCTAGCCAAGTGCGCTCCGTCTACATTTGAAACAAAGTGCGGTTTTATTTTCGACCAATAAGGTTTCAATGCCTCGGTAACCATAACCGGTCCCAAGTCGCTGCCGCCTATTCCAATATTTACAATATCAGTAATGGCTTTTCCGCTGTATCCCTTATGTGCACCTGAGCGCAGCTTTTCGCTAAAGCTTTTCATCTGTGCGAGGACAGCTTCAATATCTGGGCGGACATCTTTTCCGTCGAGCAGCCAGTTGCCTTTGCTGGCGCGTAGGGCGCTGTGCCAAACGGTACGACCTTCGGTTTCATTTATAGGAGCGCCGGAGAACATCGCTTCTATTCCTTCTTTGAGTTTGCACTCGTCGGCGAGTTCGTGCAGCAAGCTCATTGTTTCTGCGTCTAGAAAGTTCTTAGAGTAATCGAGCAGAATGCCTTGCTCTTTTATAGAGAATTTGTCGAAGCGTATATTGTCTTGCTCAAAAAGTGATTTGAGCTGTACCGATTTCATTTGCTGAAAGTGAGCGCTGAGCTTTTGCCAAGCGTTCGTGGTCGTTGGGTTTATCTTTGCTAACACGGCTTGAAGTTAGCACGACGGGGCGCATTAACTTGAATTTATATGCACAAATGAAGGGCAAAATCACTGTCGGCATTGCAATCCATAGCTTCCGAACATTTGTAAGTAAACTTGAAATCTACGCTTGCAGACTCGCGCCCTGCTCCTTCATTAAATTCCAAGTCAGGCTGGCCAAAATTGCTCCAATTATCGGAGCGGCAATATAAATCCATAGATCGGCAATAGTCCCTGATACGATGGCAGGTGAAATAGACCTGGCAGGGTTCATAGATGCACCTGTTATTGGACCAGCGAACATAGCTTCTAGCATTACAACCGCGCCCACGGCTAAACCAGTAAACTGACTGACGGATTTGGTTTGGCTAACAAAGAGTATAACCAGCATTAAAAAGTAAGTCAGAACAATCTCTAGAATAAATGACTGATGCCAAGTTCCAAATGGAATGGTTGCGCCTAGATTTTCGTGCTGCGCAAAAAGGATTTTCAAAAGTCCTGAGGCTAAGAATGCACCGACTAGTTGAGCAAGGATATAGCCAGCTAAATGCTTCTTATTAAATCGATCTGTAAAAGAAAAAGCTATTGTAACGGCGGGATTGATATGCGCGCCCGAAATATTTCCAAATGCGTAAATCATCACGGCAACGATTAACCCAAATGTTATGGCAATCCCAACGTGGCTCACCGCTCCGTTGGTAACATCATTGGTTACAATTGCTCCTGTACCACAAAAAACAAGAGCAAATGTTCCTATCAGTTCGGCAATATACCTCTTCAAGACTTTACTCGACTTATCGCGAACATTATTTCGCGTCCAATTTGCCTTGCCCTTTCATCGTATTTGGAAGATTCTAGTTCTGTGTCGTCGAATTCCTTCGGATCGTCATATGGAAGCGACAATCTGAAATCGCAGCCAAGTACAAGCGGACATCCTTCATCGGCTTCCGAACAGACCATTATAGCCGCGAAGTTTTCTTTTGGGTTTGGTTCTGACTCGTATTTTTTGGAAAATGCTTGGTAAGGTTTCATTGCTTCCCTCCAAGTAATTTGATATACTGGATTTGCCGCTTCTTCTTTCGCCCTAATCTCAAATCCTATTCGCTGCAATGCTTTTACCGCTCTAATATTAAATGCTGTGGCTTCTGTTCCACCAGAGAATGTTTCTATCGCTTTGATTTGGAAATACTCCGACATAACCGACAACCAAATCTGACCGATATGACTTCTTCGGGAGTTGTGCGTGCAAATCACGGTCATCTTCGGGGTTTCTCCCTCCGAAATTTTATTGGAAATATAGTCGCTGAGTTGGCTAAGTGTTTCTTTCCTTGCTTCAGGAATTAGGTCGAACTCTCCTTCAAGTTCTTTGCAAAACTGTTCTATTTCCTTGTTAATGGGCAATGTATCGTTCTCCAAGATTTTATTATTACGTGAAAAAATCACTTCTACAAGGTCTTAACTATTTCACTTCTAGCTTCTGCTTGCGCGTTAAGTTTGTGTTAATTATTTGAGGCCTAAAAGGTCTTCTGTTGATATTCTATCTAGAATTTGTCTAGGGCCTAGTCAATAAACAGGTCCTCTAAATCTAGAACGCTGATCAAGCCATCGTATTCATCTTGTATCGTATATGGTTGCCAACCCACTTCATATATCTGACCGTTCTGCGACTCATAGTACTCTGCCATAATCCAAACGATGTCTTTCATAGGGACAAGGCCTTTTTTAGAAGCGGGTATCAATAATTCCAACATGCCGATTGAATTTGTTTTACTCGAATTATGGCCTGTTATATACGGAAACGCGGATCTAGCTTGCCAGCCAAAACTGGCGGTTTCGTCTGTATATCCGTAGGTATCGACGTAGCCAGCTAATCGTTTGAAGATTGTGGCGTCTTTTGTTTTTCTTAGTTCTACAAGTCTAAGGTGCTCTTCGCTGTTCCAACCATATGTACCTATAAGATTCATTTTTATCGCATTGAAACTGTCATTCCTAAGCTTTTGATCTGCGCTGAATAAATCCGAGAGATAAGCTTCTCTTAACTCTGATGTGGTTAATTGTTCTAATTCGTCTTTAACTCTAGTGTCTTGTTCAATTTCACTCTTGGAATTTGTACAAGAGTAGTTGCTCAAAAGTGCAAAGAGTAAAAAAAGTATGGCTCTATTCATAATGCGGACTTTAATATCAAACTTATGATAAAGTAACTAGCCCAGTCTTCAATTAACAAAATTTATATCCGCGTGAAGGATGGAGGCCTTTGTGGAGCTCCTGTTGCTGAGAAACCATAAGGCT
>CAZZIZ010000109.1:9476-11622 GCA_964654535.1 uncultured Chitinophagales bacterium
CGCGTGAAGGATGGAGGCCTTTGTGGAGCTCCTGTTGCTGAGAAACCATAAGGCTTAGCTCCTTAGAGCTAGAAGCCGAATGCGTGCACGCAGCAGAACAGAGCGACGGCCGAGAGCCTGACCCCGAACTTAGGCGCAGCCTAGAAGTGAGTGGGGCACGCCCAATACAAATAAGATATTCTAACAAAATTTCTCTTGCAAAACCCATTTGTTCTCTAACTCTAAGCCATTATTAAAAGGCAAATTATTTTCCGATTACCGCAGATAATAGGCGAGGCTCTCCTCTTGAGAGGGGCTGGGGGGAGTGTCCACGTCTGCACATCTTGCGTGTCAAACGCTCTCCCAATATAAATTGTGCATACAAGATTTCCGTTACAAAACCCTCCATAGCCCTCCCTTAAAAGGGAGGGGACTGGTTTGTTCGAATGCCTAATGTGCTCCCCTCCTTTTCAAGGGAGGGAACAAAATCTTACTTCGTAAGATGCGTCTCAATATTTTGCAGACCTCTTTCAAACTGCGGGCCGAGCATACCGTCCATCGTTAAGCCGAACAAATTTGTGGGCCACTCCATGCGCGTATCCATCGCCCAGACCACCTCGGTCTCGCTGCCCTTGTCTGTAAAAGTCCAAGTACCATTGCCATTGCCTTGATCGAAAGTGAGGGCGGTTTTTATGCTTTTAAAAGGTACACTATCTGAAATGGTGAGTTCCCCGCCGCCTACAATCGGTCCATCCCAAGAGTAGCTCGCACCTTTGCCCGCCGAAGCGCCAGCATAGGTCGTTTTCATATCTGGATCTTCTTCCAGCCAAGGCGACCAGTTGTTCCAATTCTTTAAAGTGTTGACTTGATTGAATACCGATGCGGCAGGTGCCTTTATGGTTCTACTGCGCTCCACGTGAATGTCCTTGGGCAAAAATGCCGCCGCGATAAGACTAATCACGATGAGGAGTAAGAGTATTCCGAGGATTCGTTTTACAAAACGCATAGCTAAATTGTTTTATCCAATTTAGGAATCTTCTTGCGAAAATTGAGCGTATTAGGTAGCTAAAATCCCTGCTATGCGCATCAATTCATTGTCAATGCCTTTGTCTTTTGAAGTTTCATTTAGCGGCACGTATGTAATGTTGCCACTAATACGACCGACCATCACATTTTTCATACCATCGATAAGTGCCTCTACTGCCGCCACACCTAGACGCGATGCCAGCACGCGGTCAAAGGTTGTTGGCGTTCCACCTCTTTGTAAGTGCCCCAGCACGGTAACTTTTGCATCGTAGTTGTTGAATTGTTCCGTAACCAGTTTTGCTATTTCCATAGCGTTGCCATTGCGGTTTCCTTCTGCAACTACCACAAGACTAGATGACTTTTTGTTCTTGTGTCCAATGTCCAAAATCTTAATCAACTGGTCGAGTTCCATTTTCTTTTCTGGAATGAGGAAGGCTTCCGCACCTGCAGCGAGTGCAGAGCGTACGGCAATAAACCCAGTATCGCGACCCATAACTTCTATAAAGAACAAACGGCTGTGCGAGCTGGCGGTATCTCTTATGGAATCAATCGCTTGAACGGCGGTGTTGCTTGCAGTGTCATAACCCAAAGTATAATCCGTTCCATTTATATCGTTGTCTATGGTTCCAGGTATGCCGATAGACGGAACCTTAAACTCTTCGTAAAACTTGGTCGCACCTCTAAAAGTACCATCGCCGCCTATAGCCACGAAGCCATCGATACCAGCGGCAACAAGATTTTCGTGTGCTTGTTTACGACCTTCAACTGTCATAAAGCGTTCGCTACGCGCCGACTTCAAGATGGTTCCGCCGCGCTGAATAATATTACTGACCGAACGAGAATTCATTTCGTAAAAATCCTTGTCCAGCATTCCCTCGTAACCACGTCTTATGCCAATCACTTTTTTCTTGTAATAGATGGCGGCACGAACTACGGCACGCACTGCAGCGTTCATTCCAGGTGCATCGCCTCCAGAAGTAAATACACCAATTGTGTTTATGTCTTTTGCCATTGGCTCAAAGATACGACGAAAGAAGGTGTTAGATGCCAGTGTATACACTAACGCTTATTCGTTTTTGCATATTAAGTGTAGGTTAATTTTTGTGTTATGTGTGAGTTTGCAAAATGAATTGGGATTGCC
>CAZZIZ010000110.1:0-11607 GCA_964654535.1 uncultured Chitinophagales bacterium
GGGGCACGCCCAAATAGTTTTTCTGTCCAAACCATCAACTATCCCAAACAAAAAAAAGCCCCTCCATTGCTGGAGAGGCTTCGAAAGCTTCTTTAATTTTTTCTAGTTCTCTTCTTCTTCGCCGATGGTTTTGATCAGCTCGGACTCTTGGGATCCTTGGCCGCTGTTCTTTGGCAAGAACGCATTTGAAATAAGGCTCAGCGCTAAAAGTGCAATGGCCAAAGTCCAAGTTGCTTTTTCGAGGAAATCGGTTGTTTTCTGAACACCTCCCAGACTTCCGCCGCCTCCGCCGCCGAATCCAGCTCCTAGTCCTCCACCCTTCGGGTTTTGAACAAGAACAACTAATCCTAGCAGAACGCAAACGATAACAATAAGTAGGGTGATGAACGTGTATAATCCAGTCATATTAATCGCGGTTATTGAGGTTTACTATTTTTCGTGCAAAGAACGATATTTTATGAGGATAAATCAAGCCCAAGGCGCGATATACTTCAGCGGCCTTTTCTGGGAAGCCCTGATCGGCGAAAATCTCTGCTAAAGCCTCGGAAACAGGTATAGATTCGCTATTTATGCTATTGTTGACCATTTGGTTTATGGTCTTCTGACGGTCTCCTATTTCGTAACCCTGATGCTTATAGTTGTCTAAAAATGCATTGATTTGGGCCATATTCTCCTCTTTGGTCGAAAGTGGATTGAGCCTTGCCTGGATATTCAAGTCTTGCTTATCCTTCTCGCGCTCCTCGAAATGCAGGCTCTTGGAGTAGGCATTTACTTTTGATTTGAGTTTTCTGAGTTCTTCAGAGTCTTCGCTGAGTCGCTCAAACTTTGCTTGTTTCTTTAGTTCAATTTCTTGAAATGCGGCTATTTGTTCCTTGAGCTCTTCAGCATCTTCGCTGAGCTTTTGAGTTTCGTTTTCTAAAACGCGCTTGATGTTTTCACGCATCTGCTCCTCGGTCAACTCGGGCTCTTCTCCTTTTACTTCTCTGAGATCGCGCTCTACTTCCAGGCGACTTTCAATTATAGACTCGGTGGTAGTCTTGCGCGGTGTGAGCGGACGGATGAATTCTCTTTCTTTACGTAATTGATTGAGCTCTTGAATTACAATATCTGCTATAGGGCTCATTACTTCTACCGGCGCTTCTGCCTCTATTACCGTGACGTTCTTTTCAGGACGCTCGAATATGAGATTGACCAGTTGCTCACGATTGGTAATATTCCACACTCTTTGCTCGAAGTTTTCGTCTCTAACTGCGTGCGCTTCTGCTCCTTGCTTTTTTATAATTAATAGTGGAATGGCTTTGAACAATGGGTACGCTTTCTCCCACTCCTGCAATTGACTTAGAGAGACCTGCTCGATTGCTTGATCGAGATTGTCATGACTTATAAACTCATTGAACTCCATACTTCTAAAATATCAATTTTCTCTACCAATCTATTAAAGCTCTATTAAATAAATCGTCGACCAACTGGTCCGATATCTCATCAACCAACTGATCCTCAACGTCCTGAAGATTTACGTTTTGGTCGAAGTCTTGAAATCGGCTAAATGTTTCTGACCATTCTTCGTCCGTAATTCGATTGATGAAGTCTACTTTCAGCTTGATGGTCAAGCGACTAAGGGCCGCACGGTCGTCGCTACCAGCTGCTGCTGGTCGCACATAGTAGTCTATAACGCTGCCGCTGAACTCTATATCGCCATTTAGTGGCACTTGTTCCAGATCTGTCTCATTAATGAACTTGTCCTGCAGCTTTTCGTTCAACACTTGCTCAAGCACTGGCGTAACTTGTCGCGCTTTATTTGGAAAGTAGTTGATGGTAATGGTCTTGGTACTATCTGGAATGGAGACCCCACTAAAGGTGTAGATACCACATTGCGAAAAAAGCAGCGTAGCCGTAGCGAGTACAAAAATGAAAAGGGCTCTACTCATTGATTTCGTATTCTTTTATCTTACGATAAAGAGTTCTTTCTGATATACCCAAATCTAGGGCAGCATCTTTTCTTCTGCCTCGATGTTTTTGGAGCGCTTTGATTATGAGCTCTTTCTCTTTTCCCGCTATAGAAAGCGATTCTTCGATTTCTTCGGTGGCTTGGTAAACGGGTTGACCCTGCGGCTGATTGATAATAAATGGTGCCGAGACATCTCCAACGATTGGTTTGCTACCTCCGTTTTGCATTTCCATTACATCGCGGAACATATCTTCTTGTAAGACGTCGGGTGAAACCGTTCCGTTTTGGATAAGCGCAAAAACAATCTTCTTCATTTCATTTAGATCTTTCCGCATATCGAAAAGCACTTTGTATAAAATTTCTCGATCGCTGATGTCTCCTTTGCTTTCTTCCGTACCGTTTGAAAGTACGGGTAGATTATTGGTACGTGTAGCCTTGGGTAAATATTGCAGGACATCGTTTCTATCTAGGGTCTTCTTAAGACTCAAGACCGAAATTTGTTCGGAGAAGTTTTTTAGTTCTCTAATATTGCCCGGCCAAGCGTAGCTCTGCACCATAGCTCTTGCTTCATCGTCTAAAACAATGGTCTCCGAATTGTGTTTTTCCGCGAAGTCACTGCTGAATTTGCGGAAGAGCTTATAGATATCTTCTCTTCGTTCGCGTAATGGCGGAACTTGTATCGGCACGGTACTCAACCTGTAGTACAAGTCTTCTCTAAACTTTCCTTTTTGGATAAGCGATAACAGGTCTTTGTTGGTAGCGGCTACTACGCGCACATCTGTTTTTTGTGTTTTACTAGAACCAACAGAAATAAACTCGCCACTCTCCAGTACACGTAACAATCTTGCTTGTGTACCCATTGGCATTTCACCTATTTCATCTAGGAAAATGGTGCCGCCATCTACTTCTTCGAAGTAACCTTTTCTACTGGATACTGCTCCAGTAAATGCTCCTTTTTCGTGACCAAATAACTCAGAGTCGATGGTTCCTTCCGGAATGGCGCCGCAGTTCACGGCAATGAACTTATTGTGCTTACGTGGACTTTGCTGATGTATGATCTGGCTGAAGACTTCCTTCCCTACTCCACTTTCTCCCGAAATGAGAATGGTGAGATTGGTTGGGGCAACACGTAAAGCGATGCTCAAAGCACCGTCGTATTTGTCGGAACCTCCGACAATTCCGTAACGTCTTTTTAAAGATTGCACATCCATCTTAGGCACTAATTGTTTCTACCCTTTCTCCTTTTAACGTAGATCCAGTGCAATCGTTCACTTTTACATAAACATATGTTCCTGCGACTGCTCCGGTTTTTGGAAAAACGACCTTTTTATTTTGATCAGTACGCCCTACCCATTCCTGATCCGAGCGCTTTGAATTTTTTAGTATTAAAACCTTAAAGGTTTTTCCTATGTCGGCTTGATTTCTAAACAAAGCGTGTTCTCTTTGCTTGTCCACGACTTCCTGCAAGCGGCGCTTCTTTATTTCCAAGGACACATCGTCTTCATACTTTCTCGCGGCTAAAGTTCCTGGGCGCTCACTGTAGTAGTACGTGTAGGCCAAATCGTATTTCACAATATCCATAATGGATAAGGTTTCTTGATGTTGTTCTTCAGTCTCACCACAAAATCCGGTGATGATATCGGTAGAGATTCCGCAATCTGGAATAATGCGGCGTATTGCCTCCACACGCTCTAGGTACCATTCTCTGGTGTAGGTACGGTTCATGCGATCTAGCACTTCGCTGCTACCAGATTGCACTGGCAGGTGAATGTAGTTGCAAACGTTTTCGTTTTCGGCGATGGCGTATAGCACATCGTCGGTAATATCTTTCGGATGCGAGGTTGAAAAGCGAACACGTAAGTCGGGATGCACCTTGGCAACCATCCTCAACAAGTTGGCGAATGAAACGACTTCTTTGCTTTCTTCGTTCTCCCACTTATAAGAATCCACGTTTTGTCCCAACAAAGTTACTTCACGGTAACCGCGATCATATAAGTCTTGCGATTCCGCCACAATTGAAAAAGCATTTCTACTTCTTTCTCTTCCGCGTGTAAAAGGCACTACGCAGAAGGAACACATATTGTCACAGCCGCGCATAATAGAAACAAAAGCATTAATGCCTTCGGCATCTAAACGCACTGGACTGATGTCGGCGTAAGTTTCTTCTCTAGACAAAAGCACGTTGACTGCTTTTTGTCCACCATCTACTTCTGCTAGTAAGTTTGGAAGGTCTCTGTAGGCATCTGGGCCGCAGACGATATCAACCAATTTCTCTTCCTCTAGAAACTTTGTTTTTAAGCGCTCCGCCATACAACCCAATACTCCAATAACCGTGTTGTTTCTTTTCTTGGTATCGCGAAAAGTAGTTAGACGTTGTCGCACGCGATCTTCAGCATTTTCTCTTATAGAACAGGTATTGATAAATATGGCGTTAGCTTTTTCGGAATCCTTGGTAAGCGAGTAGCCATTTTTATAAAGTACCGAGGCCACGATCTCGCTATCTGCAAAATTCATAGCGCAACCATAACTTTCTATATAGAAGGTCTTGGCTCCATCTTTTACTGGAATCATTTCATCATTTGACAACACCTCTCCCTGGCGTTCTTCGCCTAAAGGCTGATTGGAATGAAGCTCTAATGAATCGTTTTTTGTGTCCTGAAGCATTGATTATAGGCTGTTTCTAAGGGGCGTAAAGATAAGGCTTTTTGGAGATTTGTGACATTATGTCACCTCGTTCGAGCGTTTAATGCTTTGTCTGCTCTGCCTTTTTTGGTCTGAATCATGATGCGCAGGATTTTCGGGATGTACAGGATTTTTTTGTCTGAATCAGGATTTTCAAGATTAGAGGATTTACTTGATTTTGATTTGCGCTTCCGTCCCCACTTAATGGTTTGTGACCCCACAAAGCATTGTTGCGAGAATCTAATCTACCGAGCGCTTTTGGTTCGTGCGGGCACGAACCAATAAAAGAGAGTTAAGCAGAGTTGAATTACAAACGTTTTGAGGACGAGCACACAGATTTCTCGGCTTCGCTCGAAATGACTTTGGGGACTTGCGGGCTAGGCCTTAACCGTCCAGTTGTAAGGATCCTCGTCCAAGCCTCTTTTAATCGCAATCAAACGTGCTTTTGCTTTCGCAGACCACTTGCGTGTTTCGACTGGTGGGAGCTCCATAGATTCCTCAAGGTTGCCAAGAGATTTTATTGGAATAATCGCAGCAGCAGTTCCGGTTCCGAAGCAGTCTTCTAGTTTACCCGCTTTGTGGGCAGCCCAGAGTTCGTCGACAGAAACTTTACGTTCTTCTACTTTCAAACCTTCATCTTCCAACAACTGTATAACGCTAGCGCGGGTTATTCCTTCGAGTATGTTTCCGTCTTTCGATGGAGTCACTACCACGCCGTCAATAATAAAGAAGACGTTCATCGTACCGATTTCTTGTACGTACTCATGGTCGTTTACGCTAGTCCATAAAACCTGGTCGAAGCCGTGTTTCTTCGCCAATTTGGTTGGCATTAAACTAGGCGCATAGTTTCCAGCGGCTTTCGCATCGCCAGTTCCGCCAGGAGCGGCTCTTATGTATTTGTCTTCTATGTAAACGCTTACCGGGTCGGAATAGTAGGGACCAACTGGGCAGCACATAATTACGAATCTATAAGTATCGGCTATCTTCACCCCAACGTGCGCATCGGTCGCAAACATCAGAGGGCGTATATAAAGTGAACTACCTTCTGCAGTTGGAATCCAATCTTTATCCAAGCGTATCAGCTCCTTCAACCATTCTACAAATTCTGCTTCGGGTAAATTCGGCATCGCCAGGCGATCCGCCGTTTTGTTCATGCGGCGAAGGTTCATTTCTGGACGAAACAAAATAGGATTGCCATCTGGCCCCATCTCCGCTTTCATCCCTTCAAAAAAGCTCTGGCCATAGTGCAGCGCCGAAGTGGCTGGATGCAGAGACAGATTTTTCATCGGCGTAATCTTGCCTTCTTGCCATTTACCATCTTTATAGTCCATTACGAACATATGGTCCGTGAACTCACGACCAAATGGAATATTGTCTAAATCGACTTCTGAAAGTCTACTTTTTGTTACTCTTTCTACTATCATAGTTGCTGGCATAGGAATAGGTGTTTAGGTTTGCGGAGCTCTCGGTTTTCAGCTCTATATTTACCGTGCTGCAAGATATTGATTTCACAGCCCATAAAGAAGCATCTATATGACAGAGTTTTTGCAAGAGGAAGAAATTTATCGATTATCGGACCATAGGCTCAATATGCCTAAAGAAATCGTTGAAAATATCGACACTATTGTACTCTTAGACAAAGACTTAGGCGATGTACCCGAAGCAGTGTCTCGAGCCCTCCACAAGATGCTGGAAGTCATCGGCAAGCAAGATTCGTCGGAAATAGTAGGCCCCGATGATAAGTACCCATTCAGAGGCATCTTATCGAAATGGGCGCCCAGCTATGTAATCGCCTTTGGACTCAGCCCCAAAATGCTCGACCTCAATATTGCCGCCAAACGCAACCAAATCATCCAATTCGAAAGTGAGAAATTACTTTTTGCCGAAGGCATAGAACTAATGAGCGATGGAGCAAAAAAGAAACAGCTCTGGCAAAATCTGCAAGTCCTATTTGAGTTGACTTAAAAAAGCCAAGGTGTCTACACCGTCGGCGTAATCCCATAGCTTAGGTTTCTGACTAGAACCAAAAGGCAAGTAGTCTTTCCCAATGATGCACTGAATATCGTCTCCCGCTTTTTCAATCCATTCCTGCAAAGCAGTCTTGTTCTTATAATACTCGAAGTACAAGGTGCCAATTGGCGAAAACAATTTTTCGTTCTCTTCAATCATCATAAAATCGCTCGCCAGGTGCGGCGTGTTGTTTAGCAATAAAATAGAGCGGTAATAGTCATAAGAGTTTTTATAACCATCGTGGTTCATTAGGTCCCCAAATGGTTCCAGCGCGTCAAGTAGGCGCGTTAAGTCATAGCCAAGCGGTACTAAAATTTTCGAAACATTGCGACAACCCAAACCGAAATAGCAAAACAAATCATCACCCAGCTCCAGCAAGTCGCCGCCGCTTTCAGAACCATCCAAAACTGCCACGCCAGTTCTGTTTTTACGAATTATGTTCGGGTATTTTCCAAAGTACTGCTCAAAGTAGCGACTGCTGTTGTTACTGCCAGTAGCAATCACCGCATCAAAGTTTTGTAAACGTTCTACGATGACATAATGCTCACGATGCACATCGCCGCAAGCGTACAAATGTTCCAAGAGCCATTTCACCAACAGCTCGTCCTTGCTCGAAAGCTTGATTTGACAATGATGTCCAGACGCGATAACCGAGAGCAAATCGTGAAAACCAACCATCGGCACATTGCCTGCGAATACTAAGCCCACCACCTTGGGTCCAGCTCCTTCTAAATCATATTTAGCCAGCCATTCAGTAAGTTGTTTAGGCGCCAAGAACAGCTCTATCACATTATTGAACATTAGTTCAATATTTTCAATTGTAAACCAGCGGTTTTTATAATAGGCTTGTTCGAAGATTTTAGCCCTATTTGGGTCTTCTATAAGACGCTGGCGCCAGTCCGCCAACAAATCCATTCGCTCAGTTAAATTCATTTAGGAACTATTCTTGTTATATCCTGTTCTATAGGATAGATTTGCAGTTCAAACTACAAACATAAGCTGAAATGGCTATTACGATAACAGACGAGTGTATTAATTGCGGAGCTTGCGAGCCGGAGTGTCCTAACAATGCCATCTACGAAGGTGGAGTTGAGTGGGCCATAGCTGATGGAACAGGTGTAAAAGGCAATTATACTATGAAAAGTGGCGAGGTACTCGATGCGGATAAACGCAACACACCAGTGTCCGATGAATTTTATTTCATAGTGGCCGACAAGTGTACCGAGTGCGTAGGCTTTCACGAAGAGCCGCAGTGCGCAGCCGTTTGTCCAGTCGATTGTTGCGTTCCCGATGAAGACAATGTCGATACCGAGGAAGAGTTATTGGCTCGTAAAGAGGGATTACACCTCTAGGATTTTTTACAGAGATTTTTTTATTGGATGATGCGGGCAGCAACAGGCTATCCGCTCAAATTCGGCGCTTGCAAAATGTGTTCAGCCAACACCTTGGCAGGAGCTTCCTCTGGTCGCTCTGCACGGTGGGCTTCACTACATTTTCCAAGCACCTCATAACCGCTCCTATCCTGGCTGCGGGTTCGGTTGCTAAAGGCTTAGCCTATTTTATCGACCCAAGTCAAGGACTAAGGGTACAGTAGGAAAAAATGTGCGCACAAGAAACAGATATCTGTTTTAAAGTATATTTATCAGAAACCCATGAAACGGAAACGCAAGAATCAACTGCAAAACACAACTAAAACAAATGAATAACTATTCATTATACACGATAAGTTTATTCTTAACCTTAAGCACCCTGCTTTACACAAGTTGTTCTCAGACACCCAAAACCGATTCTAAAATCCAAATCGAAAAGCAAGAAATCACCTCCGCCAAAAAAAATGACCCAGCACCTCCAGTTCCTCCGCTCGCGCAAGTTTGAGCGAAGCGTAAACTTGTGCGTAAAAACTGGGCGAAGTCTCCGACTTCCGCAGCGTTGGCTTAACGTTAACAATATCACGCTTAAAACAAATTTTCTCCCCACTGGCGAATTCTATAGTAAAAGCCAAATCTAAGCAGCCATAAATATGCTGCTGTTGACGTATGGTGTTCCACGTTTTGCGCTAGGCTTAATTTCCCATCTTTAGTACTTTGATCTCGATTTATCTCTGAACGCAATTGGTTTTCTTTTATATTGAGTGTATCTAATTATGACACCAGGCAGTTCATCGAAGTATTCGTGGGTTTTGATTCTTATGTGCTTAAGCGCAAGCTGGCTTCATGCCCAATGTGAAGATGGCCCATATTGCCTTCTAAAGAATGCAAGCACTCAGATTTGCCCCGATTTTTGTATGTTGGATACTGAGGCTGTCATTATTCAGGACGTTGGTTTTAGCGATGATATTGTGACCTTTGATGGCAACTGCTTAAACTTCACTATCCAAGATTCGCCTATCTATACCTCAGTTCAAGTTATAGGTTGCATAGATGAGAATTGTGAATTGATTTCAGTTGCTATAATAGCCGCTTCGAGCTGCGAAACAATGTGCGACAATGGCGTTAACCTAGGTTATCCAGGAACTTCTTGTGACGATGATAACGTCAATACCATTATTGATGTGTTTCAGGAAGACTGTACTTGCCAAGGCACACTCATAGAACCTACTTGTGATAAACCTGACATAGTTAATACTTGTATTTATCCTGACGCGGTTAATTACGACCCTAACGCCATGTCTAATATTGGTGTTTGCATTCTCCCAGTTTCCAATATCTCTATCTGCAGAACCAACGATGTACAAGTAGGCGACGTTTTCTGTATTGATATGGCGCAGTTTGAAGATGGAGCAACTATTGAAAATGTTTATTCTCCCATTGCAGAATGCAGCGTAAGTTTTATCGCAGACAGTCCGAATTGTTTTACTTACCGCCCAGTACCAGGTTCGGTTAAAGAAGACTTGACGATCTTGATTTGTGAACCAGATGGCGATTGCACAGAAATGACCATTGCCATAACTCTTTCGTCTCTTCCCTGCGATGAGCTCCCTTGCGAAGGCCAATGGATTCAGGAAGATCCCTGTGCGAGCTCTGATGCAATATCTGGTTGTATGAACGTGAATGCCACCAATTACGACCCTGAAGCAACTTGCGAAGATCAATCTTGCTTATTCGACGCGAATAATTTTGACGTCTGCGCTTCCAATAGCCACGTTACCCGGATATGTTTGAACATGGAGGTTTCTGGCTATGAGAGTGACAGCTACCTTAAAAACGTAGAATCTTTATTTAATTGTAATAATTTTGAAAACCCTTCACCTGATTTTGATCATTGCTGGAACTTTAGTGCCATTCCTACCCTAGTAGGTCCCGTTGACGTTTCTATGTTGATTTGCCAAAATGACTTTAGTACTCAACAAGAAAGTTGTGTAGAAAAAGTGCTGGTGGTTGAGGCGATTAATCCTTATAACAATTCTTGCACTAGCGTTGCTTGCCAACCTGTCAACTACAATTTCAATACTTGTGAATGCAATATTGATGTCAACATAGTAGAAGGTTGCACCGATCCAAATTTCGTCAATTATGACCCAGCAGCAAACTGCGACAATTGCACTTGCGAAACTCTGCTCCCTACTGGTATCGCAGAATCTAGTGAAACCCTGGAAGTTTTAAGAGTAAGTTATGGTTTGGATGGAAGTTGTAGCATTTCGCACAGAGACGCTTTGCGCATCGGATCTTATCATATCTACAATATCCAAGGACAGCTGGTGGCCTCAGGAATTACTGAAAAATCCGAATGGAATATTAGTACTGAACTGACACACGGCGGTCAATATATTTTCCATACCGAATTTGGTTCAACGAGTTTTTTAAACTTACAGTTTTAGTGAGCTCGAAACACCTAATAACTCCGCTCACGTTAGTGTTAGGCGAATAGCCCTGAGCGTTGGCCCCGTCACTAGTGCCACACGTCCACGAAATCTGCTCTGACAAAGACAAGTCCCTCGCAAGAAGTCTAATTATTCCAAACTCCATTCTTCACTATTCTAGAATTGATTGACTATTTTGCATATAATAAAATCAAATAGAATGAAACACTTGCTTTATATTGTCGTTTTGTTCGTCTGCCAATCAATTTCGTTCGGCCAAAGCAACTACGGACCTTGTTCTTACCACTCCTCGATAGAAAGGCAAAAATCAATCAACCCCAAGGTTGATTATGACTTCGAGCGCGATGAAGCCGCATTGCAGGAAATAATTGCCGACTTAAAAACATCCAAGACCACAGCGGAAAGCACTTATACCATACCTATAGTTTTGCACGTTTTTCATCTTGGAGATGATGGGAAAATGGGCATGGAACAAGCACTCTCGGGAATAGAAATTCTCAATAGAGATTTTAATGGCCTCAATGACGATTGGGAGAACATTGACCCAGCGTTCGACGCAGTAAAAGGCACCCTAGACATCAGCTTTTGTTTGGCTACTATAGACCCAGAGGGCAATCCAACTACAGGACTTATTTACCACGAAACGGAAGCAGGACTCTACAACGACACAAACCTTTACCAGTACGCTTGGGATAACCACAAATACTTGAATGTTTACTTACCAAAATACACAGGTGGTGCCCCGAGTATTTTCACTGGTTTCGCAACCTTTCCAAATATTGAGAATGTAAACAACAATGAAGACGGAATACATTACAGCTCCATAAGATGGGGTTACGGGGAGCATTCCGAACTAGAAGAAGGTGATGATTGGGCATCCGTCGGCACGCATGAAGTTGGGCATTGGTTAGATGTCTACCATACTTTTCAAAACAATTGTAATGACCCAGGTGATCAAGTAGCCGACACTCCTCCTACCCTTGGTGGAACCATCATCTTAAGTGATTGCGACAATTTCGATTTCAGTTGTGACTTTCATACCAATGGCGAGAACTTTATGTCCTACAACCACGGCTGTAAAAAAATGTTCACCCAAGGCCAAATAGAAAGAATGGAAGCGGCATTACAACTTCCGTCGCGAATAAAT
>CAZZIZ010000111.1:0-11556 GCA_964654535.1 uncultured Chitinophagales bacterium
TAAACTGCTACGATGATTTCGTTTTCAACGAAACGACTTGCGTGTGGGATAACACAGGCTCGCAACCAGTTGAACCGCCTGCTGAAAACTGTTACGACAGTTTCGTATTCAATGAAACAACTTGCGTGTGGGATAACACGGGTTCGCAAGCACCCGAACCTCCCCAAGTGAACTGCTACGATGATTTCGTTTTCAACGAGACAACTTGCGTGTGGGATAACACAGGTTCACAACCAGATGAACCACCTGCAGAAAACTGTTACGACAGTTTCGTATTCGATGAGACGGCTTGCGAATGGGTTAACACAGGCTCACAACCGCTTGAACCTACACCAGTAGACTGCGGAGATAGCTTCGTATTCGACGAAACCACATGCGAATGGATAAACATTGGAATCCCAGTATTCGGTTGTACAGATCCAACTGCAAGCAACTTCGACCCTGACGCAATTTGTGATGATGGTTCTTGCCTGCTTATGGATTGCCATGAAGTTCCGACTTGTGTGGCCAGTACGCTTAACACCTTCGCAACAGGTGCCATTATCAGCACTCAAATTCCAGGGGTAACTGTTTTTGGAAATGCCAATAACAATTTGAGCGGTAATGCAGCGATGATTTTCGATAGTGCAAACCCGACCGGAGGCGATCCTGATTTAGGAACGAGTAATCTAGGGAAGGTTTTAATCCTTTCAGAAGATGGAGACGGCAGTGATCCAGATGATGAAGCGCACGGCGGAACCTTTACCTTTACTTTCGATAGCCCTCAATATGTGACGAGCATTGACATACTGGACGTAGAGAACAATGTGAGTTATGTCAAACTCTATGATGCATCGGGAGCTTTGTTGAACATTATACCACTACCAAATGTAGGAGATGGCGGTCAGGGTTCCGTGGCCTTGAATACTGGAAATGTCAGCACAATGGAATTGTTTGCTCACGGGTCAGCGGCGATAACCGATTTTTGCTTCTCTCCGGTTCCTCCTTGTGAAGATCCTGTTGAGTGCAACATCGCTCACAGCGAAACATTTGCAGGTGGATACGGATTCTGGCTAGATGGTGGTAGCGACTGTCTAATTAGTAATTACCCAATTGGAAATGGTGATAAATGCGTAAGATTGAGGGATGACTCCGGCAGCTCAAGAGTGACTACTATCAATCAAGATTACAGTGGTAGTCAGTCCCTAGAAGTCGCCTTTGATTATTATCCTATAAGCATGGAATACAACGAAGATTTCTTCCTGGAATACTCGCTAAATGGCGGCAACTCTTGGATTGTAGCGGGTCAGTGGATAAGAGGCACTGACTTTTACAACAATCAAGAATATTCTGAAAACGTAATCATAAATGATCAATTCACCTCAACGACTAAACTTAGGTTTAGATGCGATGCCAGTGGCAACGGAGACTTTGTTTATCTGGATGATATCGTAATTACGGAATGTTCGACTGCCAGTAGTTGTGATGGACTTATTACACAATTCGAACTGAACCCTCAAGGAGGTGCGGCTTTATTTACTCTACAAGATGGAGCTGTCTTCTGTGAATCAGATTTTGATCGTGACATCAGAATTCGAGCGACGGCTACTGGTTCACACGAGAGTTTAGTGTTTACAATTTCAGGAGCCGTAAATCAAAGTAACCTCGAAAATCATGTTACTTATGATTCTCACCAGTTCTGGGCCAATCCAGGAACTTATACAATCACCGCAGAATTATACAGTGAAGCTCATGCCGGAGGTGCATTATGCGATACTAAAACCATCAGCTTTACCGTAGAACACTGTGATCTACAAGGAAAGGGTGAAGAAGAACCAATTCCTACAATTGAGGCGCTACAAGAAGTAGATATTTTCCCGAACCCAGCTAGCGGTTCTATAAACATAGTTGCCCTGCAAGAATTCACTACGAACGATGTGGTGAAGGTGTATACCCTTACTGGAAAACAAATAGATCAAATCAGTATTTCCGGTCCGCGCAGTCGAGTGCAAATTGATTTGAGTGACTACAACGCTGGAATTTATATGCTCTCGATAGAGAGTGCAGAGTTTGGAAGGATTAGCAAACGCTTTATCGTGAAGTAGTCCATGATATAGTACTAATATTTGAAGCCGCTTTCTTTTTGAAAGCGGCTTTTTTTAATTCTTGTTCCACCAACTGAATCGATTGCTCTTATCGTTATTCTGAACGTATAGCCGACAGCGAGCGGCGACGAAGCCAATGCCTAGCATTATATAACCCAAGCGCGCAGCCAGGATAGAAGCGGTATGAGGTGTGGCTAGCTTTGTGTGAAGCAAGGAGGTGACACCAGCACAGCCACAAATTGTCGCAAACATTTTGGCTATTTTTCCATATTTCTGCGTTAAAAATGCTCGTCATAGCTGGGGCTATGACTGCGCTTTTTGCCTTGAACTATGAAAAACTATCTCAAAATATTCTTGCAACACTTTGTACCTGTACTGGTGTAGTGGATGACCGTTTAGGGAATACGCAACTCCGACTATGCTGAACCAAAGATAGACGTGCCGAGTACAAGCGGATAGCCTGTTGCTGCCCGAATCAGTTAACCTATTACTAATAAATAATAGCACGCTTTATAAATGTTTTACTGCACGTAATCTGGAAAGACGCTATCTTCGAAAAAGTCGAGTTTAATCATTACTAAGCTGATGATTAATATATTTACCCAGCAGATGGCATTTCGAACCGTATACCTATGAAGCAAATCAATTTCTGGCTAGTGACTTTGTTGCTACTAATTCTAAGTACTTGGGTGATTACACTTAATGCTCAGAGTTATGGTAACAATAAGTTTCTTTCACAAAGGAAGCTCTACAACGACCTTGAACTGGCTTACGGTGATGTCGATAACGACCAAGACCTAGATGTAATTTACGCGGATGGAAACGACATTTTCCTTGCTATTCGAACCGGCCCTGAAACATTTGCCGAACCAATAGATGTTTTTTTAGGAAGCCCGCATGTCTTCAAAATATTTCTCGCCGATTTTAACGGCAATGGTCTTGCGGACATATTGTTTAGTCGGGAAGAAGAGATTTTCTGGTCTGAAAATTTAGGAGACCTTTCATTTGCGGATCCTATTGAGTTATACGATTTAAAAGCGGATGGATTTATCTCTGCTGATGTAGAAGAGATTGATAAGATTGTTCACGATATAGTAGTTGATGATATTGATAACGATGGCGATCTAGATATTGCTTATGCGTCTCTTGTTAATATTATTGAAGAGGTTACGAATCCGGGTTATTATGGATACTATACGAGCTATAACAACGGAATTATAATACACTCTCTAGTAAATGATGGTTCTGGCAATTTCACCTACAAGTTCATAAGGGAACGGTTCTTTGAAGTGAATGACGCAGAAATGAACGCTGAATTTTGCGCCCTACAGATTAAAGACCTTGATGGAAATGGCTTAAAAGATTTTGTAGGACTTTACGACAGTGAAGATAAGCGACATATGTTTGGCGCTCTAGACCAAGGCATTCCTGTTTTTGATCACTTCTACGCAAGTTTTCCCGAGGAAATTGAAATTGGGTCTTTCCAATTGGACGATTTTAATCAAGATGGTGTTGTGGAGGTCGTACTAAACAATACTGGAACCTGGTATTTAACCAACGCAATTTTCCAAGTTTTTGCTGAAGGTCAGTTGCTAAATGACTCTTTCGATTTTCTTAGGCTTTTTGATTGGAACAAAGATGGTCTGTCCGATGCAATAACCGTTGGCGAATCTGGAATTCATTTTTATGAAAACCTTGGCTCAGGTATTTTTGACGCTCCAACTTTGTTAGATGATCGCCGACCAAATCAGATTCAATTTATTGAATCTGGTAGCAATACGAAGATTTTAATGCACGGCTCTGAGCCTGGTGTACTTCTTATCGAGCCCGACAATCCGGCTTCACCGTCCATACCTATTGATGATAGAGGGGTTTACCAATTGACTTCTATTGCACTTGTTGACCTTGAAAACGACGAGCTTATGGATGTCGTATGTGCTAAAAACGAAGCACAGGGACTTTCCTACTTTGAAAACCTCGGTGGACTAACTTTTAGTGAAGAAATAGAAATAACGAACGCTCCGTCTCACCTAAACAAGGTTGTAAGTACTGATATTGACGCCGATGGTTTGCTGGATGTGTTCCATTTTGGACAATCAGAAATAGGCTATATGATAAACAATGGCGATAAAACCTTCACGGATCCAGTTCAGACTTCAATCGACGCATATACCACTTTTGATATTGGTTATCTAAACGGAAATGAAAGCTTAGATTTGGTAGTGGCCCATGCTGATTTTCTTAGCGTCTACATGGATTTCGCAACAGGAAGCGGCTTTGAAACCGATCAGACTCTTGATCTCAGTTTCTATCCCAATACTGAATGGTTAAAAATAGCCGACTTGGATAGTGATGGCTTGAACGATCTAGTACTAGATAACGGCGGGCTGGCCTATTTTAATAATCTTGACGCTAGTTTCGAATTTAGTAGTCCCGAATTTCCGCTCGAATCAATGGATTATCGATTGCTCGACGATTTCAATGAAGATGGCGCCCTAGATGTAGTAGCCTTAAAAGACGGCACATACTATCTAATAGCCAATGAAGGCGCAGGTTCAAATTTTATCATAGAGCGTTTTTTTGACGCCAACCCATTGCCTTCTCTAGTCCCAGAGACTTTTCAATATGTCGACATTCAGGGAGATGGTCGTAAAGATTTAGTTCGTTTAAGCGAAAAAACGTTTCCTAGGTTCTTTCAAATTCCTGTCAATCCTAATTTCCCTACTCCCCTATCGGTAACTCTTTTTGGGCCTAGCGGTACTTCGGCTGGCTTAAGACAAGCGGAGTTAATTTTTCAAGATTTGGATGGCGACGGCGATCCCGATGTTGTTTCGGCTGACCAAAATAGAGAATACGTCCGAGTTGATGAATATTTAAACAATGATCCCAATCCCCTGTTCGAAACTTACTTCACTCATACAAGTAATTGTAGCGCTGACTCAATTCTATTCATCAACAAAACGAATACTTATTTTCCGAACACCACCTTCACCTGGGACTTTGGAAATGGAACTACATCAGACGAAGCCTTTCCTTTAAACGGTTTCAATGCTCCTGCTAACCTATCTGTGACTTTAACAGCCTGCAATGATTCTGGATGCGAATCTTACAATGAGAATGTAGCAGTAACGGATCAGGAACTAGATCTGACTCCCAGTTATAACATTCCTAGTGAGGGTTTTGCAGGCCAGTCAATTCAGTTTTCAGATAACACAGCCACGATGGACAACTGGACTTGGATTATGGGCGACGGTACGATTTATTCAGAACAGTCACCAACCCATGTATATTCAGAAGCAGGAACTTATAACATTGAGTTAATCATAACGAACTCCCAAATTATGGAATGCACTTTCTCCATAAATCAGACAATAATCATTTCAGAAAGTACAGGGCTTAATGATTTGGCTGGAGCAAACATTGAAGTATATCCAATTCCAATAGAAAACTACGTGCTTATAAAAGGATTGTCTTCATCAAGTTTCCATTATCGATTAACAGACGCTATAGGTAGATTAATCCAGAAAGGAAAAATTGATGGTGACAAAATTCAGTTTAAAGAGTCTCTACAATCGGGCATTTACTTTCTCGAGATTGTAGATGAACAGGGAAAGAGATTTCGTGTTCAGGTGTTGAAGTGAATTTTTAAAAACAGGTTTTGGTTCATTTATTCCACGTTTATTCTATATTCGTAGTTAACGAATATGCACCGCTCACTCAGAATCAAATCCGCTTTAAGCACCTTACTTGGTCTAATCTTCATACAGTTTTGCCAAAGCCAGAACTGGGTGAATACAGATAATTACTACAAGGAAGAGCGCATTATTCATGTTGACCCACAAATTTGCGACGCTTCATTTAGAGGTACGACTTTGTTGGATTTTGATCTTGACGGAGATATTGATGTCCTTTATATACCTAGCTGCAACAGCTTTTTAAATTTTTTTGAAAACGACGGACTCGGAAACTTCGAAGTTAGAACGCTAATAAGTCCGACTCCCTGTACTCGCTTAGGCCCATCTGGATGTAACTTCGCCGATTTAAATGGCGATGGACATGTAGATGTCTTTTACCCGCGCTTAGCATCATTTACGCATTCTCTTCGGTATAATTTAAACCTCGGTGACGGAAACTTTAGTGAAGTCTCCAAAGCCATATTTGAACCTTTTCATCAAATAAGAAACTTGGCCTTTGGTGATTTGGACAATGACGGCGACCAAGACATACTTGCACTCTGTTTTATCGAAGATCTTAGTGAGTTTCAAGTTCAGCTGGTGAGAAATGATGGAAACGAAAACTTTTCAATTGTTGACATAGGTCATACGTTCACAGGTGAAATGCACTTGGCGGATTTTGATGGCAACGGCTACTTAGATGTTGTCACCACGGATTTGTATATATTTTATAATGAAGGCGGACTGCAATTTTCACCTTCAGAAGTATTGGCTCAAGGAGTTTATGGCGTCGACCAAATTAAAGATATAAATAGTGACGGAACGCCGGATATATTAGTGAGTGGACGACATTACTTATTGAATAATGGTGATAGAACATTCGATTTTCACACCTTCATCTTACCTGACAGTACGGAAAACAATGCCCGTGAAGCCTTTCTTATTGACTTAAACTTGGATGGCTTGCCCGACCAAGTTTCTTCTGGTGGTAGAAGTCTTTATATTCAGTTAAACCAAGGCAATGACACCTTGTCTTTTACTAACCGCCTACATCTTGGTATCGCTCAACTTGGCGGAAGTATCAACTCAGCAAATCGATTTGTTGAAAAGGTTGATTTTAACGGAGACGGCAACGATGACATCTTTACAGAAATCGCGGGATCAAATTACATAGACTTCATGTGGTTTGAATTTGAGCGACCGAGCAATGAGCTTTCTTTTGAATTCGAAGATTGTATTCATGAGTTATCCAACACCTCTATTTTTTATACAGCAGGAGATGTACACTGGGATTTTGGTAATGGCGATCAGTCAAATGAAATTGCTCCTGATTATAGCTTCAGCGAATTAGGAGTATATGATGTTGCCATGAACTTTTGCGACAGCTTTCAATGTGATACTGTAGTTCAAACGGTGGAGATAGTGAGACATATATCCGATCCGAGCATTCCTTTGACTGGCAACAACCTGGACTCCTTGAACTTTTTTGATAACTCAGCTGGATTCACAAATTGGACTTGGGTTTTTGGTGATGGAAATATATCTTCTGAGCAAAATCCGTCACATAGATATATTCAGCCAGGAACATATTTAGTAGAATTGTTTGTTACCTCCGCCGAAATCGTAGACTGTACTTTCCGTTTCGACCAACTTATAAGCATTGAAGGAGACAGCATTATTATAGAACCAAACCCACCAATTGACCTGGCAATTGACCTTCCAAATGACCCACCAATTGATCTGCCTCGAATTTACCCGAACCCCTCATCTACTATAGTATACATAGAATTGTCCGAGAATTCTGTGTTCACCAATTATGACATAGTTAGTACTAATGGGCAAGTGATCTCTTCAAGTAAATTGGAAGGCGATAAGACAAATATTAACGTGAGCAATCTCCCACAAGGTCTGCTACTTATTAAGCTGTATTCGCAAAATGAATCGGAGTACTTCAAACTCGTGGTCTCTGGTCGTAAGTAATAAATTTGTAACGATATATAAGTTATTCGACTGGTTCGAGTACCATAGGCGCTCGTGCAGCCGCTCACATCTCATTCTTTGCTCGCTACATAACAACTCACTCAGTCCCACAAGCATTTAAGAAAAGTTCTGACCCGGGGCTACAGGTCAATTTCCATTTTTAAGGATATCCTATATACCAGGGTAAGTCAAGTGGTTATTATTCGTAAGCCATAAGATGAAGTCTGAAAAGTTTACGGTACCATTTCCGTCCACATCTACCGACAAATATGCGTTAAGGGTATTGTTGTTTTGCAACCACATTATAAAATCCTGAAAGTTTACGGTTCCACTTCCATTGAAGTCACCGGCTCTCATTGCGTAGGTTCCGCCTACCAATGCTAACTGACTATTTCCTTTTACCGAACTTGCCGAAAGTGTAAAGTCGTTAAGGCCAGAACTCGGTAAAGTCAAAGGATTTGCGGACATAATAGATACGTGTCCTCTATGATGTAGCACCACAAAATATGAGCCATCGGGGGCGTCGAAACCAATGGCGCCAAATCCGTTTAAATCCGTTATCACTCCATCATTGCGTACAAAACCGGCCTTTCTATCTACAACAACTGACTCATCGCTAGCACTGCGCAATTCCAATAACACCCAATCAACAGTACCAGTTGGAAAAGAAGAAACCGTTTCAGTTCCAGGATAGTTGTATGGGGAAGCACTATAGGGCTGCGTAAATGGCAACAGATTAGAAGACTCAAGAGATGTACTCATAGTACCATTGTTTGTGTAACCTTCTAAATATATCTTGCCCGAAAAACTAACAGAATTTCCCGTCTCACAATCTTCTTCGATTAAGTTATTTGGATCAATCAACACTGAATAGGTAAAAGAACCCGCTTCTCCATTGTGCGGTACTGAAAAATTGTACTGACTATAATAGAAAGGTGCTAAAACGGATTGAATAGGATGAACGGTACTGACTCCTGCACTATTGGTCGAGGTAATTTGTATTTCGACTTGTTGTCCAGGGATTGACCTTCCTGTATTATGTAAACCAACCAGTATATCATTCGCAGCCATTCCTGAACTTAACTCAGTCACACTTTCTAATTCATAAGATGGTTTGTCAAAGTTGTATAACTCAACGGCAGGATCTCCAGCATAAGTAAAACTTAAACAAGTCGATTTTACGGCTGAATTACCGGGCGTATAGACATCTTCGATAGTCTGCTTTATAAGTTGACCAACTGTACTTCCGTACAAAGGACCACTCAAATTATCGACGAATTGGCTCGAGAATATATCCAGGTTGCTCGCATAACCTATTTCGACGAACGCAAGGAAACCTATACTACCACCGCCTTCATAAAGCACATATTCCTGAGACATTGCTTCACCGCCAGGGCGATGAATTTGTCCAAGAAAACTAGTGTTGCTAAGAATAAAAGGATACTTGCCTAAGTTGTTAAAATTACTTGGACCAAGCGTATTGGGCCCATCAAAAAAGTGGCCATTGAATTGCCAATACTGACCATTTCCATGACCAGTATAAATAATCATGGCCAGTCCATCATTGATAGCAGCTGTTAACTCGGGTCTGACTGGTCCCGGATCATGGTCGGCGGCGTCTACTAGGTCCTGAACAATGTTCCATCCAGTATTGTTGGCTTGAACGGCTTGACTGTATCCTGCAGTGTACTGCTGAAAACTCTGCGTTTCACCTTGCGACCAACCTTTGGTCATCAGCATTACTTCTTTCATTTGCTTCCGTGCGGGAAGACTACAATCGTTTTCAGCGTCCGCAAACACCTGCTCATAGGCGATGAGCTTTTCGAGGTAAACGCGCACCTCATCTCCGTTGCTTACTGGAATTCTACCAGTGCCTAATTGCGGTCGATAGTCGTCAAGACCATTGGTGCTTAGTTTTACATCTGAAGCTTGATGGCCGAATGTAGGAACCAGACATTTATTGAAGTTCGTATCATTAGATCGAAAATCAGGATAACCAATACTCTTGCCTACTAAGAATAAATGTTCTGGAGTGTTTTGCCAGGCATTCGGACCATTTAAAATATAATTCACAAAGTTCTTTATAGAGAGAGGATGCTTTTGAATTCCCTGAGCAAATTGGTCATACAATTGTTCAATCTCAACAGTTACTGCATTGAAGGTATTTACTGGAGACGAATGCCCACTCTGAGTACTTAGGTCATGTTGCCTGTACTTACGAAATTCTTCCACATAGTTTACACTCGTTCCTTGTGTTAGATCTTTGTGATAGATCATTATGTAGTCGCCCTGATTGGCTGGATCACTATAGTCTATAAAGTTCCTACTTGTAAACTCTGCTCCAGTTACCGATACAAGTTCAGTGCTAGCTGTAGAACTGATATAAAATTCGTGCTCACCAGGAAAAGCCGGATCAAAAGGAATTTTAACTTGGTAAGTTCCACCACTTAGATTTAATGCATAACGTTGATTAGACGTTCTATCCAACAAAACCGGGGCCGAACCACCATCGAAATTTTCGATTTCGAAATACTTGTCACTATTCACTACAACATTGAAAGAAAATGAGGATTCATTTTCGAAGTTAAAAGTATGCGGATAGCTTATTGATCCAAAGGTGGCTGCAAAATCACTTTCGTAAGGGAAAACTCCTTCAAAGCCATCCAATGCCTCGAGCGTAACATCCGTAGCCACAGCTCCCAATTGACTTTGAGGAATGGAGAACTCATATCTTTTGATGTCGTACTCTTCAAATTGATCTTCTAAATCTGCTGGAAAGCTTGTCGGATTTGCTTCGTCATATGAGCGAATGTACATTTTAACGTGCTGATCTAAGAATGCACCGATTGACTCATCTCTGCCCACAATATTCATTTTCACGTTTATTGGTATAGCCGATCCGCTATATTGATTACTGGTTGAGAACCTAAGAAATTGTGTTGCGTTGCTGGTAACTGAGGGGCCAGTATATCCTTCGCCTTTATCGAAATCAGCCAACCAAGTCTTGGCAGGGCCCACGTCGGTTTTTGGTTCACCTCGATGATGAACGTTAAACGGCACATTAGTCGCCTCGTGCATAAAAAACTCCTCAACCGGTGGAAGGTTGCTTAAATCATTCGTTGCTGCTTGATAACGTAAATTATTTCCTCCAGGCGCAAGCGTTATGTAGTACGCCGCTTCATCCGTAAAAAGACTAACCAAGTCGTGGCTTTGATCCAATGACGTAGCGTAAAGTTGCGTATCGAACTTTCCGTCGTTCGAGTTTCCAATAAACTCTATATAGTCGCCTGGTCCGAACGAAGCATTATTACTAACGTAAATCGGTATTTGCGCGCCTGCAGTAAAAACCTGCAGATCGGCACCAACTGGATTGGCAATTCCTCCGCTGACTAGCGCATTATAATCTACACGATGCAAGGCATTTTCCTCCGTGTGAAATTTATAATAAGTCTTGGAATAATCTATCCACTCGTTTCCATAAGTCTGCGAGTTGGCCGATAGGCCTATCATCATTGGTAGTAAGAACGCTAGGAGATGTTTCATAGATTCATTTTTACTTCAACGACAATGTAATAAATCTTATATCACAATTAATTCAAATCTCATGAAAAGCACCACTAAAAGATACAACCACAGTCGATTTCAAGCATCCTTTAGAATTTAAACTTTAAAACTATCATAAAAATGTGGGCGTGCCCCTCGTCTGCCAAACATCAAGGCCAAGGCTGCACTCGGGTCGCTATGCTCCGTGGCTCCGCGTTCGCTCCGGTCTTGTGCTTGTAGCTGCCAAGTTTTTACATCTACCGCTAGGCGGTAAG
>CAZZIZ010000112.1:0-3550 GCA_964654535.1 uncultured Chitinophagales bacterium
TCACCTTGCAAAGTATCTCGAACTAAATGGCTAAGAACTTTTTGCTGTCCAGTTTTATAGTAAATCTTTCTCTCGCCGTTCGCCAGATTATCTAAATATTCTGTTTCCTGTTTTAATGTTCCGTCAATGAACCACTCTTTTTTTATACCGTGTTTACCGCCGTTTTTGAAGGTTGCATCCGAAGACTTCACTCCATTTTTAAACCACTTCTCATATTTGCCATCAAGAATTCCGTCTACGTAGTTCATCTTTTCGTGTAGCCGACCATTCTGATAAAGCACTTGACATTTTCCAGTAAATGGAGAATCCTCATAAAACATTATTCCCTCATTAGAGCTTAAACTCGATTTTTGAATAAGTTCTTCAGTACATGACGATACCATTAAGCATATCAATCCAGAAAATATTATTGTAATTATGGAGTAAGAACGTGTCATCTATAAACTTGTGTTTTTAGGGTTTTCATAAGTGGTGTACCATTCTACAAAATGCTTGAGCCCTTCTTTCAAAGATGTTTTTGGACTGTAGTTATAAAGTTCTTTTGCCTTATCAATGTTGGCCCAAGTATCAATCATTTCTTCAGCCTGAGCAGGTTTATAAGAAATAATTGCTTTCTTGCCTATGGCCGTTTCTAATTCATTTATAAAGGTCATAAGTTTTTCGGGCTTATTGTTACCAAGGTTTACGAAATCACAATATTGCTCAGCTCCTAAGTGCTTATTTGCAATCGACACAATCCCGTCAACAATGTCATCGATGTAGGTAAAGTCTCTTGACATTTTTCCTTCATTAAACACTGTTATCGCTTTATCAGCGAAGATGTTTTGAGTGAAAAAGTAATAAGCCATATCAGGTCTTCCCCAAGGTCCGTAGACGGTAAAAAATCTCAAGCCGATACTGTTTATACCGTAAAGATTATTATAGGCCTCTGCCATCATTTCGTTACTTCTCTTAGTAACAGCATAAATGTTCGTTGGCTTCGTTACTGGATCGGCTTCTGAAAAAGGAATTGTTTCATTTCCTCCATAGACTGAAGAGCTACTAGCATAAAACAGATCGCTCACATCATTATGTCTGCACCCTTCAAGAATATTCAAAAACCCAGTAATATTACTGTCTATATAAGATTGAGGATTCTTTTTACTATAGCGAACGCCTGCTTGTGCTGCTAAATGACAAACATAGTCAGGCTTAAAAGTTTTTATCAAATCTGATACTACAGAACCATTAACCAAGTCGGCTTCCTCAAAACTAAAATCATCCTGACTCCGCAGAACTTGCAGGCGAGCCTGTTTTAAAACAGTGTCGTAATAGGAATTTAAGTTATCCAGACCTAGAACTTTAACGCCACTACTTAATAGTCGATTACTTAAATGAAATCCGATAAAGCCGGCAGCCCCGGTTACAAGTACTCTCAATTTTTCTAAATCAAGTTCAACAAATATTTTCCGTAGCCACTATTTTTCAATGGCTCAGCAAGACTCGCTAATTGACTTTTATCTATGAAACCAGATGAATAAGCGATTTCCTCAATGCAACCAATCTTTAGACCTTGTCTTTGCTCAATTACTTGAACGAATTGACTTGCCTGCATCAAAGAGTCAAAGGTTCCTGTATCTAACCACGCAGTACCACGACCAAACACGCCTACTTTCAATAAATTTTCTTTCAAGTAGTACTTATTGATGTCAGTGATTTCGTATTCACCCCTAGCAGAAGGCTCCAAGTTTTTTGCGATCTCTACGACACTATTATCATAGAAATATAATCCGGGAACAGCAAAATTTGACTTCGGAGTTTTGGGCTTTTCTTCAATCGAAATCGCCTTCTTGTTTTCATCAAATTCTACAACCCCGTAACGTTCAGGATCAGCAACCCGATAGGCAAAAACAACACCGCCAGTAGGATCAACACTATTTTTCAAAAGCTTAGGTAAACCCGCGCCATAAAAAATATTGTCACCTAAAATTAGTGCCACATTATCATCCCCTATAAATTCCTCGCCGAGTACGAAAGCTTGTGCCAAGCCATTTGGCACTTCTTGAACTTTATAACTAAAAGTGCACCCAATCTTTTCGCCACTCCCAAGAAGATGCTCAAACTGTGGCAAATCCTTTGGAGTAGATATTATTAATATATCCCGGATACCAGCCATCATCAAAACAGACAGGGGATAGTAAATCATTGGTTTATCGTAAATAGGCATTAGTTGCTTACTAATTCCCATCGTAATTGGATAGAGTCGCGTTCCAGATCCACCAGCCAGTATAATTCCTTTCATTATTTCTTATAGTTGAATTTCAGAAAATCAATACGAAATTATAGCTATCAGGCGCTTTAATAAGGATTTTGAGCTAAATAATTAGCAAGTAGAATCGTTAGAATATTACTAAAAATCATAGGTTAATGCACTTCTCCCTAATAGTTTCTAATGAAATATTTAAAGTGTTGTAAGTAAAAGATTTAAAAATTAGTTTAATATATAATGTGAATGTGACTTTTTATCCGAACAGAAGTACTAGCATTTGGCTGATATCTATTGTCCAAAAATCGAAAAATTCTAATTTATTAAAGCCTGTAAAATATTGATAATCAGATAATTAACACTTTGGTTGTAGTTTTTTTCTGAAGTACTTCTAAAATCTATAATTCATTCGTCATCAAGCCGAAAGTTATCCTATCTTTGGAGCTGATTAGGGTGATTTATGTCTACGAAACACGGACTCTAAACCACCCCTAGTCTTAAACTAATTTTGAAAACACTAGTTACTATGTTCAAAAAGCTACTTTTTACTTTTGTCTTTATTCTTGCTGGATTTGTCGGCTTGAATGCACAAATGTTCCCCTGTGGGGTCCAAAATTTAACTTCCTGTAATTGTCCTGGACAAGGACTTTTAGTTGCAGATAGTACCCCTTGCGGTGCTAACTCTGGAGAAGCTCAATTATTCTTATTAGTTGACGCGGTTGACGCTACAGTTACTTCCGATCCAGATACAAATGGAATCGTTGCAACTAGCTTAACTGGCAACTTCACCGTGGGTACAGGTGATTATGTACTTTATAGCCTTATTTACAGCACAGCGAATGCTGCTCAAATTTTTCCTTCAATTGGTTTAGGTACCAACATTGGAGTGTTACAGAGTTTGGGAACTATGACTGCTCCTGGAGTATGGACTGGAACTAACCCTTCCTTTCTTCTAGAGTCCTCTGGTCTAGCTGTAGTAAATGGTCCAACTTGTAACTGCGATGGTACTGGTACTACCGGTACAGCAACTACGACTGGAACCACTGGTGCAACTGGTGGCGGTAGTGGCACTGGATCAATTGGAGACTTGGTTTTTTATAGCGGAGGCCCTACTGCAGGTTCACCAATTGGTGGTGTAACAGTTGCGCTCTTCGGAGATATGCAGAATTTATTAGGTACTCAAGTTACTGATGCAAACGGTGGATATGACTTTACTGGTCTCCCTGCTGGTTTTTACCAAGTTGTTGTCGGACAAGATCCGAATGGAGGTATGCTTAGTGGATCAACTCCAGCTTTCTATAATGT
>CAZZIZ010000112.1:3650-11327 GCA_964654535.1 uncultured Chitinophagales bacterium
AAATACCTTCTCAAGGAAATAGTACTTCTGCGCAGAACTACGAGTTCTATGATTACGATTTCAGATCAAATGTCACATACTACAGATTGTTACAGACCGATAATAATGGTCAAGCATCAACTGCAGGTGGTATTATAGTAGTGGAGCGTAAAGACTTCAGTTTCGATATATCTAATGTATATCCTGTTCCATCTAGCGATCTCGTTAATATCGACTTCTTAAACGATAAAGAAGGATCACTAAACGTAAATGTTTATGACGTTACGGGTAGAATCATCGAGAGATTTGATCTTGATGCCAACAGTGGCTTCAATACTTTAGAGCTAAATATCGGTCACTATGCGATTGGAACCTACTTCGTTACTTTATCTACTGATAATGAGACTGTTACTGCTAAGTTCATCAAGGACTAAGCAATAAAATATTGATTTTTATTGAGAGCCTCGCACATTGTGCGGGGCTCTTTTTTTTGCACTAGTTGACCACATTGTACAATTAGGCACATTATTTGAATATCTCAAGGCAACAGGTATGCTATGTATTAGCAGACCCATAGAGTATTTGAAATAAAAGTGTTATGTACAAAATTCTACACCTTATTGTTATTGCAGCCCTCGTATCAGTAACGAGCCTTAGTGTTAGCGCACAGGGATTTCCATGTGGAACTCAAGACCTTACTGATTGTAACTGTGGATTCGTAGGAACCCTTGTTGCCGATTCTGCTCCTTGTGGCGCAAATTCTGGGCAAGCTCAAATTTTTCTATTAGTTGATGCGCCCAACGCAATTATTGGCTCGGACGCCGATGACAATAGCATCATCCAGGTTTCTGGATCGGGAACGTTTAATAATGTGTTTACTGGAGATTATATAATCTACAGTCTTGTCTATAATACTTCCGACGCAGGAACAGTATTCCCATTAGTAGCAGTCGGAAATTCGATTACGACACTACAAGCTTTAGGAACACAAACCACGGCCGGAATCTGGACTGGAACAAATCCTAATTTCGAATTAATCGCATCATCTTTAGCCACCGTCAATGGTCCTGAATGTGATTGCGCTGGAGGTGGAGGTACTGCGACAAATGGCGGAGGCGCTGCTTGTCCTGATCTTATCCTCGATATGGATGTCACTTGTAACTATGCAGCAGGAACTTATGTTGTAACAGTAACGGTGGGTGCACTAAATGGAGCGGGAGCTCAAGGGTATCAGGTATCCTCAACTCACGCAAATGGTTTTAATGGAATCAAATTTGGCTCATTCGTCGACGGTCCATTTACTAGTGGCAACGGATATAACTATTCTATCTCGTCTATCGCCGATCCTTCTTGTAATGTTGAAATCAACATCCCGATAGTAGAATGTACCGTAACTCCTATTGAATTGATTGGGTTTGATGGGCACGAAGCAGGAACAGCTAATTATTTATTCTGGGAAACTGGAAGTGAATTTGAAAACAGTCATTTCGATCTATTGAGATCAAGAGACGGAATCACGTACACTAAAGTGAGTACGATTGCATCTCAAGGAAATACGAACACTGGAAACGAGTATGAGTTTTTCGATTACGGTTTCGAATATGGAACTGCATACTATAAACTAGAGCAATTCGATGTAAACGGAGTTAAGACTACTATCGACGAGATTGTTATAATCGAAAGAACGGCTACAGAACTTGATGTACATAATGTTTACCCAGTACCTAGTTCAACCATCGTTAATGTTGACTACTCGAACAACTCAAATAACGATGTATTGATCAGAATTTTTGATATCACTGGTAAGCTAATCCTAGAATCAACAGAAAGTGCTAGTGATACAGTAAATATATTTACAACCGATATTAGCGAGTATGCTGTTGGAACATACATCATTACGCTAAACAACGGCTCAGAAATGGTTACAAGGAAGTTTGTTAAAGACTAAAGAGAATCAATCTTAAAAATATTATAATCCTCTCGGCAAAGTCGAGGGGATTTTTTTTGTCCAAATGTTATGGATTCGTCTGGGCCTTAAGCTTCATTATCTAGACCTGCAAGTTCTTGATCCAAGAATCATAAGATTCAATTGTTGTCTCTAAGAATCTCGCGTGAGGGATAGGAAGGATGTGACCAACGGGAGCAGTCTCTTTTGTTGAGCCAGCTAATCTTTACCGCCTTAGCGGTAGAAAGACTTGCTTTGGCGAAACAAGAAGGAGACCGAAGCGAACGCGGAGTCCTGGATAGCCCGACCTCGAATGCAGCGCTAGCAGCCTAGGCTTGGTCGAAGACCATATAGCTGAGGCTATGGGGTAGGCCGATGAGAGGGCACGCCCCGCAACAATAATTAAAACAGATTTTGAAATTTCTATTTAGAAAGAGTACGCTTAATCTCCACCATCTCGTAACCCTCGATGATATCATCAACTCTAATGTCGTTGTAGTTCTTAATATTCAAACCACACTCAAATCCGCTTAGCACTTCCTTCGCATCGTCTTTAAAGCGCTTAAGTGAAGCAAGCTCGCCAGAGTACTTAACAATACCGTCGCGAATCAAACGAACTTTTGTGTTACGCGTTATTTTACCATCCCGAACAAAACATCCGGCAATGGTTCCGATTTTACTAATCTTAAACACCTCACGTACTTCAACGTTGCAAACTACCTTCTCTTCGATAGTTGGTTTCAACATACCCTCCATAGCTGCTTTCACTTCTTCAATCGCAGCGTATATAACTGAGTACATGCGGATATCAATAGATTCTTTTTCTGCTAGCTTACGAGCACTAGCTGAAGGACGAACCTGGAATCCGCAAATAATTGCATCAGAAGCCGAGGCCAAGAGTACATCAGACTCAGAAATTTGTCCAACCGATTTGTGAATTACATTCACTTGTACTTCCTCGGTAGATAGTTTCAATAAGGAATCCGATAGCGCTTCAATTGATCCATCCACGTCACCTTTCACGATAATCTTCAATTCTTCAAAATTACCTAGAGCTAATCGACGTCCAATCTCATCAAGCGTAATATGCTTTTGCGTTCTAATACCTTGCTCACGCAAAATTTGTTCACGACGTTGAGCTATATTCTTTCCTTCAGACTCATCAGCGTATACCTTAAAGCGTTCACCTGCTTGAGGTGCACCTTGTAAACCCAATACTGACACCGGCGTAGATGGTCCTGCCTCTTTAGCGCGCTGGCCACGTTCATTGAACATAGCTTTAATACGGCCAGTCAAAGCGCCACTCACTACAAAGTCTCCAATCTTCATAGTTCCTTCTTGAACCATTAGGGTGGTAACATAACCACGACCTTTGTCAAGACTTGCTTCAACTACAGTTCCGAGTGCAGCTTTATTTGGATTAGCTTTTAACTCCTGCATTTCAGCCTCTAGTAGAATTTTTTCGAGCAATTGCTCAACGTTGGTTCCGACTTTTGCTGAAATATCCTGAGACTGATACTTACCTCCCCAATCCTCAACCAAGAAGTTCATGGTAGACAGTTGCTCCTTGATTTTTTCAGGATTTGAATTAGGATTATCAATTTTATTGATCGCGAATATTATCGGTACGCCAGCGGCTTGTGCGTGGCTAATGGCCTCTTTAGTTTGAGGCATCACCTCGTCATCGGCAGCAACTACAATTACGACGATGTCGGTTAGTTGAGCACCACGGGCACGCATCGCAGTAAAGGCTTCGTGACCCGGTGTATCTAAAAATGCAATTTTCTTTTTCTCAGGCCCAACAGCAACTTCGTAAGCACCAATGTGTTGGGTTATACCACCACTTTCCGCACCGATTACGTTGGTTTTTCTAATATAATCAAGCAAAGAAGTTTTACCGTGATCAACGTGTCCCATTATGGTTACAATAGGAGGGCGTAACTCAAGGTCTGCAGGATCATCTTCTTCCTCAACTTCTTCAGTCTCACTATCTTCTGTTACATCAATAAACTTAACCTCATAGCCAAACTCGTCGGCAACCACCTCAATCAACTCTGCATCCAATCTTTGGTTAATAGAAACCATAGAACCCATGGACATACAAGCGGAAATAACTTCCGATACAGAAACATTCATCAAAGTTGCCAAATCGCTCACTGAGATAAATTCCGTTACCTGTAGTAGTTTCTCATCTTCTCCTGGAAGTTGACGTTCACGCTCAGCCGCAGCTTCACGTTTTTGTTTTCTGACCTTTGAACGGCTGGATTTCTTAGCTCCACCACCGGACAGTTTGGCCATTGTCTTTTTAATCTTGTCTTGAATCTCCTTCTCGCTAACTTCTTTAGGAGCATTCGATCCTCCACGTCCACCGCGGTTGTCCGTCTTGCCACCTCTTCTGGCTCCTCCTCGGTTGTTTTTATTCGCACCAATTCTAGCAGACTTTTCTATACGCTTACGCGGTTTCTTTTTAACCGGCTTCTTTTCCTTCTTTTCTTCCTTAGGTAATTCAATCTTTCCGAGGACAGTCGGTCCAGATAATGTAATCTTGGTCCGCTCGTGCATGACCTCTTCCTTCTCAACTTTCTTTTTCTTAATTCCAGGAATAGTTTGCTGAAGAGGCGCGACAGTTCGCTCAGAAGGCTTCACCGTTTTTGGGCCCTTAGCCTTTTCTTTCGCTGGACTCTTCTTGGCAACCGCCTTCTCTTTCTTTGCTGCTTCTTTCTTTGCTTTGGCCGCATCCTTTTTGGCCTTCTCATCTGCAGCTTGCTTTTCTAAGTCAATTTTACCAAGCACCTTGAAGCCACTTTTTGTACTGCGGTTACTTATTACTTCCTCTTCCTTCTTAACTGGTTCTGTAGCTTTAGCAACGGGTTCAGCTGGAGCTTCTACTTTCTTAGCAGGTGGCGGAGCAGGTGTTTCCTTTGGCGCTTCTACTTTTGCCTCAACCACAGCAGGCTCAACTTTAGGCGCTTCAACTTTTGGAGGAGCTGGTGCTGCCGCCTTCTTGGCTTTAGCACTTTCTTTGGCTTCCATTTTGTCCCGGCGCTTTTGACCAATCTCAATCTTATCTTTCTTCTTACGCAAGGCCAAATCATTGCTGAAGTCTGCCAAGAGAATATGATACATCTCTTCCGTTAATCGCGTCGTTGGTTTTGCTTCTATTTCAAAACCTTTAGAACGCAAGTGTTCCGCAGCAGTTTTCATACCAAGGTTGACCTCCTTGGCGGCAGCAATTAATTTTACTTTTTTCGTGGTTGGAGCCATCTATGCTTTTACCTCTTTATTATTTACTCTTCTTCGTCGGCCTTTTCATCAGAAGCTTCAGTAGCTGCAACCGCCGCGCTTTCTACAGCTGGACTAGTTGTCTCTTCTTCTTCCTCTTTAAATTCGGTCTCCAATATTTTTAAGACTTCTACGATAGTCTCTTCTTCCAAATCGGTTCTACGTACCAGTTCGCCAGCTTGTAATTCCATAACACTCTGAGCAGTGTCAAATCCAACTTTCTTGAACTCGTCAATGACCCATTGTTCTATTTCATCAGAGAATTCGTCTAACTCAATATCATAATCGTCCTCTTCTATATCTCTAAATACATCCAGATTATATCCGGTGATTTTACTCGCTAGCTTAATATTTAATCCGCCACGACCAATAGCCAATGACACCTGGTCTGGATCTAAATAAATCGCTACTTTTTTATCCTCTTCGTTTATATCCATCGAATTAATCTTCGCTGGGGTTAAACATCTCTGAATAAAGAGCTGCGTGTTGTTTGTGAAGTTAATGATATCAATGTTCTCATTTTTCAATTCACGCACGATACCGTGAATTCTACTCCCTTTCATGCCAACACATGCACCTACAGGATCAATACGATCATCATAAGATTCTACGGCCACTTTAGCCCTTTCACCTGGCTGGCGCACTATTTTCTTAATTAAGATCAATCCGTCGAAAATCTCAGGTACTTCTAGCTCCATAAGCTTAGCCAAGAAGTTTTCGTCGGTACGAGAAAGAACGATGATAGGATTGCCATTTCTCAACTCTACTTTCTGGACAATGGCACGAATCGTATCTCCTTTTTTGAAGAAGTCATTTCGAATCATTTGATCCTTCGGAAGAATCAACTCATTACCCTCGTCATCGAGAATAAGGATTTCACGCTTCCATATTTGGTAAACCTCGCCGTTGACGATTTCACCAACACGATCTTTGTACTTCTTGTACAGATCATCTTTCTCCAGTTCTATAATTCTAGATATCAAAGTTTGACGCGCAGCCAAAACCGCACGACGACCAAAATCTTCAATAGGAATCAACTCGTAAGACTCTTCGCCAACCTCGGAATCGGGATCCATAACTTGAGCGTCCTTAAGGGTTATCTCAAGATTATCATCTTCAACTTCGCCCTCTAAAACGATCATTCTTCTTCTCCAAATCTCAAGGTCTCCTTTGTCCGTATTGACAATGACATCGAAGTTATCGTCCGACTGGTAACGCTTGCGAACTATACTACGAAACACGTCCTCCAGGACTTTCATCATGGTCGGTCGGTCAATATTTTTGAATTCCTTGAACTCGGAAAACGATTCAACTAATTCAATTGCATTCATAACGCTATTGGGTTCAAATTTTATACAATTTCTTTACGCTCTTTACTTCCGCTAATACGATATCTAAATCTTTCGGAACAAATTGCTTTTTATTGCTTCTGGATTGCACTTTGGTTGTCAAAGTAAATCCGCTTTCAATCATTTCTTTTAAAACGCCTTCGTGTTTTATTCCGTCCTTCATCACCACTGCCACTTCTCTTCCCACGTTCTTCAAAAACTGACGCTCTAACTTGAAGGCCATTTCTCCACCTGGTGAAGACACCTCCATCGTATACACCTCACCTACTAATCCCTCTTCCTCCAGTGTATTCTCAAGATGTCGACTCAGCTTAGCGCATTGAGAAATGCTTACTTCCGAATCGGCATCAATAAAAACCTGAATCTTATTTCCGGGCAATACACTCAATTCCACCAAAAAGGCATCTGTGTTTTCCAGCCATTCGTGAACCAAGCTTTCGGTTCTATCTATAAGAGGGTCAGGCATTTATGTAAAATAAAAGAGGGGACTAATGTCCCCGTCTCTGGATTCAAAGATAGATAAAATAATGGCAAATAGGCCTTATTCACGCTTAAATACTTCTATTCTAGCACTTGGTTTTCTTGCAGTTTCATGTTTGAAGTCGCAACGAAAATCCAGAATTGAGAAACTCCGCTATACTCAGTACTATTGAACGTCACGGAAGCGAATATCGCAATTTTAAATCTGACTATATAGCGTTGATAATCAATCAATTAGAATAATTAGAGAATCAAAAATTCGCTACTCAAAATGACTGCCTAATAGTTTGCTGAGTTTTTACGTAATACCACGAGAAGCCTTTATTTAGACTTCTTCCCAGCCCTTTTAGACTTATAAGATTTACTTTGATCAAGCACTATTGCTTCATCTAAGATTTCTAAAACAGCAATTTCATTGATGTCTGCGAGTTTTTGATAACGGATGCCCATTACTTGTTTGCGTCCGTAGTTTCGCAAAACACCAGAAGCATTGGCCAGTTCGTTCCCGCGGCAAAAAGCCAATTCCATTCCACCTTTTTTCAGTGGGTTCAAATAACAGACCCACGTATTGCCGTAGTACATCGGAATACGAAAAGAAATTTTTGGTTGAAGTTCGCGCGCAAGCAACAACTCGTGTAAGTA
>CAZZIZ010000113.1:0-11279 GCA_964654535.1 uncultured Chitinophagales bacterium
TAAAAGAAAAAACACGCACACCTACATCTCGCCCCGTAGGGGTGAAATATTTTCGTGCGAATAAATATGTCGCTCCTACGGAGCTTAGGATTGTTTCGTTTTTCTGCTATTAATATTTCGCCCCGAAGGGGCGATTTCTTCCTCAACGATTTCTTAGTCGGGGGTCAGTAAGCTGTTTGGTAGGTAGCCTGTGTATACAAGCAAAGAAATTTTGTCATGGGTACGATAGGAGAAATCTCGACGTCCTCTAAGGTGGAAATGCCGCTATAGTCCATAGCGAGAGTAGAGGTCGTCGAGATCTCTCAAGCGTTCGAGATGAAAAAAGGGGTTACGGTTTTACATTCCGTTGGTGTGGCGATTTAAAGCTTTTCCGTTGCATCGCTTCGCTCGCTCGAGACCAAAGGGTTTCTCGACGAGCTCGAAATGACTTTGGGGGTGAGGGTTCCAGCCAGGATAGGAGCGGTTATGAGGTGCTTGGAAAATGTAGAGAGCTCCACCGTGCAGAGCGACCAGAGGAAGCTCCTGCCAAGGTGTTGAGCGAACACATTTTCCAAGCGCCGAATTTGAGCGGATAGCCTGTTGCTGGCCAAATAAACATCTAACAATTGCAACATATAGCTCTGCACTTTCATGCTTACCTTCGTACTCATTAAACAATAGCACAAAAACAATGGCAGACATAAAAGCATTTAGAGGTTTTCGACCACCGATAGAAAAAGTAGAAGACGTGGCGTCGAAACCTTACGACGTAATGAATCGAGCAGAGGCAAAAGAAATGGCAGCGAACAACGACTGGTCGTTTTTGCGCATCACCAGACCGGAAATAGAGTTTCCCGATTCGGATTCTGCATACGGCGAGGCTATTTATAAACGAGCGCGATACAACTTCGAAAAGTTTGTACGCGAAGGCGTGCTGGTGCAAGACAAGCAGGCGAGCTTTTACATCTACCGTTTGGTCATGGGCGATGTTGACCAAACCGGGGTAGTTTGTGTTTGTGCTATTGACGATTACTGGAACGACATTGTAAAAAAACACGAGTACACGCGACCAGTAAAAGAAAAAGATCGCATCACCAATATGACCGTGTCTGGTATTCAGGCTGGCCCCGTGTTTAGTGCTTACCGACAAATGGATTCTATTGATTCTTTTGTTGAGGCTTTCAAAAAAGACCATGCTCCAGTTTATGATTTTACCGCGGAAGACGATGTGTTACATCAACTTTGGATAGTGCAAGATGCTTCTGCAGTGAAACAACTAGAAGCAGAAATGTCAAAAATTCCTGCGGTTTATATTGCCGATGGTCACCATCGCGCGGCGAGTGGTTCCAAAGTTGGACAAGCATTAAGGCGCAAAAAAGGTTTAGTTGCCGACGCTCCTTACAATTATTTCTTATCTGTACTCTTTCCCCATAATCAATTGAGTATTATAGACTATAATCGGGTAGTGAAAGACTTGAACGGTTTGTCAAAAGACGACTTTTTGAAAGCTATCGAAAAGTGTTTTCATTTAGAGGAAAATGCAACGGGCTCTTGCAAACCTGGAGAACAAAATAAATTTGGTATGTATTTGGACGGAGATTGGTATGCACTGAGCTTGAAGGATGCGTTAATAGAAAGGAACGATCCGGTTGAGCGTCTTGACATTGCCATGTTGGACAAGTATGTCTTCAAATCGATTTTTAACATTCAAGATCAGCGCACGGATGATCGTATTGATTTTGTTGGAGGAATTAGGGGCATGGAAGCATTGCAAAAACGAGTTGACAACGGAGAAATGAAAGTAGCTTTTGCTATTTATCCGGTTAGTATTGATGAACTGTTTGCCGTGGCCGATTCGGGTAACGTTATGCCTCCTAAGTCGACTTGGTTTGAACCAAAACTTAGAAGCGGATTGTTCGTGCACCAAATAGATTGAATTTGAAACGAGTACTTTTTATTGCTTTTCTTTTTTGTTGCTTGCCGATATTGATTCAGGCGCAAAATGGTCCTTATTACGATTTGGGAATTAGCGATGATGTACGACTCGGTGGCTCTCTCAATGAGGAACTTACTGACATAATTACTACAGCCCAAGGAGGCTATCTAGTAAGTGGAATTAGCCATAGTAGTTCTTGGGAAAGCTATATAACTATGAACTACGGGTTCGAAGATATATGGCTGGTAGGCTTAGATGAAGATTTGAATATTGGCGCTAGTGTTACGCACGGCACTGCTGGCAACGAACGCGTCTTTAATATGATTCAAACCAGCGACGGTGGTTTTGCGATGTGCGGTTACATTCAAGGCGGTGCGCCGCCACATATTTTTAACGGAACCGAAACGCTAGAGCTAAATGGAGACTTCGATTTACTCTTAATGAAAGTAGACGCTCTGGGTGAATTGCTTTGGGTAAAAAATTACGGAGGGAGTGAAAACGACCGAGGGCTGGATTTGCTGGAATTACAGAATGGCGATTTGCTGGTTACAGGATTAACCGAATCTATAGATGGAGATGTCGCGGTCAACAATGGAAAGGAAGACTTATGGTTGTTGCGCACTAGCAGCGACGGAGAATTGCTATGGGAGACAACTTTTGGCGGAAGCAATGATGACGAGGGGATCTCCATGATTTTAAAAAACAATGATGCAGAAGAAAACAAAGATGTTTGGATAGTCGGCGCATCAAAATCGGATGACGGAGACGTCAGTCAGAACTTTGGGTCGCTTGACATTTGGTTGACATCTATAGACATTGAAACTGCCACGCTCAATTGGGAAAAAAGTTATGGAGGAAGCAGCGGAGACTCGGGTCGCAAAATTGTTAGCTTCAACGAGGGTGCGGTTATATGCGGCCAGTCTGCAAGCCCAGCAGGTTTCGGTGAAACACTAGGTGCGGACGACGTTGTATTGCTAGCGGTTGACAGTTCGGGTGAAGAGATGTGGTCCACTAACATTGGTGGTTCAAGCACAGATTTGCTGACCGATATGGTGAGTCCTGGCTTTTATATTGAGGGAGACATTGCAACTGATTGGGTAGTATACTTGGCGGGCTATTCCTTTTCAAAGGATGAGGACTTCGAACCTTTGGAAGTAAACTATACCCAAGAAAATGCTTGGGTAATTGCGTATGATCTGGAACAAGAAAAAATTCGCAACATGGCGCTGCTAGGTGGTAATGACGAAGATCAATTTATAGCTTTAACCCGAAAGCCAAACGAAGACGCAGTGGTTTGTGCAGGACTAACACGATCTCTAGATGGAGACCTGTTTAAACATGGAGCTCACGACGGTTGGGTGGTTGAAATAGTTAACGGGAACAGCACGGGCATAGAAGAAGATGTAACCTTAACCTTCGACCTAAGACTTTCGCCAAATCCGGTTAGCGATATACTAGTGTTAGAAACAAGCCTGGAGGCTTATGCTTATAGCTTGTACGATTTGAGTGGCAGCGTTCGTTTTCAGTCGCAAGACGAACAAGGACTTTTCGGCACATGCCAGATAGATATGTCTTTATTGCAATCAGGAATTTATTTACTGGAAGTTTGTGATAACAACAACTGCCTTCGCTCGAAGGTGGTTAAGCAATAAGCTAACTCACTAAAGCATCGATTGCTGCTGCAAGTTTGCGGTCTTTCTCCGTTACAACATTACCTGCATCATGAGTGCTCAGACAAATCTCTACGGTATTATACACGTTGCTCCAATTTGGATGATGGTTTTGCTTTTCTGAAAGAATTGCCACCTTACTCATAAAGGCGAAGGCCTCTATAAAGTCTTTAAACTTAAAAGTTCGTTTTAGTTGATTGTTTTCTTCGGTCCACATAATCCGAAGATACATTTTGTCTACTACTCTACAGTAACCGACTTGGCCAAGTTTCTTGGCTGATCGACATTACATCCGCGGATAAGCGCTATATGATATGCTAGCAACTGTAACGGAATGGTCGCAATCATAGGTGCAAAAGGCTCAGCTGTCTTAGGAATACGAATTGTGTAGTCTGCTATTTTATGAATGGCGGTATCGTCTTCATTGACTAGTGCGATAACCCTTCCTTTTCTGGCCTTAACTTCTTGAACATTAGAAGTAATTTTTTCGTAGGCACTTTCATTGGTCGCTACAACTACAACTGGCATTTCCTCGTCGATTAAAGCAATAGGGCCGTGCTTCATTTCTGCTGCAGGATATCCCTCTGCGTGTATGTATGAAATTTCCTTGAGCTTCAGTGCTCCTTCTAAGGCAACAGGGAAGTTGTATCCCCTACCCAGATATAAGAAGTTTGATGCTTGCGCAAACTCTTCTGCAATCTTGCGAACCTGGGGTTCTGTTTTTAATACCTCTTTGATTTTCTCCGGCATTAAATCTAATTCGCGAGCGAGCAAGTGAAAGCGCGATTCGGAAATGGTACCTTTAGCCTTTCCAATGGTCATCGCCATTAGGTTCAATACAGTAAGCTGAGCCGTAAATGCTTTCGTTGAAGCTACACCTATTTCCGGACCGGCGTGAGTGTAAGCACCTGCATCGGTTTTTCTAGCGATTGATGAACCAACTACATTACAGATTCCCAAAATAGTAGCGCCTTTTGATTTTGCAAGGTCTAGGGCAGCCAGCGTATCGGCTGTTTCACCCGATTGTGAAATAGCTATAACAAAATCATCAGGAGTAATAATAGGGTTTCTGTATCTAAATTCCGATGCATACTCCACTTCTACAGGAATACGAGCAAGGTCTTCGAATAAATACTCACCTACTAATCCGGCATGCCAAGAAGTTCCACAAGCAACAATTATAATTCGTTTTGCTTGAAACAAACGTTGTTCATAATCCTTGATTCCGCCCAGGCTTACAACTCCGGTATCTGCATTTAATCTTCCACGCAGACTGTCTTTAATCGAGATAGGTTGTTCATGAATCTCTTTGAGCATGAAATGCTCGTATCCGCCCTTCTCTAATTTCTCAAGTTGTATTTCCAACTCTTGAATGTGCGGTGTCTTTATTTGGTTCTCAATATTCTTAATCGTAAGTCCGTCGTCAATATCGACAACGGCTATCTCCTCGTCGTTTAGATAAACTACATTTCTGGTGTGCTCAACTATTGGCGTTGCATCTGAAGCGATGAAGTATTCGCCTTCGCCAATACCAATAACAAGCGGGCTACTCTTACGGGCAGCGATCAATCGGTTCGGTTCTTTTTTGTCCATTACAACAATGGCAAAAGCACCTACTACGTGGTTCAGCGAAAGTCGAACGGCCTCTGCAATATCAACTTTAGATCCGTTTTGAATTTCTTCGATGAGATGGATGAAAACTTCTGTATCCGTATCGGAAACAAATTTATGGCCACGTTTAGTGAGCTCTTCCTTTATGACGGCGTAATTTTCGATTATACCGTTATGGATTATTGAGAGATCATTGTTTTCTGTAGAATGCGGGTGCGCGTTTACATCGTTTGGCTCACCGTGAGTTGCCCATCTCGTGTGGCCCATTCCTCGTGTCCCTTCAATGTTTTTTCCTTTGGCAAAAGCTTCTAAGTCACTTACTTTGCCTTTGCACTTCAATACGCGTAAATCGCCGTTCAATAGACAAACTCCAGCGCTATCATAGCCGCGATACTCAAGCCTTTTGAGACCTTTGATTAATATCGGGTATGCCTCTTTTTTACCGATGTATCCTACTATTCCACACATAAATTACTTTTGTAAATTAAAAAAGCGCAAAATCTATTCCATTCCTTATTTAAGGCTCAATTTCCGTATAAAACAGGTTAACCTTAAGTCTAAATTCTGGGATTGGATGATTGGGTCCTGCCACGATGAGCCGGTTCATCATATACTCACTAGGCAAAAATGCCAAGCGATCGTTCATCAATGGCGCTAAATTAGAAACGCTAATCCTAAGCCTTCGATCTTCTAGCGGTGCGGCCATCATTTCTTGAAACCACAAATTCATATTGTAAGTGTAGGTTTGCACCCTCGTATTTAGGGTATCCCGTTCTTCAACTATAGCCTCTGCAAAAACCGCATAGTCGTTTATATATTGGAGGGGATCATCTTGATTGAAGGCTATGCCCACTTGCGGGCTTCGAAAATCCAAATTTAAAGGCAGTACATAAGTAGAATCTCCGCTAGCAACACTTCCAACGTGGGTCAAAACTAAGTCTGCACGGTTCACCAAGATGTCACCTAAGTCTGCCAAGTCAGGAAATTCTAACTCAACTTGAAGGCCAGCGTGCCCTTGCAAATAAGCGTATTCGTCCAGAATTTTCTCATCACTCGCCAACACGTCGGCAATAGATTGATCACTAGCAGTAGTGTAATTATGTTCGAAGCGATTCAGTACTTGACAAGTGTCATTGCTGATAAGAAAAGTAAGCACCTGCCCCTGGTTATCTTCATTGACAATACTTAAGTCTCTATAAAAAAGCTGTAAAGCCGTAGCATCAGAAGCAAGATTAACACTTGCTAGAGAGTTGTTGCTTTGTGTAGTATCAGGCGCAATATAAAGTCCGTTAAATAGCTCTTGAAATTCATCGGGACGTACGAAAGCGGAATCAAGCGGGTCGCGTAAAACTTCGACTAGTCTTTCACCTAAATCAGAACCCGATATATCAACTCGAAATCTTGAGTCGAGAGAATCCTCACCAAAAGGCTCCAGTGGTTCTAACTTAAAATCGGTGAGTCTCCCTAACTCTTCTGAATCATTGATGGCATAATCTTGATCAGATGTAAGACGAAAACAATCTATCTGTTCCACCATTTCGTAAACAACCCAATTCTGCAATGAAGTAGTATCTCCATAAGCTTCAATGTTGATGTAGTCGACTTGTAGTATTAAAGAATCGAAAACCAATTCCTCTGCAGGTACAACAAATTCACTCGCAGAGGTGATTTGGTCAAAGGGCGTAAACTGCATGTAAGCACCAGCGAATGATTTTCCAAAAACAGGATCATCGTCTATAGCGCCCAGAATGTAAGGTCTTACGACAATAAAGTTATCTAAGACTCCCGTTTCAGGAGCTTCGGACTCAATTAAAGTTGCTTGAATTTCTAATTCGTCGGTAAACTGAATTTCAACTCCTAAACCTGCTAAGGGGTCAACCCCAATTCCTGTGGGCTCGTCTTGGTTACAAGCATAAAGCAAAAAAAGTGAAAACAGTAAGAACCAGGTGGGCAGCGCTCTACTCATTCTAATGAAACGTTATTCTTCCAAAAGTGTTGCGTAAAAGTCTGTATAAGGAGTCAAATCTTCGATATGATGTTCGTCATACGGAAGCACTGGCATATCCTTTTTTGCGTCAATTGCGGATTGCACGTCTGGGTCAATATTTCCATCACCGACGATAATGGCGTCTGCATAGCTCACTGCTCCTTTAAGGAGGTCAACATTTGAACCTTTACCATAGACACTTAGCTCATCTAATTCAACGCGACTAATTTTGGCTTTCATTGCAAAATCATCACCCAATTCTTGTTTGAATGAGTTTTCATAAACCGAGTAAACTGACTTAGAGTTTTCGAAAACGGGGTCATTTTTGTATGCTGTCTTTAAATACATTGGGATGAGGCTGGTCATCCATCCGTGGCAGTGCACGACATCTGGCGGCCATCCAAATTTCTTAACTGTTTCGAGAACGCCCTTGCAGAAAAACACCATACGTTCGGCATTGTCCTTAAAAAATGGCGTTTTGTCATTTCCAAACACATGCTTGCGCTTGTAAAAATCTTCGTTATCTAAAAAATAAACTTGCATTCTAACATCTGGCAATGAGGCCACTTTAATTATTAAAGGGTAATCATCTTCATCGATGATTATGTTAATACCAGATAAACGCACAACTTCGTGTAACCGATGCCTGCGTTCGTTAATCATTCCAAATCTTGGCATCAAGGTTCTGATTTCATAACCAGACGAATGTATTTGACCGGCAAGGTTTCTTACGATTTTGGCTGCCTCATTGATAATCAAGTAAGGCTTCATTTCTTGTGTAATAAGCAGTATTCGCTTTTTCTCCATTTCTTCCTATATATTAATCCGTATAGACCTTTTTGGGTCTATCAAAATTGGGTGCGCAAAAGTACAGAAAAAGGGTCTAAATACTTAAGATGCTGGCAATCACTCAATTAGCCGGATGGGTTAAAACTATGTGACGATAATTGAACGCAGCCAAGACTAAAAAGTTCTATTTATGGGCTTTTTATTGAAAGCAACTTTTTTGGCACTTTTTTCTCCCTTTCGTTGTAAATAAGCTAGACGTGTACATATTCAAGCAAATAGGCCCCTTGCAGCAGCTAATAGCCTTAAAAAGAGCAGAAAGAAAGCGTATAGGCTTTGCCCCGACTATGGGTGCATTACACCGAGGCCACATGTCGCTCATCGATAAATCTGTTGAGGAATCCGATCTAACAGTAGCCAGCATCTTTGTTAATCCTACTCAATTCGACAATGCCGATGATTTAGCCAAATACCCTGAAACCTTTAAGGACGATGTCTTAATGCTTATCGATGCGGGTTGCCACGTCCTATTTGCTCCAAGCGTTGATGAAATCTACCCTAATGGGGCAGAGGTAATCGCTCCATTCGATTTTAGCGGGATTTCAAAAGTTTTGGAAGGATCCTTCCGCCCTGGACACTTTGATGGTATGGCTCAAGTAGTAAAACGTCTATTAGAAATCGTTAAGCCCGACAAAATATTTATGGGTCAGAAGGATTATCAACAGCAGCTAATTGTTCGCGAGCTCATTTCAAAAATGGAAGCAGACATAGAATTAGTACGCTGCCCTATTGTAAGAGAAGAGAATGGCCTAGCTATGAGCTCTAGAAATCGTCGATTGAACGAAATTGAAATTTCTTCTGCGAGTAATATTAGCAAGCAACTCTTTCGAATGAAAAAACAGATTAGCACTGTTCCTTTTGAAAAGCTCATAAGTGAAGCCAAATCAAGGATGGAAGCTAACGGTCTACTTAAAGTAGAGTACCTAGAAATAGTAGATGCACTCAGCCTTCAAAAGGTGCACGAGTATTCAAAAGGACAAGAGTATCTAATCTGTACGGCTGTCTATTGCGGACCCGTACGCTTGATTGATAATGTATTAATTAGCTAAATTTGCCGACCAATGGATATTGTAGTTTTTAAATCTAAAATTCACCGCGCCACGGTTACCGAGGCCGACCTGAACTATATTGGTAGTATTACCATAGACAAAGCACTTTGTGAGGCCGCTAATATTTTAGAAAACGAAAAAGTTCAAATTGTTAACTGTAACAATGGTGAACGTTTGGAGACATATGTTATTCACGGCGAGCGCAACTCTGGCGTGATCTGTTTGAATGGCGCGGCAGCGCGCAAGGTTGCGGTTGGCGATATTGTAATCATTATTTCATACGGCATGATGAACATCGAGGAAGCCAAAGCCTTCAAACCAAGTCCAATATTTGTTGACGAAAACAATCGCCTAATCAGTTGAGTTGAAAGTTAATCTTTCCTCTATTTTAAAATTTACTGTTCTCCTTTCACTGGGTGTCTTTTTAATATGGATATCCGTTAAGGGTATTTCTGCCGATCAATGGGAGGAGATGTGGGAAGCTTTCAGTGGCCTGAAATATTCTTGGCTACTCGCTTCAGCAGTATGTGCAATGCTCAGTCACCTTAGCAGAAGCCATAGATGGCAAATGATGTTGGAACCGCTGGGTAAAAAACCTAGCTACGCAAATTGCTTTATGATCTTGATGATTGGATACTTTGCCAACCTTGCATTTCCACGCTTAGGCGAAGCCGCTCGTGTTGGGCTTATACAGAAGTACGAAAACATTTCCTTCGAAAAAGTATTGGGTACCGTTATCATAGACCGACTGGTTGACTTATTCACTTTGGCCATTTTGTTTGTGTTGGTTTTCATTGTCGAACGTGAACGGCTAGGCAACTATGCACAAGAAGAAATTATTAATCCACTCATGACCAAGTTGGGTTCCAGTGTCGCAACGGGTTTTATTGCTCTTGCTCTTTTCGTCGCCTTAGTGCTAGTTGCTTGGATTGTGCTCAAACGCATGGGATTTTGGAAAAAGGCGAAAGATTTTTTTAGCAACGTTATAGAAGGTTTTGCCACTATCGTCAAATTGAAGAACTTTCCGCTATTCATATTCCATTCGTTTTTTATATGGATTATGTATTTCACTATGATATACCTCATGTTCTTTGCCACTGAAATAACATCTGGGCTTCCGCCCATGGCCGCCCTAGCTGCGCTTGTATTCGGCGCATTTGCCATTATTGTAACACCTGGTGGCATCGGCGCCTATCCTTTAGTCATTCAATCAATTTTAACACAATATGGTTTGGAGGCTCATATAGCTTACGGCCTTGGCACCTTGGCTTGGGTAGTTCAAACGGCCTTAATACTTATTGTTGGCTTTATTTGTTTGATTGCATTACCTATTTTTAATCGCGATGTTAGCGGAATACATAAAGAATAAAATACTAAGCGCAGATGAGCTCATCCGTCAGGGAGGACGTTGGCGTTTGAAATCGAAGCGAATTGTTTTTACCAATGGTTGTTTCGATATTTTTCATCCCGGACATCTGCACATTTTAAGTGAAGCCAAATCCTTTGGCGATATGCTCGTGGTTGGTTTAAACACCGACTCTTCGGTAAAAAGATTAAAGGGTGCTGAGCGCCCAATCCATAATGAAGAACAACGCGCCCAATTGTTGGCAGCATTAAAACTAGTAGATGCAGTAGTTCTATTTGATGAAGACACTCCGCTTGAATTGATAAAAAGTCTAAAGCCAGAAGTACTAGTTAAAGGTGCGGATTATAAAATTTCCGAAGTGGTAGGTGCAACTGAGGTACAAGCCTATGGAGGAAGCGTGCGATTAGTTGAATTACTGTCTGGGCATTCCTCGAGTGCGATTATAGACGCGTAAAACTGAGTACTTTTTCTAAATGATTTTGTTTTGGGCAGCAACAGGCTATCCACTTGTACTCGGCACAACAAAAGTCTGTTCAGCATAGTCGTGGCTAGTATTCCCTAGGCGGTCATCCTTCACCACTCCTTGCTTCACGAGCCTTTTGTTGCACCTCATACCGCTTCTATCCTGGCTGCGGGCTTCATTGAGAACCCAATAAAATAAAAGTCATTGCGAGCGGAGCTGAGAAATCTGTGGATTCGTTTGCAAGGTTTGGTTTTATACCTGCGGCAAAACCAATCCCACGCTCAGATTTTTCGACAAGCTCAAAACGACTTTTTCTTGCGTGAGGGATAGAGGCATTGTTGAAGCTCCTGTTTTAAAAAGCAAGAAAAGCCT
>CAZZIZ010000114.1:0-11211 GCA_964654535.1 uncultured Chitinophagales bacterium
AACCCTCGCTTAGCCCAGACTTAAATCTGTCTCACAGGCGCTGACGTCAGACACTTAGCTTAAGTAATCTTAATGGAACCAAAAAAGAAAAAAGAAATACTATTGAGAATATATTTTCATTTTTTATATTTCAGAAATTATCAAGTACTTTATCCAATGAAATTGTAAATAATGTCCCAAAAGTAAAACACACTTTGACTAATTGGGACGAAGTCAATTTTGAACTTGATGTATTTTCAAAACACTTTGAGGCAGATTATTTCAATTTGAGGAAATTTAAAATTTTTGATGAAGTGAGCCAAGTTAAAAATCATTTCGGAATCATTGAGTTAAATTTGTCCTTCGGAAAGAAAACCTCTCAAAGTATATTTGTGATTCTCAAAAACACCGATGATGGCCCAGTCAATATCACAGATTACTTAGCTAACGATTTTACTGACATTGAATTCAGCAAAAATGCGATATGCTTGTTTCAAGAATCATTTTTCGAGTTCAAGAAATTTATAATTTCTTCCTTCTTGCAACGGGGCCATAAATTATCAAATAATCCAGAAATTATTTGGCATCCTACATCACCTGAATTCAGTTTGGTTGAATTTTCCGAATGTGGAATTTGCACTTATATTAATACCGACTTGAATGACTTTGGCCGTGGTTTTGATATGACGGAATCCCCAAAACGATTTGGTAAAGATTCATATTATTTGTTAGCCAAACGCCTCAGAATACCTTCAGAAAAAAACAAAGAGGCATTATCTAAATACATGAGGGCGATACTGCCCCAATGGCGGGAAAAGTCTTTATTAAAATTTCACGAGTTCTCTGATGAGTTATTTGTTGAAATTTTCGATGGGAAATTACAAAAGCCGTACAAACCAACACACCTTAGTTTAGGTGAAAATGAAACTTTTTTTATTTTCTCTTTAATAATTGGCCTTCCTGTTTCAAATGGAATTGTCATATTAGATGAACCTGCAAGTGGTTTGTCTTCGGACTCCTACCGGAGGTTTTTAGAAGAATTGTATAAACTCTGTGAAACGCGTGAGATACAATTATTTATTGTATCGCATAAAATTGACCCTGTGTTTGAAGATTATGAAGGGAAAGTTTATGAGTTAAAGAACCTATCAAACAAGCATACCTTAACATATGTAGATGATGTAGCGCAGCTTTTTGCCGAGCATTCTGATTTTTATAACAAGAAATTAAAAGTCATTAGTGCTCACAAACATAAAGGAGATAAAAACAAAGCTATATCATTCGAGAAAAAACACACGAAGAAAATTACAGAGAGTAATTACCCGCAGATACTAACCATGTTTTATCGGGTATTTGGAATTCAAGGAGGCATTACAGGCGCTTTAGGAGGCATTTTAACGGTATTGTTAAATCATGAGGGATTTAGTTATTCTCGTCCATTCGATACCTTCAAAAGTTTTTCTTATGTTGATGGCTTGATAGTTATAATTGCTTTGTGCATGTCGGTGTCAGCATTTCTGTTGATGGCTTCCACAAAAAGGTTCTTAACTACAAGAAGGGGTATCAGAGCGAGTATTTTTATTGAGCTCGAGAAAGAAATCTCTCTAAATGATGCTGTCATTTTTAGATTAAAACACCCAATTTTATCTGGGTTACTTGAAAGCGCAATTGCCACTCGTATTGTAGCTAATAAAAGCATTGCTAAAACTATTGCATTTTTGTCATTTCACCTATGTATTGCATTTTTGATCGCTTATTCACTAACAAAGGATCCGTGGTTAGGTGGTAAGTTTGCGTTATTGGAAATTGGCGTAAACTTCTTCGTTTTTTGGTGGTTAGAAAAAAACTGGGACAAATTGGAAACATGGTTTTCTCGGAAACAGTAAGCAACACAGCCTTTATTGAACAAAGAATTTGAGAACTTGCTCTGAACCACACAGAATGTGCACTGCTTTAGCGCTTAAACGCTATGTGGATTACTATTTTTTGATTCCGTGCTTACTATGTGCTTACTGGAGCATGATGTCAGATTTGACCTCGCGCTCAATATCCGCTAAACATCTGTTTCTTAAGGAAAAAATGGAGCGGGCGATGAGAGCCCATATATTGAATTCTAATAAATTGTTTTTATTACGTTTTTATCTTGCTACCGTTTTATCCTGTATCACTTTACTGTAGCAAATATTGCAATCATATGCATCTATTTTCTCATGATTTTGGGGTTATCCACAGACCAAATATATTTCTCATAATAATTGATGGACTCAAACAATCGAATCATATTCTCTAATGCCAGATTACATAACGTCAAAATCATGGAGGATTACGGCGGCAGAAGTTCTGTCCTGATCCTCTGCCTCCGCAACTCAAAACTCGGAGATAGAAATGATTAAGCCGCAAAATCCTGACTTCATTGAATTCGAAAATGATGAGATATCCGATTATATCTTATGCCCTACCGCTGAACGAAAAGATTTTGCCCGCGAGATACGATTGCATAAGAAAAATAGCGCTAGAAAATTCAACCAAATAAAAAAATCCAAAAGTAGCAAACAGCTTAAAAACAGAATCCATCAATGTTTCAACAGTTATTCAGTTAGGTTCACTTATGTATTGGCCCTTTTAACTGAAAGACAGCAAATAACTAAACATACACGAATAGAGGAACTTGCTAATCAAACCGGTCATTTTACCGCTCTAAATGAAACTGTTGAGATTTATACCAAAAAGAAACCCGGAGGTGATTTTAGAGTAATTTCTAAGGCTGGGTTTAAAACGCGCGTATTGCAAGATATCGCGGCGAACATACTAAAAACGATAAACTGCGGTTATTGTCGTGATTTTTCTCTAACTGGTAAAGGACGAGAAAGAGCTACCGCACATATAAAACACCTTATTGAAAAAATGGGAATCAAATACTTTGTTGTAGGTGATTTCAGAAACTTTTTTGGCTTTGTGAAGCACTCATTTGTCAGGGAGCTTTTAGCAGAATTTCCGGGTAGCATTATCAAACATGTTTTACTCAATGAAAGCGCTAAACTTCATCTCTCCGGTAAATACCACTCCGATCATAAATCGGAAGTCATGAAAACGGCCCGGCTTGGAATTCCTCAGGGTTCTCCAGCATCGCCTCGGATTGCTAGCGCGCTTCACAGATCCATCTTTGAGGGCATTGCCCCAAAGGAAAACATCGTTGTCTATGTGGATGACTTTGTCATTGGCGTTAGTAGTGAGTCCGAGGCGGAGGAGATTAAACAGACCTTGCAGAACAGATTATGTTCCCACAAGGCTGGGCCGTTCGAATTGAAATTGCTTGATGTAAAATCAGTGACGAAAAAATTCGATTTTTTGAACTATCGGTTCAAATATTACAAATGGATGAGCGAACCAAAGAATCTAGCCATTAGTCCAAATACGACGGCTTGGAACAATCTTGCGGAAAAAGTCAATAAAGTGATGAGCGTCTCTTCAGATCAAACCTATGAACTGCAGGCTTGGCTCACGGCAAAAAGATGGCTCGAAGGACACTCTTCATGGAAATATACAGAAGCAGGCCTAATGGATGTTGTAATTAGGGTGAAGGAATTAGTCGCCGAGGAATTTTACCGGCGTGGTGAAAAGGGTAAGGTTCACTGTTTTGAAACAAGTTATTGCACCGAAGAAGTCCTATAGATGGCATTCTAATTCTCAATTTAGCATCCACACATACTGATATTCACGGGATTAGTATTATGGGCTCAAAGTTTCTAAATAGGAATATACATCCACTTAGCGATGCCACCAACATCCTCTTAGCGAAAGTTAGCGTCACATATATTTAAGATACAATATGGAGTACTTCAGGTATAATTTGAGCATCAATTTCGCCCTTATGTGCAAGATACTTTGCTATTAAGCTTCGATTATTTCCGCCCCCACAAACAAAATATTCTTCCCCAATCTTTGCTAAACACCAATGCCTATAATCCGAGTTTAGCTCATAATTCGACCCATAATATTCTGGGTGATATTCGTATCGTCGAATGTTGCGCAGTGCTTTTTTGCCGGTAGATAAAACAAATCTCCAACTACTCCCATAATATCCACAATGATTGCTGCCAACTATCTTCTTCGGATCAATAACGGCATCATGTTCGATTACCGAAAGATCATAATATTCGCTCAGGCTATCATAGGGGAATTTCTTGATTTCATTATCTGCCCAACCACTTGCAATCTTTGCCCAAGAATTCACAATTAAGCAGCGTTCATCATAAGTGATGCCAATGCTCTCTCTGCTCCACTGCATGTCACCCATAAACCAGGCTCTACAGACAGAAGGCAATGGAGGTGAGAATGGATATGTTTCGCTTCATCTTGGCAAAGGTCGTACATTGATATTTCGAACATACATTCGCCGATATATGAACACCAATCGCTAAAATTAGCGCAAGCAGCGGCCGCAATTAGCAAAGCATGAAAAATTTCGCGGGGTTTCAGATCCGCCTGACTCACATTGCGAATAAAATACCTGACGAGCACTCGTATTTCGTTTGCTAGATCTTCACTGCGAGTAGATGCCGCAACTATTGCCAAGCCGTTTAGCAATCCATATGGCGATGCGTTTTCATCGTACTTGAGGTGATATCGGGCTTTTTTAATTAGCTCAATGGTTTTTCCAGTTTGTTCCTTATCCAACTTGTAAATGCACGCTGAGTTCAGCAAGGCCGTTAAAGATTTAACGGATATTTCTTCGGTTTCTAGAGAACTATCAATAATGTCGCTAATTTCTTTAGGAAGAATATTACCCATTTCTTGGGCTCCTTCCAATGGTCCGGACAGAAATGGCCCTGGGAAATCAGCGGATGCCTTCACTTCTTTAGATGAGAAGTCAGTTATTAATTTAAGTAAATCTGGGTCATTGATTTGTTCACTAAGGCCATTACCCAAATTTAACAGTCTCCCGATGAATTCAGATTTTAACTGATGAGGCGAAACATAATCAGGCATCCACCTAGGTTCCTTCCGGAGGTCGGCTATCGTTTGAAAATAAAAAACTTGACTACGGTTATCCCACGCCCAGTTTGAGAAACTGCTTTTTTTAATGCCTGCTAAATTAACAGCTTGTTCGAGCATAGAAGCTTGAGAGATAGCAGCCAACCTTCTCCAAAAAGGTGGTGCATCGGCAAACAATTTCTGTCTTCCAAAATCACCATCCACCAAGGTGATAAGACTAGCTAACATATTGAATGCGCCATCCTTGTTAGCGGGATCATCTGCTCTTATCCGTTTGATCATCTCTACAATATATTGCCGAAGTGCAGGGAATGTTTTCAAGTGCAATAACCCAGTTTCGATTGCCCCAAGTTGCGAAACTAGATCACCATTTTCAGCCAGTTTTTTGTAAACGGACACTAGCTGATCTTGTGATAAGAAACGGGTGTTTAACTCGAGGGAAATCGAAGCATGAGAACAACACCACAAAGAAAACCTAAATCCATTCTGTTTTGACCACTTATGCAACGATGAAAAGTGTGGACGTATTTTGTCTTTCACATACTTTTCCAGAGAAACTTCATCATCATATTGGCCCACCAAGAGGCAATAATAATGTTTGCTTTGTGGTACCAAGCTGTCCAGTCGTCCTGAACCATCTCTTAACTCGTCGATAACACGGTTTAATGACTGGCTTGGCGTATCATTAAAGACCGATAAAAATACATCCGCCTGATCATCAGTGATGGGGCCGTCCAATAATTTTGACAGTCGCTGTTTATCTTCGTTTGATAGGTTATACTTCTCAACTTGTTTCGAGAATGCACTTTTTCTTTTCCGTTTGTTGGGTAATAACATCCAAAGTGGCGGTAAAGCCATGCGTTGCTGCCCATTGAAAACGGCATATTCTCCTGCGATTAAATTTGTTACATCAACAAACCACTTTCTGCCTTGATCGTCCAAGAAGAATACTTCCGAATCTGGTTTCTTAAATGCTTGTCGCACGGCAGAGTATAAAGCTGATCTTTGTGTTGTTACTCCCGAATTTCCGAAGGAAAAACCCACATCTATCTCTAAACCAAAAGCATCTGGAATAACTCCACGCCTAAAGACATCTTCTTGAATTGAAGGTGGATAACATTCTCGGATGACATTCGTGAGAACAGCACGACGTAATTTTGTCTCATTACTCGGCATCATATAGTTCTTCCAGAGGTTTTGAGTTTGCGTCTATTAGTCCTCTCTCGATAGAGGCCATCATTCTGTCATATAGTTTAGGATCGCTTATTCTAATGGGCTGGATAATGCTGTCTTCTAGCCATTTATTATATTCGATTTTCCTATCTTCCTCGGCAATCTGGAAAGAAGACATCAGCGCCTGCGCCGTAATCTCTGGCCCAATACTGGCTAAATGGGTGCCAGCATCAAATGGATAACACCGAGCCCAATAACGAAAACCTATTTGTTCAACTAGCCAATCTGATCGCGCCCTTACGATTTCAATACTTGTTTTAGAGTTCCATTGCTGTGTCACAATATCACGGATATTTTTGTGCATTTTGACAACGAACACAGCATCTTCAGGCAGATTTAGAGCAGAAAAAATCTGCATTTGCATGAGGTTATTTTTTATTGTTCGCAGTTCAGCCGTTTCGATGATTTCACCATCAGCAATTGTAGTCTTGTTTATCAGCCTTGATAACTCCTGGAATGAGGGAGAGATGGCGATATAACCAGACTTTCTTAAAGTGTACCGTACTTCATCTAATTCTAGTTCTGTAATGGCATCGTTTGATGTTAAATACTCAAAAACATCCCAACTAGAAACAATTGGTTTGGACACCCCATTAACGGTAATGATTGGGTGTTGATTAAGAAAAGGATCGTCAGCAACAATCGCATCAACACTGGATGCTATATCAAGGATCGATATGCTTGGATGTGATCTGAACTCATCTAATTCTTCTTCAACGTTATGTGGGCTTGGCCCAACTTGGACTTTCCCGCTTTCAATTCCCGCAGCTAGAAAATTTCTTAAGTTCTCAATAATTGTTAGCGCTCTCTCCGAAAATTGCTGATATCGTAATAGGCTTTCCATTTCAGAAAGTTGAGAGCTAGAAATATATGGTTCCAACCCTGCATCCTTTAATTTTCTTAAAATACCAAGTGTTTGAAAATATGAAACAGCAACATCATCTAAATATAAAACGCTGCCTGATTGGATTTCCGCCTCTGACAAACCAGCATCATTTTGGCTTGTTAGGAATGTATAAGCATTCTGACTTTGCTGTTCGGTAAGATGTCCTGTTGCATTCAAATACCTTATAACATCAGAACAAGAATGTAATTCATCTTCATATGCCGACAAGTTTACAGGATCATTCATCAGTGATCCAATCCTATGTACCACTGAGGGACGAATAACAACATGGGGAGTTTCCTTGCTGTTACGCTGTTGTGCAGTGGATAAAAATGCGGCAAAATCTTTACCAACATCAGGAATTAAATCAGACTGAGATGAATCCGGCGGGATAAATCGATACAGTTTTTGACTGTTTAGTAAATCTGATAAGGTGCGAGCTCTTTTCAACCGGCTTGGCTGATGAAAAGTTACCCTTTGTTTTTCATTGAGTAACCAGAACATTGTTGAATGGGGTATGTAAATAGTCTGAAAAGCCTCCTGTAGCTTACCAAGTTTGCCTAGCAGCCCAAAAGTGAGTAAAGCTGTTGCATCCAAACCGACATTTTGAGCCGATATTTCTCTGCTTTGGATTTTAGGTGAATAGGCTCTTATAATTGATTTCTTCCTAACATCACTTTCGTCTTGGTTGGCCAATGCTTGTATCAACTGCATTTCACAAAGGGAGCGATTTAGCTGTCTGGCCCCTGCGAACATTGGAATCTTGGCCTGTTTAATGTTGTCCCAAGTTGAGTTTTGGTGGTCTCTCCAGTCTGGACCTTGATCCATTAACTCCTCTAATGACATTCGCTGAAGTGGGCCAGACTCTCCTGAATTTTGGATGGCTATTGGCAGGAAGCCTTTAGCTACATTATCGTCCTCCCATCCTTCGCTACTTGCTATGAAATAGGCAGATGCAAAAACTTCAGCGTCTCCGTCCGCCTTTGATGTAGCTTCAACAATGAAATCTCGCGCTCTATTGGAACTAATGGCGTGAGCCAATTGAGCTATCCGGATTAACTCCGAAGCATTTCTATTTTGCCTTTCCTTCCATTCATTTTCTATCAACTCAACGAGCCAATTCCAATTTCCAGAAGTAATTGCAATATGTATCGCCAACTCACGAACCGATTTCGTGCTATTTTTTACAAGTAGTTCCGTAACAACAGCCCAACTTTTCATCAACTCTCCGGTGCTATACAATGCCTCCGCCTCAAGTTTTTTTAAGAAAATGGATTGTTCAACAAAATCTAAGTTTTCATTCAATACGGATAGCAGTTCTTGCTCTTGCCCTAAATTATGCAATGCCAACGCTAATCTTTGCAGTGAATCAACGGTGCCAAATTGGGAATGCAATTCCCGCGCATATTTAGCGAGTAGTATCCAGTTTGTCTGTTCTTCCAAAAATATTGTTAAGTTGTTTAAACTGTCAGGTGTTTTCTTATCTTGATATTCTTGTATCCTTGCACCTACCGGATCATCTTGCGTAACACTATCAATCATCCTTTGGGCAACAGCTAAAATTTCAAAGGTGTCACCTTCCCGTTTTAGCTGGTCCAATACGCTCTGGGCTTCAACTACTCGGCCTTCTTGACACAACAAGTCTATTTCTGTCGTTGCCAAGGCGGAGACATTAATGAATTTCTGCAAGTCGTCTTTGTGCCTTGATAAGTACTCTATTGCTTCTGCTCGGCTTTTCTGCCTTGTTATCAGTGCAAATCTCGCAATAGCGGCTTCTGGAGAGATACCGCCTTCCCTAGCAGTTTGTTGCTCTATTTGTTGTTCCAGCCGGCTATCATCAATTTGTAATCCGAACTGGATAGCAAAGTTTGCATACCTTAAGGCATCATTTGAAGCAGATAGAGTTGCAAGTCTTTCTAATGTCGCTTGCTGAGTCTCCGGGTTACGCAAATCTATCCATAAAGCAAAATCACCGGCTATATGTGCAGCTTTTTCCAGATCAAATTCCAAAGCAACTTTTTCGCATTGCTTAAAATTTTCCGATGCATTTCGTAATAATTGTTGGTCTTTCTGTGTAGTCTGGATAGGAAAACTACTTAGATGAAAAGGTACGTTTTGAAAAACTTGTGAACGGTAAGGTGTTGGTATTGTCTGTAGCAAATTTATCATTGCCCTAATGAAATAAAGAACAGGACAAATTTGCAAATCGTCTTCGGTTACTTGAACTAAGTTATTTTGTGCAAGCTCCCATTCTCCTGCCTCAAGACATAAGTGAAGAAGCTTGAATTTGCCATCTGTATCGAAATCAGATGCTTTAAAACCACATTGGTTAACCCATTCGACTGTTTCTTTGGGGTTTGTCTCTATGGAAGTTAGGAACAATTTGGCCGTATTAGCAAGTGGGCTATTTTGGTCCTTAAGTTTATGGAGGACTTTTACGTTCACATCAGAGTATTTAGTGGTAAACGCCTCTGCAATTTTATACTCTTCAGTTTGATCCTTTGATTGGCATTGTGCGAGCAACTGTTGAGCATACTCTAGGTTTTGCGCAGATAGAATTCTGGCGCACCATAATGTTGCTGTTTCTTTGATTTCTTGCTTTCCATTTTGTAAATCACCTTTGGTCAACCTATCAGCAAAGTGTGCAGCTCTTTGGTGAGGGCTGCTTCCGGCAAAAAATCGGACTTTTTTTAACTCATCAAGTTCACCTTTTATAGCCTCATCAATGACGTTGCTGTCAGTTATATTATTGGATTCAATGGGCGCTATATTTAGAGGCGAAGCAATTGGTATTTCTTGCTCAATGAACTCTCTTATTTTTCTAATATCAGACACATTCCGTGATTTTATGTCTTTCAGAATAGTGTGAATGTCCCAAATATCATCTTTTACGATGAGTTTATAATTTTGAGTTTCGCCAATCTTTTCAGCCTTATGCTTTATAGAATTACCAATTCTCAAGATAACCAATCGATCATATTGCTCGTGTAGTTTTTTCTCGACAAATTTCTTGACGGTATATTTTGCCTTTCTCAGATTTGCTGTCGATGTTACTTGAATCGCGATTCTTTGATTTGTGTCCCCCAAATCAATTGCAGGGAAATTTGCCTCCAGCACATCGTTTAAATTTTCCAACTCCCACCCCAATATCAAATTCAAAAAATCACGATAAAAATCTTCTCCATGATTATTGATATCTGTAAGACCAAGTTTGTTGGACGACATAACCTTAGTGCTCAACCAGGTTAAACGGTCATGAATTATGTCGAAATCTTTTTGCCGGGCAATTACCACTAAATTCTCACATTACAATTTTGCTTCGGTTTTATCCGTAGCACATAAATGCCGATTCACGTATTAGTTTAGCAAGTTTCGGTATGTCCGGTTAGCCCCCTCCGTTGAAATAGCTTAATCGTTCTAACAGTCTTGAGACTGTGGACTTGTACCAAATCCCGCCTTCACGTGTTTTTAGGCCCGCATCATTCAGACGTTCGGCAATTTCGGCCATGGCCATATCATGTGTAATTCCAAGCAATGGAAATTTACTCCCAATTTTCAAGGCAAACACTTTTGCGGCATCGCGGTTGGCCTTAGCCAACAGCTTCCCATTTTTCCCAAGCTCGACGCCCCGCGACTTTGCCGCAGCGAGAGCGGCCTTTGTGCGCTCGCTAATCCTACGCCCTTCTTCCTCGGCCATGGCGGCATAGACATGGAGCATGAAGCGATCTGCATTGGGCATATCTGCGGCAACAAAATCGATACCCGTTTCCATGAGGCCGGATATGAAGTGAACATTACGGGCCAATCGGTCGAGTTTGGCAATGACCAATTTGCACTTATGTTTGCGGCAATAAGCGATGGCCTCTTCTAGCTTAGGGCGTTTGGATTTCTTACCGCTCTCAATCTCGATGAATTCCTCATACGGTTGTCCATCCAATAAATGCTCAATCGCTTTCCGTTGTGCCTCAAGCCCAAGGCCGCTTTGTCCTTGTCTCTGGGTGCTGACACGCAGGTAAGCCGCTGAAAAAATTTCTACAGGCTTCATTAGGCCTCTCCAAATCCCATGTAACAGGTAAAGGTTGGTTTGTGTGTTACGCACGGTCTCATAGGTGCGCCTC
>CAZZIZ010000115.1:0-11181 GCA_964654535.1 uncultured Chitinophagales bacterium
GCTCACAATCGAGTAGGTGGCTGACAATCAAAATTGACCGCCAGTGCACCTCCAGCTTCCGACTTACTAACAGTACTTTCTAGCGCAAGCTTGAGCTTGTGCCATTATTCGAATTGAAGCATCCGCTTCACCATCAAAAAAGAAACATAAACTGACAGGCAAGCCAGTCTAAAGAAACGATCTAACTAAAATTCATCCCCGCCAACGCCTTGTTCGCAGCCTGCTTACGCAGAGACTCCGTCAAGATAATCTTACGCATACGCAAACTCTTAGGCGTTATTTCCACGTATTCGTCGTAGCGGATGTACTCCATCATTTCCTCAAGAGAAAACTTAGTAGCAGGAACAATCTTAACGCTATCGTCCTTACCACTCGAACGCATATTGGTTAGGTTCTTCGTTTTGGTAATATTGATTACGATATCGTTATCGCGGGTATTCTCTCCTACTATCTGACCCTCGTAAACTTCCTCTCCCGGATCGATAAAGAACTTACCACGATCCTGCAATTTGTTAATCGCAAATGGAACACTCGTAGCAGTGGTCATAGAAACCAAAACGCCATTCTGACGTTGCGGGATATCACCCTTCATCGGTTCCCACTTTTCAAAGCGGTGGTTCATAACCGCTTCACCAGTAGTAGCAGTCAAGACCTTATTACGCAAGCCAATGATGCCACGAGAAGGAATCATAAATTCTAAATGTATGAGACTACCCTTCGGCTCCATAATACGCAACTCACCTTTACGCTGAGTTGCCAATTCGATAACCTTACCGCTGAATTCCTCAGGAACATCAACAGACATCAACTCAATCGGCTCACATTTCACGCCATCAATCTCTTTCGTCAAAACACGAGGCTGACCTACTTGTAGCTCATAACCCTCGCGACGCATCGTTTCTATCAAAACACTTAAGTGCAGGATACCACGACCAAACACCATAAAGGAATCGGGCGACTCAGTATCTTCTACTTTCAGGGCCACGTTTTTTTCCAGCTCTTTAGTCAGACGATCACGAATCTGACGCGAGTTTACATATTTTCCTTCCTTGCCGAAGAAAGGAGAGTTGTTAATCGTAAACATCAAGTTCATCGTCGGCTCACCAATAGCAATCATCGGCAGCGCCTCAGGGTTTTCGTGGTCAGCAATCGTCTCACCGATTTGAAAATTCTCTATTCCAGAAACTGCAGCGATTTCGCCAGCGTGTATTTCAGTAACCTTTTTCTTTCCCAGACCTTCAAATACGAACAACTCTTTAATACGTGATTTAGTAATCGTACCGTCAGCCTTCATCAAACTTACAGGAGCGTTCTCTTTAAGTACACCACGTTTCACACGACCAATCGCCATACGCCCCGTAAAGTTCGAGTAGTCCAAAGAAGTAATTTGCATTTGCAAAGTCCCCTCTTCAACCGGCTTTGGTTGAATCACCTCCAAAATTGCATCCAACAATGGAGTAATATCATCGGTTTTCACCTTCCAGTCATCGCTCATCCAACCGTCCTTAGAACTTCCGTACAAAGTGCGGAAATCCAATTGCTCCTCAGTAGCATCCAAGTCAGCAAACAAATCGAACACCGCTTCGTGTACTTCTTCAGGACGACAGTTTTCTTTGTCAACCTTGTTAACCACCACCAAAGGCTTCAAGCCCAGCTCAATCATCTTAGAAGTAACAAAACGCGTTTGCGGCATCGGTCCCTCAAAAGCATCAACCAAAAGCACACAGCCATCAGCCATTTTAAGAACACGTTCCACCTCACCACCAAAGTCGGCGTGACCAGGCGTATCGATAATATTGATCTTCACATCCTTGTAGCGCACCGCCACGTTCTTAGAAGTAATCGTGATACCACGTTCACGTTCCAGATCGTTGTTATCCAGAATCAGCTCACCCACTTCCTCGTGCGATTTGAACAATTCCGTTTGGTGAAAAATCTTGTCCACCAAGGTTGTTTTACCGTGGTCAACGTGTGCAATTATGGCAATGTTTCTAATGTCAGACATCTCCTTTATTTAGGGGTATTTTCAGCGTGCAAAAGTAGTCTTTAATTCGAAAGCGCGGCACATTTCTATGCACAGCAGCTCAAGTATAGGTTTAAGTGCAAATAAGGTTCCAAGATGACATCCAATGCGTGTAAAAGGTCTGTTTAAGGGGAATAATTTGGGCGTGCCCCAGCGCCTCTCCCTTCTTCCGCAAGCGGAAAGGGATAGGCCCAGGGTCGGGCTTTCGGCCCTCACTCTGTTCTGGACCGAGCAAAAAGCACCTCTAGCTCTTAGGAGCTAAGTGCTTATCTTGCCCTTTCCAACAGGAGTTCAGACAAAGGCCTCTATCCCTCACGCAAAGGGTGCTCAAAAATCGATGATATGCAAATCCAAAAAGTAAACCTTCAAGCAAAACTAAACAGCTTCGCAGACCATTGGTCGCCGAAAATAGTCGCCGACCTAAACGGCCAGCAAGTCAAGCTCGCCAAGTTAAAAGGCGAGTTCGTAATGCATAAGCACGACAATGAAGACGAACTCTTCTACGTCATCGCTGGTACTTTGTTTATTGAATTGGAAGACCAAACCCTAGAGCTAAACCCTGGTGAGTTTGTAGTTATTCCAAAAGGAGTCGAGCACAAACCTTATGCGCCGGAAGAAGTTTCTGTAATGTTGTTTGAACCAGCTACAACTTTGAATACAGGCAACATTCAAAACGAGCGGACGGTAGAGAAATTGGATAAGATATAGCCTGCTTGATAAACAGCATGACCCAATTAAAGACCATAGCCTTCGCAAAATTTCAAGCAACGCTTTTCTGTTTTATCGGAATGGTCGCAGGCATAATATATTCTTTTGGCGGTTTACTAATAGACTCGCTCAGTAGTCTAGGATGGATGACCGCCGCAGAATCACCTGGACTCAGTATTGGAACCCTTCTTGCATTTGGAGCCCTCATTGGAATGCCCTTACTATTCGCACTAGCCGGATTTATCTGTGGCATTTTTGAAGCCACTCTTTTCAATTTTTGTTCAAAGCACTTCGGACCCTTTAAAACAAACATTTTTCAAGACTAGCATAGACCGCCAAACCCGTAAATTTTTCAAACAAGAAAGCACACTATACTACAGACAAGCACAACCTAATCCTTTCTCCCAACGTCTGACACAATACAAGCGTTTTCCTTCAAAACCTCTTTAAAGAGCCTAATTATTGCATTTCTCTTACAATCATTGAACCGTCCCCTGCTCACTCATGTTAAACAAGTCTAATTTATCACTACCTTGAACGAGCCAAATTAATAAACCCAAGCATCTTGATTAGAGTTCTCAAAGTACTAGCCCTCGTATTCTTCACCCTTCCATGCTTAGCCCAAGAAAACACGGCACTGCTTTGTGCCGACGGCATCGATAACGATGGCAACGGTCTTATCGATTGTATGGATACTGGCTGCATTGTGTTTGCAGCACCTCTCGCAATTAACGGCTGCGATAATTGTGGGGATGGACTAAGTTTTGGCGATGAAGTAATTGCCTACGAATCAGGCTGTCCTGGCAATATCGACCCAAACCCAGAGGGAGCACTTGGTCTAAATGATCACGACGGCAGCTCTGGCGATTCACCAGAAATAGTCTTTCTCGGAGACGGTGGATTTATCGAAATTGCTTTTACCAATAATCTTTTGGTTAACTCCGGAAACAACGATCCAGACATTTGGGTTTTTGAAGCGGGACCACCCTTTGAAGGAACCTCAATTGCCCTTCGTCCCAACGACGCCTTCACTGAAAACGTAGTAGCAAATTCGGGAATCGCCTTTTCGATTGGTGATTACTACAACATTGGAGGAATTGGTGGACTGGCCGCCTCATTAGATCTCGATCTCTCTTTTCCAGGTTTTGCTTTCGGTGAGTTAAAATTTAATGCCGTACGACTTACCGATGCCTCAGGAGGTTCTGCTATCTGCTCTTTAGATGGTCCGGGCGCGGATATCGATGCGGTTTGCGCTGTTTCCAGTATCGCACCCGAAGACTGCAACGGCGTTCCAAATGGCACCGCAACCTTAGACGACTGCTTGGTTTGCGATAGCGATCCAACGAACGATAATGAATGTGAAGATTGCAACGGCGTTCCAAACGGTAATGCCACTTTAGACGCTTGCATGGTTTGCGACTCCGACCCAAGCAACGACAACGAAACCTGCGAAGACTGTGCCGGCGTGCTGGGAGGAAGTTCTACATTAGACGATTGCGGCGTTTGCGATGACGACTCCAGCAATGACAACGCTTGTTTAGATTGCGAAGGAATTCCTGATGGTCCCGCTTACGAAGACGAATGTGGCGTATGCGATGCTGATCCCACAAATGATAATTTATGTGCAGACTGTGCAGGTGTTGTAGGAGGTACAGCCACTACTGACGTATGCGGCGTTTGCGACGATGACCCAAGCAACGACGATCAAAGTTGTGGCGCTTGCTTTCGCGATGTGCTCATCCCTACTGCCTTTTCTCCAAACAGCGATGGTGTAAATGATATCTTACGCATCCTCGGTACCGAAGAAAATGATTTAACCCTGAGCTTCACTGTTTATGATCGCTGGGGAAAGTTGGTTTTCGAAAGAGTCAACTTCAAACAGAGTAACACCTTGAATCTATGGAACGGAACCATTAGGGCCGAAGATGCACCAACCGGAGTTTACGTCTTTGAGTGTATCTGCGAATCGGAAACGGAAGAGCCGGTTCAGTTTGGAGGCAACATTACTTTGATTCGATAAGTCCTTTTCCCAAGTTTTTTTTCGCGTGAGGGATAGAGGCATTGTCGAAGCTCCTGTTGCTAACGAACCTTTGCACTTAGCTCCTTGGAGCTAGATGTGCAATGCGTGAAGGAAGCAGAACAGAGCGACTGCCGAAAGCCCGACCCCGAACTTTGGCCTTGGCCAAGAAGTGAGTGGGGCACGCCCAATACAAAAATTACTCCTTGACTTTAAAAAAATGAAAACCAATTTGAACGGTTCCACTGAGGTCGATTGATGTTCCACTTCCGCTCCTCGATAGTGGCCCATCTCCTCCATCTCCAGCACTAAATCCAGCTGGAATATCATCATTAATGACTCGTTCAAAATATCCTCCTCCAATCGCAATATCGACTATCCAGCGAGGCCGAGATGCAAAAGACATGGCATAGCCTAAATAAATTAAGCCTCCGTGTGTGTATGTAGTTCCTTCTACTATTCGCGTTTCACGAAATGTTGCAGAAGGATCTAAAAGGGCTACGTTGGTTCTTGTAAAAGCGTAATTGAATTTGTAGAGAAACTTTACGTAGTAATTATCAGTTTCATAACGACCTAAAAAGTGTTTAACTGAAATTCTACTTCTGATACCTCTATGAAATTCACCTTTGAAATTTGGTCTTACAGAATGGAATATAGGACCAGCCTCTATTTCGGCTGACCAATATTTGTGAAAGGGATATTCGTAAACAATTCCGAAACCACCATTGAGTATATTCCCAAGACCTAAAACACTCACCCTCAAAGACGGATTATCGTACCAGGCTTCTCCAAGAAAAGTGTCTGCGCTTTTTTCAGTTTCGTAATCACGAATGAATTGGGCACTGAGACCTGTTGACCAGAGTCCTATGAGTAGAATTACTATAAATCTCACTCGACTCTACTTATAATTTTCACAATCTCAATCGAGTGGATATCACTTACATCTAAAATTTTAAAATCCTCGGCGGTAGAAACAATCATTCTATCATTGTCTACGATGAGATCTATCGGATCCGCAAGGGCAAAATCTAAATCTACTCTTGGAATAGTATTCGCAGGATCTATAATACTAAAGACTTTAAGCAAATCCGCGCCAGTATCACAAATGAAGAGGTAATTATCTTTTATTCCCAAGCCATTCGGAATGTTTAAGTCGAAGCTTGCTAGTTCTAAAGGCTCTTCTGAATTACTAACGTCAAATACAAGTAGCGCACTCCTAGCGTTTACATTTCCACAAATGTTCTCTATTATCTTAACAGTTGAATATGCAAAATCGTCACGAACAACTACAGGATCGCAGGCACCTAATAGCTCTACATCCATACGACCAGTCTGCGAAAGCAAGACCGGACTGGCCGGATCGTCTATCCCGATAATGAAGAGTCCGAGTCTTGATCCTAAGTAAATTCGGTTCTCATAAATAAATATTGTCTCTAAACCTGGATCGGTTTCTAGTCTAGAAAGTAAAACCGGGTTCTCTGGATCGCTAATATCAAAGGTTTGTAATTCGGAAGGGTTCACTACATACATAAATTCACCTAAAGTGGCAAAACGTGTAATAGAACCCGAGGTACCATTTCCGTTAGGGCTTAGTAGTGAATTATCACTATTGCAACCACAAAAGGCAAAAACGGCAATAAATAATGAACTGAAGTAAAATTTTCTCATAATGGTTTCAATTAAAAATCTCGCAAAGAGCATTGTCAAGCATCGCATCTTCCCAGCCTACTACAGCACCGCGTTCCAAGTCAATGCATTCAAAAATTCCGGCGAATAATGGAGGGAACAACAGCGGGTCAAAAACATCGGCAGTTCGGCTCAATAACTGAACGTCGAAGATGTCCGAAATATCAATAGCTATCAAGTCAGTCCAACTATCACAAAACAAAGTATTACCATCTACTGTGAAGTCGCTAACTGCTGGAATTTTGATAAAAGTCAATGCGGATTCTTGCTGACCATCCGCAACATCAAACACGTGAATACCCTTTCCCAGGTCAACCATAAAGAACAAATCGTTCTGTAAAAATATAGGGCCGGTTTGCTCAATTTCTTGTGGAGCCAAATTTTCAATATTGTCAAGCTCGTCAACAGAAACATATACAGGCCGCTTTCCCATACCCGAAAACCCCTGAAACTCCTCATCAGGACAACCCATGCAAAGCAGTCCAACAACTAGTAAAATGAATAAATTTCCTACCCTCACATTGTTAAGACGTAGTCAGATTTGATAGGGTTGCCTCTAAATGAAACATTGTTGCATATAGGATTGGGATACTTATGAACAAAAAGACAAGTCTAAAGAACTAATGGTCTAGTTCACGAAACGCGCATTTACACCCGCTCCAAGATAGCAGCATAACCCTGACCCACACCTACACACATAGTCACCAAAGCATACTGCTTCTGTTGCTCGTGTAGTTCAATGGCAGCAGACAGCGCGAGACGCGCACCTGTCATTCCTAAGGGATGTCCTATGGCAATGGCACCGCCATTAGGATTCAAACGCGGATCGTCATAAGCGAGCCCCCACTCTTTCATGCAAGACAAGGCCTGCACCGCGAAGGCTTCATTGAGCTCTATAACATCGACTTGTTCCATCGTGATGCCAGCTTTTTCTAAAGCTTTGTTCGAAGCTTTAACGGGCCCAATGCCCATAATACGCGGCTCTACACCAACCACCGCAGAACTGATAATTTTCGCTAGTGGTTTAAGTCCGTATTGGTCTACCGCTTTTTGCGAGGCAACAATAACTGCTGCCGCTCCATCATTGAGTCCTGATGCGTTACCTGCGGTAACGGTGCCACCTTCCTTGCGAAAGGCTGGGCGAAGCTTCGCCAATATTTCGGGAGTAGTTCCCGCTCTGATAAACTCGTCTTTATCAAAAACGATTGGATCTTTTTTTCGTTGGGGTATTTCTACCGAGATTATTTCTTTAGCCAGCCTACCCGATTCTTGGGCCGCTGCTGCTTTTTGTTGCGACCAAGCTGCGAAAGCGTCTTGATCTTCACGACTTATTTTATGCACGTCGTAGAGATTCTCGGCAGTAATACCCATACCGTCAGTTCCGTAAGTTTCGTGCATTTTCGGATTGACAAATCGCCAGCCAAAACTACTATCGTGCATTTGCGCATCGCGGCCAAAAGGTTTCGAGACTTTTGAAATAACCCAAGGGCCACGGGTCATATGTTCTACCCCTCCAGCAATAAACAGATCGCCATCGCCCGCTTTTATAGCGCGGTTGGCGTGAATAATCGCTGACAAACCCGAAGAACAAAGTCGATTAACAGTTTCTCCTGGAACACTGTAGGGCAAGCCCGCCAGCAAGGAACACATACGGGCAACGTTTCGGTTGTCCTCACCTGCTTGGTTGGCACAACCCATTATGACATCGTCGTACGCTTCTTTGGGAATAGCACTATTGCGTCCCACTACCTCCTTAATTACCATAGCTCCCAAATCGTCCGTGCGTATGGTTGACAAGGTTCCAGTAAACTTTCCGATCGGCGTTCTAACACCGTCTACAATATATGCGTCCATAGTTTTTTTAATAGTTCAATAGTTCGCCGATAGCCACTTTTACTTTTTCGGCTGAAGGAATAATGGCGGCTTCTAATACGCTGTTCAAAGGAATAGCAGGTAAGTTCTCCGAGCCAATGGTTCGTACTGGACCATCCAGCGACTCGAAACAGTTTTCTTGAATGAGTCCGCTCAAGCTACGCGCAAAAGAATTGTTAACTGGTTCTTCGGTAAGCACAATACATTTATTCGTTTTGCGCACCGATTCGAATATGCTCGCTTCATCTAGCGGGTATAATGTGCGTAGATCAATTATTTCAACTTGCCCTGGAAAGTCTATACTCGCATTGAGTGCCCAGTGGACGCCCATACCGTAAGTCACAATAGTCAAAGAGGATTCCTCGCTCGCAGAAACTTCTTGCACCACGCGCGCTTTACCAAATGGCAAAACATAATCTTCATCTGGCTCAATAGACATAGCGCTTTCTGTTCCTTGCATTTTTGACCAGTACAATCCTTTGTGCTCAAAAATGACCACTGGATTTGGATCGTAGTAAGCCGCTTTCATTAAGCCTTTCAAATCCGCGCCATTGGAAGGATAAGCAATTTTAATTCCGCGAATATTGGTCACCACCGACTCCACAGAAGAAGAGTGATATGGCCCGCCGCTTCCATAAGCACCGATAGGCACGCGCAAGATCATAGACACAGGCCACTTGCCGTTGGTCAGATAACACGAACGACTTACTTCCGTGAACAACTGATTCAATCCTGGCCATATGTAGTCGGCAAATTGCACTTCAACTATTGGTTTAAGTCCAACGGCGCTCATCCCAACAGTAGAGCCAACTATAAAAGCTTCTTGTATCGGCGTGTTGAATACGCGTTCGTCACCAAAAGTTTCTGCTAGGGTCGCTGCTTCGCGAAAGACCCCACCTAATCGCCTACCAACGTCTTGTCCGTAGAGCAAGCATTCGGTATGCTTTTGCATTAGTTCTTTTACCGCAAACAAAGCACAGTCTACCATCACTACTTCCTTCCCATCGGCAGGGCTGCGTTCCCCTTGCTCCGACTCTATTGGTGTGGGTGCAAAATCGTGGGTGTATAAATCTGCAGCTTCAGGGTCTTCGGCTTTTTGCGCTTCAGCAAAATCTTCCGCAACCAAGGCTGCAGAGCTCGCTTCTATTTTATCAATTTTGGTTCTGCTGATTCCAGCATCTATAAGTTGATTAACTAAAACCGGATAAGGATCACGCGATCGCGCTTCCTCCAAATCGTCACGATACCACTCCATACGAACCCCCGAAGTATGGTGATTCAACAAAGGCACTTTGGCGTGTATTAAAACCGGACGACGTTCCTTTCTTATTATTTCGAGCGCTTCCCTTACCGTTTCAAAACACTCTGTAAAGTTCGAGCCGTCTATACTAAAAGCTTCTATGCCTTTAAAACCCTCTATGTATTCGAAAGCATCTTGCGCGCGCACTTCGTCCACTGAGGCAGATATGTTCCAATTATTGTCCTGCACTAAGTACAAAATTGGCAACTGACGCAGCGCCGCCATTTGAAAAGCCTCTGCCACTTCTCCCTCAGTAACGGAAGCGTCTCCCAAAGAACAAACCACTACTGGTTTATCCTTTCCGTTGAGTTTCAATTGTTCTTTGTATTGCAAACCCAGCGCAGAACCAGTAGCAGGTATGGCTTGCATACCAGTTGCAGAAGATTGATGCGGAATTTTCGGTTTATCGTCGTCTCGCAAACTTGGGTGGGAGTAGTATGTTCGCCCACCAGAAAAAGGATCGTCTTTTTTACAGAGCAATTGCAGCATCAAATCATAAGGCCGCATACCGATAGCCAGCAACATAGAATCATCTCGATAATATGGGTATGCAAAATCGCAAGGCTTAAGTTGCATGCCCAGCGCCAATTGAATAGCCTCGTGCCCACGTGAAGTGGCGTGTACATATTTAGAAACCACTTTAAAGTTGGCCTCGTAGATTTCGGTCATCGCTTTCGCGCGCGACATTAGTTCGAAGCCGCGGGTTAAAATCGTCTTACTCAGCCCCTTCCGTTTTATTAATTTCTTCGCCATAAGTTTCTCTTAGCTAAGTTAACAATGCCTAGAGAATTCGCCTGAAATACACCCCGACTTAGTCTCAGAAAATCAAAATTAGAATAACTTAGCCCTATGACCGAAGGACTATTAGAATTGGTGCCTGTTTCGAGGGTAAATTTCAAGCGAGTGGTCAAGCTCAAGGTGGAGGAGCACGAAGAAAAATTCGTGGCGCCCAATATGTATTCCATAGCCGAAGCATATGTAGAGCCTGAAACCTACCCTATGGCCATCTACTATCGTCACGAACCAGTTGGCTTTATGCTTTATGGGAAATTTATAGAAGACAAAGGTGAGTGGTGGATTGGTCGACTAATGGTTGACAAGGCACACCGTCGACAAGGCATAGCAGAACGTGCCAGCAAAATTGCCATCGAGAACATGAAAAAGCTGGGCGCAGACAAGAATATTTTTGTGTCCTTTGTCCCCACCAACGTTGAAGCAAAACAACTCTACAAAAAACTGGGCTTCGTTGATACAGGCCGTGAAGAAAGCAAAGAAACGGTTTACCGCTTAGACCTATAAAAAAGGAGCGCATTCCTAGAAACGCACTCCTGAGCTCAGTGTAATCAAAACCTAAAAACTAAACTAGGGGCAAGCTACTGCATATGCCTTGAGTTCAAAATCCGCCAAAACCATTCGATGAGGTATTCGACAGAAGTACAGAATCAAATTAGATTGGGTACAGATGAAGGAGGAGGTTTCTTTAGACTACTGAATTTGTTTGGTAGAAGGTGAGGCGAGTATGGGCGTGCCCCATCTTGCTGCGCAAAGGGTCGGGCTTTCGGGGCTCGCTCTGTT
>CAZZIZ010000116.1:0-11134 GCA_964654535.1 uncultured Chitinophagales bacterium
TTGGGGGTACGCCCAAATAAATGACCGTATCACTATTCTCATGCTATAGCATTCGACCCCTAGATAACAGACGCGAAGTCACCCTATGCACACCGAATTAGTGAATATTCGCTAAAAAAACTACTACCTTATATCTCTAAACACTGTGATTTATGTCTAAGCGATATGTAGATATTGAAACCTTGAAATTTTTGCTCTACAACATTCATGATTTGGACAGCGTCTTGGCACAAGAGCGCTATGCCGATTATGACAGAGAAGCCATTGATATGTTGCTCGATTCTGTGAAAGATTTTTCGGACAAAGAGTTGTATCCTTTTTATAAAGAAATGGATGAGCAGGCAGCGCATTTTAAGGATGGAGAAATAATTGTTCACCCGCAAGTACTTAAATACATGAAAGCGGGAGGAGAAATGGGATTTGTTTCTGGCAGCTTTCCTTATGATAAGGGCGGTATGCAACTTCCAGCTATGGCCACCAATGCTTCTATTTTTATCCAAGAAGCTGCCAACAACCATTTGCCGGGCTACATTGGTTTAACAATCGGTGCTGCTGAATTGATTTCGCATTTTGGCAGTCAAGCTTTGCAGGATATTTACTTACCAAAAATGCTCGCGGGACAATGGGGTGGAACGATGTGTTTAACGGAGCCTCAGGCTGGAAGCTCGCTTTCAGATATAACTACTTCGGCAACACCAGATGGCGACGCCTATCAAATAAGCGGTCAGAAGATTTTTATTTCTGCTGGTGACTATGTCGGTGCTGAAAACATAGTGCACTTGGTCTTGGCTCGTATTAAAGGCGCACCTCCTGGAACTAAGGGTATTTCTCTTTTTGTGGTACCCAAAAATCGTCCAGGCGAAGGAGGGGACTTGGAATCAAATGATGTAGTTACCGCCGCGGACTTTCAGAAATTGGGGCAAAGAGGTTATAGCACCACGCACTTATTCTTTGGTGAAAAAGAAAATTGCCGCGGATGGTTGGTAGGTGAGGCCAACCAAGGTTTGAGTTATATGTTCTTAATGATGAACGCGGCGCGCATAGGTGTAGGGCGCGGTGCAGTTGCAATTGCTACGGCTGCTTATCACGCTTCATTGGCTTACGCCAAAGAAAGACCACAAGGAAGACAGTTAACCAGTTCGGGCAAAAAAGATGCACAACAAGAACAAACCTTAATTATCAATCACCCAGATGTACGACGAATGTTGTTGACGCAAAAGGTGGTGACGGAAGGTGCGCTGAGTCTTAATGTTTTGGCTACTCGCTACTATGATTTGGCACAAGCTTCGAACGATCCCGAGGAAGCAAAGAAGTACAAATTACTGTTGGAGATTCTCACGCCAATTGTAAAAACCTATCCATCCGAAATGGGTATTGTTTCCGTCAACTTGGGCGTCCAAGTACTTGGCGGATACGGATTCTGTTCGGACTATATTTTGCAGCAGTATCTCAGGGACATTCGTATTTCTGCCATTTACGAAGGTACCACTGGTATACAATCTCAGGATTTGTTGGGAAGAAAAATTACGATGGCAAATGGTCAGGCCCTAGCCTTACTATCAGAAGAAATAACAGCGAGTATAAGCGCTTGCAGTGCTTATGAGCCGCTAAGCGCGAATGCTAAAAAACTAGGAGAGAAGTTACAACTGACCCAAAAAGTACTTCAATCTCTCGGGGCACATGCGTTAAAAGGAGATTATCAAAGATTCTTAGCCGACGCCACTCCATTTATGGAATTTTTTAGTACAATCGTTATTGCTTGGCAGTGGCTGGAAATTGGAAAAGAAGCGCACACAGCATTGGTGTCTGGTAGCAAGGAGTATAGTCCTGAGTTTTACGAAAGCAAAATACACGCTATGCGGTTCTTCTTTAAATACGAGCTGCCTAAAACAAATGGCTTGGCAGAAGTGTTACTCGACCCTCAGGCGCTTACTATTGCCAGTGATGCAAAAGTTTTTGTGTAAGCACTTGACTGAACGTAATTTCTTTAACCCCTTTTTGAAAAACTGAATGAGTATAAAGCAACGATTTGATCTTAGTGAAAAAGTGGCCATAGTTACTGGTTCAAGTAAAGGAATTGGTCTGTCCATTGCGCGTGGTTTGGCGGAGCAGGGAGCCAAGGTGGTTGTTAGCAGTCGGAAGCAAGAAGTGCTAGATGAAGTTGCTGCGACATTCCGTGAAGAAGGACTAGAAGCCATGGGAATTGCATGCCACGTAGGGAAGTCAGATCAACGCGAAGAACTTATTCAAAAAACTATAGCCGAATACGGGCGCATTGATATTTTGGTAAACAATGCAGCTGTTAATCCGGTATACGGTGCGCTGGAAGAAGCAAGCGATGAAGTCTTTGATAAAATAATGCACGTCAATGTTAAGGCGCCCTGGTTGCTTTCGAACCTGGTGCTAGCCCAGATGAAAGAAAATGGTGGAGGAAGTATCATCAATATTTCTTCGGTAGAAGGAATTCATCCTGGATTTAAACTGGGACTATATAGTATGACCAAGTCTGCCTTAATAATGCTGACCAAAAATCAAGCGAAGGAATGGGGGCGATATGGCATTAGATCGAACGTAGTTTGTCCTGGCTTGGTCAAGACAAAGTTTAGCGAAAGTTTATGGACGAACGAACAGCTACGTGCGGGTTACGAAAAAATGATTCCACTGAGTCGCGTTGCCGATCCCGATGAGATGGCGGGCTTGGTTATGCTCCTTGCTTCGGATGCGGGGTCTTATATGACGGGTGGTGTTTATACTGCCGATGGTGGTTATCTCATTTCAGGATAAGTAGGCAATATGAATTTCCAATACAGCGAAAAAACCGCCGAACTAAAGCAAAGGGTAGCGTCCTTTATTGAAGGCCATCTCGAACCAATTGATGCGGAAGTGTTGGCTTTTTCAAGCAAACCCGAAAACGCCTGGAAAAAGTGGCCTGGCTTAGAAGCGCTAAAAGAAAAAGCCAGGGATGCAGGTTTGTGGAATATTTTTCTTCCCGAATCTTACGGAGACCTAAGTCCTGGATACAGCAATTTGGATTATGCGCCTTGTGCGGAACTAATGGGTCGTTCCTTGTGGTTTTCTGAAGTTTTTAATTGCAGTCCTCCCGATACTGGTAATATGGAGGTGCTGGCGAAATACGGAACAGCCGAGCAAAAAGCTCAGTGGCTTCAACCACTCATGCGCGGCGAAATTCGCTCTGCCTTTTTGATGACGGAACCAGCCGTAGCTTCTTCCGATGCCACAAACATTGAGACTGCCATAGAATTAGATGGCGATCACTATCGGATCAATGGTAGAAAGTGGTGGTCTTCTGGTGCTATGGATCCTAATTGTAAAATTGCCATTGTCATGGGTAAAACCGATTTCAATGCAAGTCGGCATTTGCAACAGAGTATGGTCTTGGTGCCTATGGATACCCCAGGTTTAAAAATTATCAGACCGTTGAGTGTATTTGGCTTTAGCGATTCTCCAGAAGGTCATGCCGAAATAGAGCTCAAGAATGTACGTGTACCAAAAGAGAACTTGATTCTTGGCGAGGGTCGGGGATTCGAAATAGCGCAGGGACGATTGGGGCCAGGAAGAATACATCACTGCATGCGCTTAGTCGGTATGGCCCAGCGTTCTTTAGAAATAATGTCACGCCGCACTACATACCGAGAACCTTTTGGACGGACCTTAGACACATATAGTAGCATTCGTCAAGACATTGCCAAGTCGGCTTGTGAAATAGAACAAACTCGTTTGCTGGTTTTATCTGCCGCCGATAAAATGGATCGATTAGGAAATAGGGCCGCCAAAGATCTTATTGCTATGATAAAAATTGTTGCGCCCAATATGGCCCTACGTGTTATTGATAGAGCCATACAAATATTAGGAGCAAAAGGTGTAAGCGAGGATAGCCCCTTGGCTCATTTTTTTGCAGCAGCCAGAATACTTCGACTTGCCGATGGCCCAGATGAAGTGCATATGAGCCAGCTAGGTAAAAACACCATCAAGAAATACGCGAATAGTTAAAATGGAATCGAAGCCATTTACCAAGCCGGTTCGCGAAGGCGAAGAGCTTAACGAGCAGAAAATAAAACAGGTTCTGCACGAGAACGGTTTAATTGATAAACTCAGTAGTGACTTGGAAGTGCTGCAGTTTTCAAATGGCTTTTCAAACCTTACCTATCTGCTTTCCATAGAAAACAAAGCGTACGTGCTGCGCAGACCTCCTGCAGCTGCGCCCAAACGCGGACACGATATGGGACGCGAGTACAAGGTCTTGAGCAATTTAAAAAAGGTATTTAGCAAAACGCCGGAAGCATTTTTCTATACCGACGATAAAAGCTTAATCGGTGCTCCGTTTTATGTTATGAGCAAAGTAGAAGGAGAGATACTCACTGCAAAATCTGCTTTTAAAAGAAAAGTCTCGCCTAGTGAGTTCAAAATAATAGCCAACACTTGGTTGGACACCTTCGTGGAGTTTCATAACGTTGATTATATGGCTGCTAATCTTGCTGACTTGGGACGACCCGAAGGATACGTAGAAAGGCAAGTTCGAAATTGGGGTAAGCAATATTTAGCCGCTGCTACAGAAGAAGTACCAGCAGCACAAAAGGTCATGGCTTGGATGGAAGAAAACCAACCAAAAGAATACGAGCACACGCTCATACACAACGACTACAAATACGATAACGTAGTTTTTAAAGATGACTCCTGGCGAGAAATTTCAGCAATTCTAGATTGGGAAATGTGCACCTTGGGTGACCCCTTAATGGATCTCGGAACAACATTGGGCTATTGGATTACCAGTAGCGATCCCGACTTTATGAAAATGGGTATCCCCACTCCAAGTATTATGGAAGGGAATCCCACGCGTGCCGAAATTGTAGAACAATATGCATTGAAAAGCGGCAGGTCAATAAATAACCTTACCTTTTATTATGTCTATGGCTTGTTTAAAATTGCGGTAATCGCTCAGCAAATTTTTTACCGCTATAAGCATGGTCATACCAGCGACCCGAAATTTGCGCACTTAAATAAGGCCTCCGAACTCTGTTGCAATGCTGCGTGGCAGGCCATTCAAAAAAATCAAATTGATAATTTGTTTTAATTAGCGTCTATGAATTTGAAGAATAAAGTTGTTGCCATTACAGGTGCAGGAAGCGGTATAGGCGCTGCCACTGCGTCTTTGTTTGCGAAACACGGAGCAAAGGTCTTTGTTTCCGATATCAATGAAGCCAATGCGCAGAATACGGTTAAGTCGATTACAGAATCAGGTGGACAAGCTAGGGCAGCAAAACTAGATGTAACTCAATTTGAAGAAGTAGCGGCGCATATCGAACAAATTGTCGAACAGGCCGGGCAGATAGACGTGCTGGTAAACAATGCAGGGATTGGAGGAAAACATCAGTTAAAAACCGCCGAACATACACACGACGATTGGCACAATGTTATTGCGGTCAATCAAACTGGAGTATTCTATTGTATGCAAGCAGCGCTAAAACAAATGATGAAGCAAGGGCACGGTAACATAGTCAACGTTGCGTCTTTGGCTGGACTGGTAGCTTCCGGTAACAACCTCTCATATTCGGCGAGCAAATTTGCCGTTGTAGGAATGACAAAATCTGCGGCGCTGGAATACGGTAGAAAAAACATAAGAATCAATGCTGTTTGTCCTGGCTATACGCATTCTGCTTTGTTAGATCAATTGCTGGCAGCGGCCCCAGATATGAGTGAAAAACTCAAACGCTTCATTCCTATGGGACGATTTGGTGAGGCCAACGAAATTGCAGAAGCCATTTGTTGGTTGGCCTCGGATCAATCAAAGTTTGTTACCGGACAAACGATAACCCTTGACGGAGGCACTTCTCTTTAAACAAAACATAAATGAACAAGCAACTGCTATTTGTAAAGCGACCAGTGGGAGAAGCCCAAGCCGACACTTGGTCTTTGGAAAGTAATCCGATTCCAAAAATTGGCGAGGGAGAAATTTTGGTGAAGCAACATTACGTTTCACTCGATCCTGCTATGCGTGGGTGGATGAACAATATGAAATCCTACATCGCCCCGATGGAAATAGGATCGGTTATGCGCGCCGGAGCGGTTGGAGAAGTTATTGAATCAAACAATACAAAGTTTAAAGTAGGCGATTTTGTTTCTGGAATTGGAGGCGTGCAGCAATATGCCGTAAGCGATGGAAAAGGATATTACCAAGTAGATCAGAGCTTGGTTCCGCTGCCTCTTTATTTGAGCACCTTAGGCATGACCGGTATGACTGCCTACTTCGGCATAACTGAAGTAGGGAAAATAAAGGAAGGCGAAGTGGTCTTGGTTTCTGGAGCAGCGGGAGCGGTTGGAAGTGTTGTAGGACAAATTGCAAAGATTAAAGGCTGTACTGCTATCGGTATAGCTGGTGGTCCAGAGAAGTGTAAATATGTAATTGACGAATTGGGCTTCGACGATTGTATTGATTACAAAAATGAAAACGTAGCCACGCGCTTAAAGGAAACTTGCCCCAAGGGATTAGACATTTATTTTGATAATGTAGGAGGCGAAATCCTGGATATCGCGCTCACACGTTTGCGACGTAATGCACGCGTAGTCATATGCGGGGCAATTTCGCAGTACAACAATACGACGCCAATCAAAGGCCCAAGCAACTACCTATCACTGTTAGTCAATCGCGCCAGCATGGAAGGCATGGTCGTTTTCGATTACGCCAACAGATATAAGGAAGCCGCAATGACCATGGCGCAATGGATGGCCGCAGGCAAACTAAAAAGCAAAGAAGACATCTACGACGGCATCGAAAATTTTCACGATACCTATAAGCGACTTTTCACCGGAGATAAAAAGGGTAAGTTGGTTTTGAAAGTGTTGGAGGAGTAGGCTAATTCATAATTAGTATGGGAGTGCGATTGCCGCAGGCAATCGACGAGGTTCCCCTCTTGAGAGGGATTAGGGGTTGTCCACGTCTGTGAATTTCGAGTGTTTATCTGTTAAATTATTTTGGGCGTGCCCCTTCTTGCTGCGCAAAGGGTCGGGCTTTCGGGGCTCGCTCTGTTCTGTTTTCTTCGTGCAAAACACATCTAGCTCCAAGGAGCTAAGTGTTTGTGCTCGAAAACAACAGGAGCTCAAACAAACCCCTCTATCCCTCACGCGAAACTCGCAACCTTAATTCAAACGCACACTATCCAGCTCCTCATTCGGAATATTCAACAATTCCAAATGCTCGCCATCCTTCCTCAATTTAGGAACTTCACGAGCCCGACGAATAGAATCCCACTTTCGCCACCAATGGTTATAATATTTCCCATATCGAATCTTACCCATCTCTGCAACATCACCCGTCTCACCATCCAGCGATTGCCAAACATAAGTCGGTTTACCAAGTACATGGCTTTCAGGTACAAATCCCCAATGTCTCGAGTCTATTGAGTTGTAGCGGTTGTCACCAATCACAAAGTGATAATCCATTTTGAAAGTGTACGCTTGAGCCAACTCGCCGTTTACGTACGGCGCGTCGCTAGTAGCGCGCCACTCGAAAGAGTCATTTCCTTCGAAATGAGAAATAATGTCATCGTATAAAATGCAATTCTCTCGCGTAAGCGGAATGCTTTCACCTTTCTTCGGAACCCACAAAGGCCCAAAATTGTCTAAGTTCCATTTAAATCTGCTATGGTTGGGAAACACGGCTTTATCCATCCAACCAGGTCGACGTACCAAAGGCAGCATATTGGTCACGTTATCGGAAATGCCCAAGAGATAAATCTGTCGCTCATTGATATGCATCGAGTAGGTGTTTTGATCAATAAGTTGGAAGTTTGTAACCGTAAGACTGTCCAACTTTTCTTGCGAAAATAATTGCTTTACACTAACGTGATACTCGTGTTGCGTAAGAGTGGGATTTAGGTAAAGAGAGTCGTTTAAGAAGATGTAACCCGTTTTTATCTCGATCGTATCTCCTGCCGTGGCTACGCAGCGCTTTATGTAAGTCTCGCGTTTGTCAACGGGAATTCCCTCTAAATGATCTGGCGGAAAATTGAAAACAATAATATCTCCCGAGACAATTTCGTTTTCGGGTTCAAAGCGCAAATAGGGTAGTTGGATGTAAGGAAAGTATGTTTTCCATTCCAACCACGGAAGTTTATCCGGTAGAAAGGGAAGCGATAGTGGCGTGTTAGGGAGACGTGCACCATAAGCCATTTTCGAAACCAAGACCTTGTCTCCCTTTAAGAGTGAGCCTTCCATACTTTCGGAAGTAACGGTAAAAGTCTGTACAAAAAATATACGCGCGAAAAACCACGCAAGGATAAAGAATGCGAGTCCCCAATACCAGGTTTTTCGAGACAGGCTAGGCAAATTATTTAAGCAAACGGAAACACTTTTTCCAGTTGATCCAACCCTGACCTGTTCCCGGAGGATAGGTAGACAACCAAACAAAAATTGGTTTCCCTGAAATATGGTTCTTCGGCACAAAGCCCCAAGCGCGACTGTCTTGTGAGTTGTGACGATTATCACCTATCATATAGTGATAGTCCATTTGGAAAGTATAATCCTCAATGACTTCACCATTTATATAAGCTTTGCCATTTTTCCAACGGAGACTAGGATTTTCTTCGTACACGCGAATAGCACGCTCATAAAGAATGTAATTCTCTTCGGTCATTGCAATCTTATCGCCTTCCTTCGGCATATACAGCGGGCCGTAGTTGTCGATAGACCAAGGAAACTTTTCGTTGTGCGGATATAAGTTTGCGTCATATTCTCCTCGCTCGCTCATTCTCCTTTTGACTTCGGTTACTTTTTGAAATCCTTCTACCGTCTTGGCGGTTTCCTTATTCATCATAATGCCCCAAGTACTCGGACTGCCACGCATTTGAAATACCTCGCGAATATTGAGCTCTTGCATTTTTTTCTTACTAATGCCTTGGCCAGTAGTCGTTACGAAATACATATGCTGCACGTTCTCGTGATCCTGAAATGGTTTGCCACTGATGAATATATCTCCATCAATGATTTCCAAGGTATCACCTGCCGCGGCCACACAACGCTTTACGTAGTTTTCCTTCCTGTCTGTGGGACTAAGCACTAGGTCGTATTTCCTCTCCACGGCAGATCGCCCTTCCTTGCGAATTAAGTCATAGTAAGAGCGAGTACTTAAATACTTGGCGGTCATCGTATCGCCCACGGGCCAATTGAAAACGCAAATGTCTCCGCTGTCTATTCCCTCAAAAGCGGGTAAACGCCAATCGGGTAGCTTGAGCAAGCTGGTGTACGACTTCATATTTGTGCCCCAAATTCGGTTATGCATAAATGGCAGCGCCAATGGGGTGTTTGGAATTTTAACCCCATAGTGAAACTTGGAAACAAAGAGCTTATCTCCTACCAGCATACTACCTTCCATAGAAGAAGTAGGTATGGCGTAGGACTGAAGGACAAAAATGTTCAGGAGTGGAACCACGATAAGTGCAAAGACAATAGTCTCCTTCCATTCTTGCCAAGAAGATTTTCCTCCTTCTTTCTTCTTAGCATCACGAATCTGACGCTTTAATCGTCGGTCAGATAGTTTTCCTTTTTTCTTGTTCTTCTTGTTACGGTCGAGGGCCATTTTAACGCAATATTTCCTTGAAATTAAGTCAATTCAGTCACTTATATAAATTGTCATATCAAGGACCAGACCCTTTAAGGAAATATTAACGAATGACTCAATATTCCTCCCGAAAGCACTAATTTTTTAGCACTTTTTAAAGGTTTTCTAGACATCGTCTTCTGCTTATCTTTGCAGCCTATGGAACGAGTTGTGGTCGGTCTTTCTGGTGGAGTAGACTCCAGTGTTGCAGCCTATTTGCTCAAGGAGCAAGGCTATGATGTGGTGGGTTTGTTTATGAAGAACTGGCACGACGACTCGGTTACCATTTCCGAAGACTGCCCTTGGCTCGAAGACAGCAACGATGCCTTGATCGTAGCCGAAAAGCTAGGGATACCATTTGAAGTTATCGACCTAAGTGAAACCTACAAAGAACGTATCGTCGACTATATGTTTCACGAGTACGAAATTGGTCGCACCCCGAATCCAGATGTACTCTGCAATCGTGAGATTAAATACGATGTTTTTCTTAAGACCGCTTTAAAGTTAGGAGCGGATTATATTGCCACGGGTCATTACTGCAGAAGGGATGTCATTGAAAAGGACGGCAAGAAAGTCTATCGCTTACTGGCTGGCAAGGATGAAAACAAAAACCAGAGCTATTTCCTCTGCCAATTGAATCAGGAACAATTGTCAAAAGCGCTTTTCCCAGTTGGGGAGTTAGAAAAGGCAGAAGTGCGACGCATTGCCAGCGAGCAGGGTTTGGTTACCGCCGAAAAGCGCGATAGTCAGGGTTTATGTTTTATTGGTAAAGTAAGACTACCCGAGTTTCTACAACAAAAGCTCGCACCTAAAACGGGCTCAATAGTAGAGATAGCAGCCAGCAGCGAGAAGTATCATTCCAATGGCGAAGTGTTAACCTTAGAAAAAAGCGCTGAGCCTTTTTCTTATCAAACCAGCGACGGTAAAGTTTTGGGTGAACATCAGGGAGCACATTACTTTACTATTGGTCAGAGAAAAGGATTAGCTGTAGGTGGAACTCAAGATCCACTTTTTGTGATTGCCACCGATGTAAACGAAAACGTAATTTATACGGGTCAAGGAGAAGCGCACCCCGGTCTTTATCGAAAGGCGCTTTTTATAAAGCAAGAAGAAGTGCACTGGGTTCGACCAGATCTAAAAACCGCAGTAGGAGAAAAGCGAGACTACCTCGTGCGCATACGCTATCGTCAGGCGCTACAAAAAGCAACTCTGCATCAAGAAGAAAATGGAATCTACATTTCTTTCGAGGAACCGCAACGCGGAATTACTGCGGGGCAGTTTGCCGCTTGGTACGATGCTGACGAACTAATTGGAAGTGGCGTAATCAACGCTTAAAAGCAATAAATGAAAATTGCCATTCTTATCGGCTCCTACGAAAAAGCTACCGTAGACACCAAAGAATTCGACATCCCCTACGACCCTCGACCTTGGCTAGAGGAACACGACTGCGAAGTATTCTCCCTTCATAAAAATCAAATAGAAGAAATCATTCCAAGCTTAAAAGAGCAAAATTTTGATGTA
>CAZZIZ010000117.1:0-11083 GCA_964654535.1 uncultured Chitinophagales bacterium
CTTGTCATTAATCTTTAAAAAAGATTTCGCTCTTTTAACTTGTCGAAATGACAAGAGGATTAAAGGTCTTTAACCAATGGCTAGACTTAAGCCAAGTTAACTAAGCATACATCTCAGCAATTTCCGCCGCACACTTTTCACGTATAACTCGGCGCTTAAGCTTCATCGTAGGTGTAAGCTCAGCGTCGGAGCCATCTGCTTTGGTTGGTTCCCAAGGATTTGACAGCAACTTAAACTTTTTAATTTGTTCAATATGCGCAAAAGAAGGATTCAGTTTGTCGATCAAACTTTGGAAAACCGCAATGACTTTCTCTTCTTTTATCGCTGCCTCCAAACCATTCCAAGCAACACCATTGGACTTACACCAATCTTTTAGGGCCTCTTCCGATGGAACAATTAAACCGCTCACAAATTTCTGCTTATCACCAATGACCATCATTTGATCGACCAAGAAATCTTCTCTGAACGCGTTTTCAATTGGCGCTGGTGCCACGTACTTACCTCCAGAGGTTTTAAGCAGTTCTTTTTTACGATCAGTGATTTTTAAAAATTCAACGCCGTCTTTTCCTTTAATGATTTTCCCTACATCTCCTGTACGGAAATAGCGCTTGCCATTAATTTCCGTAAACACGGCAGCCGTTTTTTCAGGTTGTTTGTAATAGCCCTGCATTACGTTCGGGCCGTGTGCCAAGATTTCTCCTTCGCCCTCTCGATACTCCCCTTCGGTGTCTATGTACAAGTCGACTCCTTCAATTGCTGGCCCAACAGTACCGATACGAGCACAACCTTTATGAATTGTATTTGCGGTTAACACTGGAGATGTTTCGGTTAGACCGTATCCTTCTCTAATCGGAATACCCGCTCCAGAAAATACACGAGCCATTTTTTGAGGAAGCGGTGCAGCCCCAGTACATATAACCTTAATATTTCCGCCCAAAGCTTCACGCCATTTACTAAAAATTAGTTTATCGGCAATCTTCCACTTGAAACCACTGGTGTCATCATCGTACTCGTAATCGTCAGTGAGGCTCAAGGCCCAGAAGAATAACTTCTTTTTTACACCCGTAAGTTCTAATCCCTTGTTGTAAATTTTTTCGTAGACCTTTTCTAAGAGTCTTGGAACGGTGGTAAAGAAAATTGGCTTCACATCTTTAATATCACCCTCGTCTCCTCCCAGGTTGTCAGTACCGGTAAAGTGCACCGAAGCGGCCAGATTCAAATAAGCAAATGCACAGGCTCTTTCAAATATGTGACAGAGCGGTAAAAAGCTCAAAACAGCTTCACCGTTTTTCGCAGGAATTATTGAATCGCATTGATTAGCTACGTGAACAATATTGTTATGGGTCAACACCACCCCTTTGGGATTACCAGTGGTTCCAGAGGTATAAATAATAGTTGCAACATCATCAGGTTTTATAGAAGCCGCAATGCGATCAACCTCTTCTACGTTGGACTCGTCAAACATATCTTCCCAAAAAGGCTTTCCACTTTGTTTATCAAAACAAAAAATATGTTCCAAGCTCGGGCTTTTTGCTTTGGCTTGATTCACCTTATCGTATAGATCGTCCTTACCAACGAAACAAACTCTTACTTCCGCCTCGTTCATTATGTACTCGTAATCGCTTGGACTAATGGTAGGATACAAGGGCGCGTTGATGACACCAATTTGCTGCGTGGCCAAATCAACTACCATCCACTCTGGACGATTTTGATAAGCAACCATGCTCACAACATCGCCTTGCTTAATACCTAGCTTTAGGAGCCCTGCGGCCAGTTGACGAGATTTATCAATAAGGTCCTGCGTGGAATAAAACTCCCACTTACCATTGATACGTTGCCCCATAGATTTTTCCTGAGGCTTCTGTTCTTTTTGTTGATACAGGTAGTCAAATAGACGTGATACAGCCATAACAATAATTTTAGCCTACGATAGACTGCAGCTTCATCGCTACGCCCATATCTCCTTTAATTTTCATTTTGCCAGTCATAACTGCCATCATTGAATTGATTTCACCATCCATGATTTTTTGAAAATCTTCAAGTGATGAAATAATAAGACAATCGGCATCTTTATCTTCCAGTAGCACTTCATTGCTTTCGCCAGTACCATCGATGTAAATAAAATCATCGCCAATTTGAAATTTTACGGTTGCTCCTATTGGGCTACCTTCTGCGGCTTTCGCCTTTACTTGTTCTGTTATAGTTTCGAAACTCATAATTTCTTAGTTCTAGATTTAATTTAAGCAATTGTACGGCTTCTTCTAAAATAGAAGCGCGAAAATTCGCTCTCTGAGCCAAATATTTGTCAAATAGACTGTTTGTAGAAAGCGTTTGTCCTCCTGCGCACTATCCCGCGTAATCAATCGGGAATGTTGAATGCGCTTTTAGAAACAAATATTTATGCTGACTTATTTGCTTGAAATGCAAATAGTCGTGCGCCAGCCAATTGTTTAGAAAGAATCGAGGACCAATCTTGCCCCATTTATTGTGTTCGTATTCAGTAGCCCATAAGATCTCGTCTATTCCGCGCAAAAGGCTAATCGATTCTGCTCTTTCAGCCAAGAAATCTTTTACTACCAGCTCATAGTCCATTTCGTTGTATTTGCGGTCACTTACCCACCCTTCGGGGTCAATAGATTTCATTGTTTCGTTCGGACGATACAAATAGTGTAAGACACGCGCTCGAAAATCTTCGCGCTCTTCATCATAAAGATGAGCAGCGATCTCTCTCAAATTCCATTTATCAGCAGCGGGTCGCCAGTCGATTAGTGCTTGGTCTTTAACACCGAGTAAAGCCGAAAAGGCAGTGGCATTTAATTCGAGTTGATCAATTATGACTTTTGCTTCCATTCTGCTAATCAAGAACTTATTGCAAGACACAAGTAGTTGAGAAGCCTCCGTTTCCAAAATCATTGGTACCAGATTCACATAAGTCCCTGGCGTTTCTTCTTGAATTGTTTATTTCTTCTTCGATAACCAAATCAGGTGTGCTACCAGTATTGTCTACCGTAGTGCAAATGCATGTAAAGGAACGCTCACAAGAAGACATTGAAAATACAATCGCAAAACTCAAAACCACGAACAAATATCTCATTGTAAAATTTTAGAATTTTTCTGGATAAACTCCGCTATTAGTTAAGGCAAGAATATCCGCCTCCACCAAAGGTTTGTCCTCCTGGTAGGTAACCCCAAACCAACTACTGTCAGTAGGAACGACTTTTATTTTTGCCTTTTTCGATTGTATCATATAATCAACAGGAGAGGTCAAAATATATTCTGCTTTCGGGTTGTCTTTTGTGCTCGCGGTGTGATCCTCAAACATAGATTGCAAAATAGAAAAGAAGCTGGAATGGAATCCCCAAAGGTTCATTGACACAATGGTTTCTTCACTTAGCACCTCGGGCTTATCATTGGTACGGTGCTCGATGGTTCCGGCATCATTGCGCCCAATCTTCATCGCTTCGAAAATCGAACTCAAGTAACTGTTATCATCAGTTTGACAAACGCCTCGGTTAACCGTTCCGTTTTTACTCATGGTGTTTTTGAGATAATAACCCACCATACCAAACAGTTCTTCACTCGCATCGTTGCGCAAGAACTCGCCCATTTTTTTAAAACCGTCGCGACCATAGAAGTCGTCGGCATTGATTACTGCGAAAGGGCCTTTCACCTCATTCTTGGCAACCAAGACAGCGTGACCCGTTCCCCACGGCTTTTCTCTTTTGTCGATCACCTCCTGTTCTAAGTCGCCACAATAAGAATTCATGTCCTGAAAAACATAAGCACATTCTATTCGATCTTTGTACTTAGCAATGATCTTTTCCTTGAATGCCTCTTCGAAATCGCGACGAATAATAAAAACCACTTTGGTGAAGCCCGCTTCTATAGCATCATAAATGGAATAGTCCATTATGGTTTGTCCGCCTGGGCCGACTTGATCCATCTGTTTCAATCCCCCGTAGCGAGAACCCATTCCCGCTGCCAATATTAGTAAAGTAGCCATGCTAGTATCTGTCTTTTAAAATTTGCAAATGAAGTTGTGTGTGGTAATTGGTAAAGAAAAGTATTTCACGCAAAGTCACCTTACCCAACAATGGATGCGGCAATAAGCACTTATCAAGCTTCTCTTCTGACCAGCTATTAATTTGCTTGATCAATTTTCCTTTTTCTAATCTAAACTGATTGATGTTTCTTGTTTTATCCGCCACGCTAACCTCTTTAGGTAAAAATCTTGAAGGAGCTTGCCTTCCCTTATTTTCGACAAGTTTATCCTGATAGCGCTGTACTAAGGCATCGTAGCTGCGTCCCGGTCTATTCGGTTTACCAAATTTATAACGCAATGCAAAAGCCGGCAATTTCATGGCCTTCGAAATAGGAGCAGTAGATTGAATCAAATGGTTCAGGTGTTGGCCAACTTGCCATTTGCCTTCTGGCCCACTTGCAAAATATCCTTCCTCTTTACTTTCTAAGAAAGAACAGAGCGATTCAAAAGAAGCATCGAGGGCTTTAACTATTTCTTTTTTAGTATGCATTTTTACTCAAGCCAAAGATGGTAAGTAAACTCAACTTTGTTTATCTCATAGCCCATTTTTTTGTACAAAGCTACTGCAGCCGCATTGTCAACTTGGGTAATAATGCGCACCTCTTTGATTTGGTTCTTAAAAAACCAGTTTTCGGCAGTTTCGAGGAGTACCGAACCAACCCCTTGTTTTTGAAAACGCGGATCGGTTCCAATTAATCCAATAGAACCATAGCCGGCTTTTTTAACGCAAGTTGCGAGACCTACCACGGTGTTCTCGTGCGCACAGACAAATACTTGCGCGGCCATTTTGCCATTGAGTGAATTGCGCATCCAAATTTCATAAATGCCGTTGGAATGAAATTCGCCGATGCGCTTGTCTTTCATAAAGTGAGAACGCGAGCCGATCATTCGGGCAATCTTGAACATTTCGGCAACTGGTTCCAGCTTTGGAAAAGAATAAATGTTCTTATAGGTTTTGTCCGTCGAGGACTCTAGCGTTTTACTAAAGTGAAAGCGTTTTCCAGTATCTATGATTTCTGCAACAGGACTGTCAAAATCTCCAGCAGTTTCGGTGAAGCAAAAAGCCAGTTTTACATTCTCACCTATCAAACCCTCAATGAGCTCATTGTAAGAACCTTGCGTAAGGACAGCTTGATCTACCCTAGCTACGGGAAAACCAAAGTAGTTGGTGTCCCAGTCAAGCATTCGATATAGAGCTGTTTCTGACAATAATTTGAATAAAGAACAAAGCAAAGAAAAAGGAATTAAAAGAAGGGCGAAAAACTTAATTTTAGTAATCATTTCGGGGTGTAGCGCAGCCCGGTAGCGCACATGTCTGGGGGACATGGGGTCGCAGGTTCAAATCCTGTCACCCCGACTAATGAGGCGGGTTTTCGAGAGGAAACCCGTTTTTTATTAGTAACACTCTAAAGACTGTATTCTTCGAACAAATAGCATTTTTCGATATCATCATTAGAGCCCATTCTAAGCTCAAATCAAGCAATTCCCCTCAGCACCTCTTCGATGGCTGTTTTAGACGAAAATATAGATTATTCCCCCGCAGCAATGTGTTATTTTAGCAATCCGCGTGAGGGATAGGAAGTATGCGACCAAAGGGAGCAGTCTTCTTTGCTGATAGCAGAGATCGTTTACCGCTTGCGGTAGAAACGATTTGCGTAGTTCAGCAGGAAGAAGACCGGAGCGAACGCGGAGTACTGGATAGCCCGACCCCGAACTTTGGCGAAGCCAAGATGTGAGTGGGGCACGCCCAAAAGAAGATTTTTACTCAAGACTTGAAATTATTTAGATGAAGAATAGATACAAATTATTGCTTTTAGTTTGTTTGTTTTTGAACGCTAGTGCTACGGCGCAGGTTTCATTTGTGGATGAGATTGAACGATTAGATATGCAAGATTTTCACTCTGGGGTGGCTATAGCTATTAGCGATGTGAATGGCGACTTACTGGATGATGTTGTTCGTCTACAAAATGGGGTGGACCTGTATATCGAATATCAAAACCCGGACGGCACTTTTAGTTCGGAACTCGTGGAGGCGGGCGCATTAGCAGAAAGTCAGTGGACGCTTGCGGTTGGCGATATCGATAACAATGGTCGCTCGGAAATAATGGTGGGTGATCACTTCTTCCAAACTTTATGGACCGCTGCAGATGGTACTGGTTTTAAAAACAGCTACACCAGATCAACGCTACCCGGGGGCGGTTTCTTTTCGCAGGGAAGCAATTTTGCGGATATAAATAATGACGGTTGGTTGGATGCTTTTCACTGCAACGACGATGCCGAGAGTTTTATCTGGGGTAATGATGGTGCCGGTAATTTGGTTTTGCAAAACGATTGGATTGATATGGTTACTGGAGATGGCTATGATGCTAACTCGGGAAACTACGGCAGTACCTGGACCGATTTTGATAGCGATGGCGATTTGGATTTATACATAGCGCGATGTCGCCAAGCGGTAATAGACCCCAATGATCCACGCAGAATAAACGGTCTCTACGAAAACGACGGTAATGGCAACTTTACTGAAACCGCCGCTGACTATGGTCTGGCAGTTGGTTGGCAAACTTGGGCGGCTGAGTTTCAGGACGTAGACAACGATGGCGATTTCGATTGTTTCTTGACCAACCACGAAACATCGAGTCAGTTGTTTGAAAATCAGGATGGAATGTTTGTCGATGTAAGTGCAGGATCGGGTATCAGTTTGAATATTACGCCGATACAAACTGTAATGAAAGATTTCGATAATGATGGCTTTGTGGACATACTGATCAGCGGAACGGACTCAGAGTACTATCATAATAACGGAGATTTAACTTTCACCAAAGTTTTTAATCTCTTGGACAATAGATCGCTGGAGTCTTTTGCTATTGGCGATATGAATCGCGATGGTTATTTAGACATTTACGGTGGCTACGCCCAGCTGTTTACCGTTCCTACTTCTGTAGACGATGCGCTATGGATAAACCAAGGTGGTGATAACAACTTCTTGGCAGTATCACTCATAGGTACTGACTGCAACCTAGATGCGATTGGCGCGCGCCTTGAAATCTTTGGTGAATTCGGACAACAACTTCGCGAAGTACGTGCTGGTGAGAGTTACGGTATTAATCATTCTAAGACACAACACTTTGGTTTGGGTGCTACCGAAACTGTAGATATGCTAAAAATCACTTGGCCGAATGGCAATGTAGATATTCACGAAAACGTAACGGCCAACCAATTCATCACAGTGATAGAAGGCGTTTGCATTTCACCAAACGTTTCTGTTCAAGTGAGTGGTCCTACAACAATATGCGATGGTGAGTCGGTAGCACTAACTGCGCCCGAAGGTTTTAACTACGAGTGGTCGACTGGAGAAACCACACAAACAATAAACGCAATGGCGGCGGGAAGCTATTCGGTAAGAATAACTGACGATGCGGGCTGTTGGGCAAATTCAAGTGCAATAGAAGTTGTTGTAAACCCAGACGAAACACCTTCTATAAACGCACTTAGCGAATTGTTGGTTTGCGCTGGGGATGCAGTAGTGCTGCGCGCTTCAGATGCAGAAAGCTACGAATGGTCAAACGGAGAAACGACGCAAGAGGTAATGGTTTTTGAAAGTGGTACTTATACGGTAAGCGTTCCAGGCTTTTGCCAAACATTTACTTCGACTGAAATTATAGTTGAAGTAAATGATCCAGTAGCGGAGCCAAATATCCTTACTCCCGAAGCAAACACGGTGCCTTTTACTACGGCAAGTCTAGAAGCCGAAGGTGACTTGATACGATGGTACGAAAGCGCAGAAGCGAGCGAGCATCTTTTCGAGGGTCCAGTTTTTGAAACGCCGGAGCTAGAGTTTGACGCAACTTTTTGGGTAGCCAACTTATTAGTAGACGGTGCCGAACTCGAAGAAGGTGGTAAGCCTGACTTTGCAGGAAGTGGCGGGGTAAATAGTGAGCAGTTTAATGGCCAGATAATTTTCAATGCCTTCGAACCATTTACTCTATTAAGCATTGACGTTCGCACCGAAAGCGCAGGCGAGCGCACTTTCCAAGTCTTGGATAATGGCAACAATTTGATTACTGAAAAAACGGTTTTCGTTGACTTTGGTGATCAGACGGTCTTGCTGGATATGGAAATTCCTGAAGGCGGGCAAATGGCTTTCCGTTGTGCCGAACATCCTGATATGTATCGCAACGACGGTGGGGTTGCTTATCCTTATCCAATCGGTACGGTCGGAGAAATGGTAAATTCCAACTACGGTCCAGAATGGTACTACTACTATTACAACTGGCAAATTCAAAAAGAGGGAATGATTTGCAGTAGCGAAAGACTACCTGTAGATGTTAGTGTTGCCTTTTTGGGAATCAACGATGTGGCTGCTGAGAAGTTTGACCTCTTCCCTAACCCAGCGCAAGATCAATTGAATATTCGCTTTGCTACGGACTTCAAAGTAACCGAAATGAAGCTGAACAATCTGCTGGGTAAAACCATAAAAACTGTTTCTCAGGAAGCATTTGAAAATGGTAATTACACACTGGAGATTGGCGATATAGCAGCCGGCGTTTATCTCATTCAGCTCTCAGATGGCCAAACAAGTTTTAGTCAAAAGGTTCTGATTAACAGGTAATACTAATTCAATATTTCAATTGTTTCTGGTGTAGAAATTGCACTATCATAGGGAGATAATTATTTTATCTTTCTAGCGTGGATGTAGCCGAACGTATTTGGTCAAAATTAGAAGAAGTATACTCCTTGGACCTCAGGTCTTTAGGCGTTTTTCGCATATTTCTGGGAGCCATTTTCATAGGCGACCTCATCGTCCGCTCCTTCGACCTCAAAGCCTTTTATAGCGATTATGGTGTAATGCCCAGAGAAGTCTTGTTGGACTCAGCCCATCGGCTATTCCATATCAGCATAAACATGATAAGTGGCGAAGTGTGGGTCCAGGCCGTCATTTTCACATTGGCAGGCATAGCGGGCTTTCTATATATGATTGGCTATCGCTCGCGGCTTATGGCTTTTATCTGTTTCTTTTTCGCGATCTCTATACAAATGCGCAACCCAATTGTGCTCAATAGCGGCGACAACCTTTATAGGCTCATGTTCTTTTTCAGCATGTTCTTACCCGTAAGTGCTCGATACTCGGTGGACAATCTCATAGGAAACAATAAGGAGATAAATCTCCGACCCAATCAATACGGCTCAATTGCTACCATAGGATTTCTCATTCAGGTTTGTCTCATCTACTTGGTAACTGGTCTGCATAAAGTACCCGGAGCAGAATGGCAAAACGGTCAGGCAGTCTACTACGTGATGCACGCTGAGCTCTTCAGTTCCGATTTGGGCTATGCACTCACCGCCTATCCTAAACTAATGGAGTTCCTTACGCATGTAACGCTCTACTTAGAACTCTATGGCTGGCTGCTCATATTCATTCCTATATTCCTTCAATACTTCCGTTTGTTAGGTGTAGCCATATTTATAGGACTGCACCTTAGCTTTATGTTCTGTATGCATCTAGGCTTTTTCCCTTGGATTGATATTGCAGCATGGATACCTATAATACCGGGTCTCTTCTGGGATAAAATGAACTTTGCATTTATAGAGAGGTGGAAAGATAAAATCGGCGGCGTATTCAAAAAACTTGTAGCTGCCTATGAATCGAGAGAATTTTATCGACCAAAGGTTTATCGCTACGCATTAGGCTACGTGGGCACTTTGCTCATGCTCATTTACATACCACTTATGATCGCTTGGAATTTCCAAGCACTAAAATATTTCACACTACCCGTCAAAGCGCAACGTGTCATGCAGTATCCTGCTCTTTGGCAGAGTTGGAAAATGTTTGCGCCCAACCCTATAAAAAACGACGGATGGTTTGTTTGGGAAGCTCAATTGCGTGGCGGTCAAAAAGTAGATCTGCGTACTAAGGAGCCAGTAAATTTTGAAAAACCAGACGATTTGTTCGCAACCGCTTTTAACCAACGTTGGCGAAAGTACCTACGAAACGTTATGACCAACAAGAAGTACAAGGGTATGTGGTTGAACATAAGTCGCTTTATGGCTAAGGAGTGGAACAAAGAACATGGAGGCACCGACAAAGAGCTAGAGACTCTTTCCATTTTCTTTATGAAAGAAAAAACCCTACCCGACTACCAGCCTTCCAAGGTGGTCAAGGAGAACAAATACAACTATTGGACGCAGTTAAAATTCAAGGATCGATTTAAAAGTGGCGGAGGCGACGATATACCTCGGCCGGTCAACACCGACGAAATAAAACGCATAGAGAAAAAGCGTAAAGAAGACTTCGAAAAGAAAAAAGCGGCTATAAAGAAGAATAAGCCCATAAAGCTCGATGCCTATAAAAAGAGCGATAAAGACGTCCTAATAGATGGGCGTAATAAGCCTGATCCCAAAAACGTCGACAAGGTAGTACCCAGGAATTGAGCATTCTCAGGGCCATCCCATCCAATCGCAGCCAGAGGCAAGAGCATCGTAGATACTTGGTTTAAAAAAGCCAGATTCAATGAGCTGATACTGAGGCCATAGCATCCCAGTGGTCCAAAGCTATCCAAGACCTAAATAATCTAAAAGAGGCAAGCGAGATAAGGGATTAGTTTGTAAATTTGCATCCCTTTCGAAAGAAAGGCACTTGTGACAGATGGTCAAACATTTGGAACCCGGTGAGGTGGGTGAGTGGCTTAAACCAGTAGTTTGCTAAACTGCCGTACGCCGAAAGGTGTACCGAGGGTTCGAATCCCTCCCTCACCGCTCTTTAAAATATTTTATATCTACACAGATATTCGGGGTGTAGCGCAGTCCGGTTAGCGCACCTGTTTTGGGAACAGGGGGCCGCAGGTTCGAATCCTGCCACCCCGACACTTTTAAGGGCTTACGATTTTTCGTAAGCCCTTTTTTTGTGGCCTTTGGTTTGCGGCTTACTTGCTTTTGGTTGATCGCTGATGCTTAGTTAGAATTTTGGTTGACGTTTATGATGTGAAATAATTTGGGCGTGCCCCACTCGCTTCTTGTGCTGCGCACAAAGCTCGGGGTCGGGCT
>CAZZIZ010000118.1:0-10891 GCA_964654535.1 uncultured Chitinophagales bacterium
GATGATCGTCAGAAGGAAGCCCACGCTTTTTCTTTTAAAAATGTCTCCCGCTGGAAAAACACTACCGCCGCTTTACCAATTAAAGATGGAAAGCATGTTGCTTCTGACTATGATCTTTTGGTTGACACGCCGATTTTGGTAAGTAATCACGAGAAGTATTCTTTTAAAGATGCTGGCAAAACTTATCACTTGGCCATAGAGGGTGATGGCAACTATGATGTGGAACAAATGAAAACGGATTTGACCAAGGTCGTAAGCACCACCGCTAAAGTTGTTGATAGAGGTCGACCGTACGATGACTATACTTTTATTGTTCTGAACACCGACAACAGCTACGGCGGATTGGAGCATTTGTTTTCTACTAGTTTGATTTACCCTCGTGATCGCTACGCGAATCCGGATCAATATTTCGGTTTCCTCAGTTTGGCATGTCACGAATATTTTCATTTATGGAATGTAAAACGCATACGTCCAATTGAGTTAGGACCTTTTAACTACGACGAAGAGAACTACACGAAACAGTTGTGGGTAGCGGAAGGTGTAACGAGTTACTATGACGAGTACTTAATGCTTCGCGCTGATATCATCAATGCCGATGAGTACTTAACGAAACTAAGTAGAGGAATAGCAAACACTGAAAACACTCCTGGCAACACCCAGCAATCGCTGGCAGATGCGAGCTACGATGCTTGGATTAAGTTCTACAGACGAGACGAAATTTCTTCTACTTGTTGTATTTCATACTACACAAAAGGCGCTGTGGTAAGCGCAATGCTCGATTTAGAAATTCGACAGAGCACGAAAAACAAAAAAAACCTTGACCACGTAATGCAACATTTGTGGGATGAATACTATGTAGCAAAAGATCGTGGCTTTTCTGAAGAAGAAATGATAGATGCGGTTAGTACTGTAACTGGTAAAGACATGCGTTGGTTCTTCGACGATTACATTTATGACGTAACCACGATGGATTACAATAAGTTCTTGGGTTATGCTGGTTTGAAACTAGATCGTAATAAAGCCAATAGACCGTTTTTGGGTTTAGGTACTGCAGTTGAAAATGGTGCGACCGTAGCTACTCGCGTAACACCTTTGGCCGCTGCGCAGACCGCTGGCGTCTTAGAGGGTGATGAAATCATTGCTGTTGGTGATTATCGAATAAATGGGAACCTCGGGGAAGTGATGAGCAATTTTTCCATTGGTGATCAAACTACGATTACGCTGAGCCGCAAGGGTAAAATAATGCAGCTCGATGTTTCTTTAGGCGCTAATCCTCGTTTGAATTATACCATCGGCAAACTCGAAAACGCGAGCAAACAGCAAAAAGATATTTATCGCGACTGGATCGGCAGCTCATTCTAAAAAAACTATTTGGGACTAAGGATATACAAAGCTTCAGCGGGGTCTGGTAAGACTTTCACGCTAGCGAAGGAGTATATCAAAATTGCTCTGCGTAGTGACTACGCTTATCAAAACATTCTGGCGATAACCTTTACGGTTAAGGCAACGCAGGAAATGAAAGAGCGTATTCTGAATGCCTTGAGTAAATTTTCTCAGGGCGGTAAGGACGACATGCTCTCCGATATTTTAAAGGAAACGGACTTTTCTCACCAAGAAATTATAGAAAGATCCGGGCGCGTGTATTCGAACATGCTACACAACTACGGCCGCTTTGAAGTCAGCACGCTGGATAGCTTTTTCGTCCGAACGGTAAAGAGCATCGCTAAAGAACTCGGCTTGCCTATCAATTTCGAAATAGAGCTCGACCACGATAAGACTATGGAGGCGATGGTTGAGAAGTTGTTTGAGGAAGCGAAGAACAATAAGCCGCTAAGAGATTGGCTAAACAAGTATGCCGAGCACAAGATGGGAGAAAACAAATCTTGGCATATCAAGCGTGACATCTTCAACGACGGCCGACAAGTTTTCTCAGAGAAATATCATCAGGCGAATAGAGATAGTGTGGGGCATAATCCATTAGAAGGTGAATCTTCTCTGGTGGACATTATTGCCGATGCCCAAAAAGAAAAGAAACGCATTCGAAAGAAGGCTGCGGAACAATGCGAGAAGGCTTTGGCCTTGGCTAAGGAAAATGGTCTTAGTGCTGCCGACTTTCGCGCACACACCTTCACTGTTTTCGAAAGAAAAGAAAAAGTACTAGAAGGCACTGCTCCAAGTGCAACATTCCATAATACGGTAGCAGGATCCATGGATTGGTATACAAAGTCTGCTCCTCAAGCGAAGGTTGCCGTCATAGACGGCATTGCTTCGCAACTATCTGCTTGTGGTATCGCAATCTTAGAAGAAATAACTCTCTACTCTACTTACGATGCCTTCCTCAAAAAAATATTCATCTACGGTATTCTCGATTACCTCAATACCCTACTGGTTAGTTATCGCGACGAAAAGAACTTACTCTTACTAAGTGATCTGAGCGCATTACTTTCTAGTTTAATCGGAAACAACGACGCCCCCTTTATTTTCGAAAAAGCGGGGAGCAGGTATCAGCACATTTTCATTGATGAGTTTCAAGACACCTCCGATTTACAATGGAAAAATGTTTTACCTCTTGTACTTAACGCATTAGGCAACGGAGACGAGGTGCTTATAGTTGGTGACGTTAAACAATCTATTTATCGCTGGAGGGGTGGCAATCTCAACTTGCTTTTGGAGGATATCAAAAAGGACCTAGTAAACCATTACAGTTCGGAGAATAGCGATAAGACTTTAAACACCAATTACAGATCAGACAAAGCGGTGGTTGAATTCAACAACCAAGTCTTTAGCCATATAAGAGATAACCTCGCCGATTTTACAGGCAGTAACTCAGAGGAGTTACTGCAGAAGGCCTATAAGGAAATTGAGCAGGTCGTCATGAAAAAAAGCGAAGGCTTTGTATCAGTGAACTTTATTCAAAAGGACCACGACTACGAAGAAGAAATGTCCGAATGGCTAATAAACGCTATCAAGGATTGTCAAGCCGACGGATTCTCTTATCGCGATATGTTGATTTTGGTAGAAACTAAAGTAAACGCGCACATAGTTGCACAAATACTTCATAGTGAAGAGATCAAAGTAATCACCGATCGTTCTTTGTTATTGCGCAATTCTGAAAAGGTACTTTTTCTTATAAGTTGTACAGAGTGGCTAAGCGACACCAGGAACCAGGTTGCGCAATGCCAAATGTTATATCTATACCGAGTAATTTTTGAAATAGAGGCCGACCTTCACGACACATTCAATGTAAACAGGGAGGATTGGCTGGAAGATTTTATTGCTACAATGCCAAATGGTTTCATTGATCAGTTGGACAATTGGAAGAGCAAGCCCGTTTACGAAGCCTTGGAGGACATCATTTACTTTTTTGGCTTACATGAAAAAGCGGATGGGTTTATACAAAAATTCCAAGATGAGCTTTTAGTACTTATGGAAAAGGGCGAAACTAGTTTGGAAGATATGCTCAAATGGTGGAAGGCTAATAGAGATGAACTCAGCATCGGAGCACCTGAAAGTGAAGAGGCGATAAAAATTATGACGGTTCACAAGTCCAAAGGGCTAGAGTCTCCTATAGTATTCTATCCATTTTCTAAAAGAGCTTATAATGCTAAGGGGCTTTTTTGGACCGATCAAATTCCAGATCGCTTTTCTGAGTTCAAACTTTTACCTCTGAACTTTAGCGGCAGTCTGAGCGAAAATGAATTTAGTGCTGCCCACGATCTTGAGCTTTCCGAATCTATTCTAGAGAGGCTCAATGTGCATTATGTAGCTTTTACGAGAGCTAAAAGCAGGCTCTACGTCTGTGGAACGTACAATCCAAAACTTAAAAAGCCACTGCAAAACGGAAAAATCAAAACGTTAGAACAAGCCTTAGACAGAACCCTAGAAGTACTTGGTATTTGCGACCTTCAAGCTGATGACATAAGTAAAACCTACACCTACGGCAAAAAGGAAAAACGAAAAGCCGATAATGACGAGGACGACCACATTGAGTCAAAGCCTTTACGGGCCTACCCTAGTCATCCGTATACCAACAAGTTAAACTTGAAGGAAGGCTCTAAACGCTTTTTCGAACTAAGAGAAGAAGGGCTAGAAAGTGATAGGCAAAGAGGTTTAATCATCCACAGCCTTTTAGAATCTTTAGACCAGAGCGAAGTTCACGAAAAACAAATCGAAAAATTACAGAACGAAGGCATTATAAATGCTGATGAGGTGCAGTTCGTTCGTGACACCTTTTCAAATCTCATGAAGGACGCTACTTTTCAATCATTTTTTGATCCAGAATGGGAGTCTTTTGTTGAGCGGGAAATTCTGCTCGATGGCAAATCATTCCGCCCCGACAGAGTCATAGTCAAAGGAACAGCGGCAAAGGTCATAGACTACAAATCCGAATTACAAAAGCAAAGTCACACAAAACAAGTAAGCAAATATGCGGAGCTCCTTGAGCAAATGGGCTACACCGACATAGAAAAGTACTTAGTCTACACTATCAGTCAGGAAATCGTAAAAGTATCGTGATAGGTTTCATAGAACAGATTATTGCTGAAATGCCTGAATCGGTTTTACCCGAGTTAAAAGGCCAATGCTTCGTCTTCCCTACTCGACGTGCAGTCTTTCATTTCAAACACGTGCTAAAAAAGCGTTTCAAGGACCAAGCTTTCTGGGCGCCACAAGTTTTTAGTATCAATGACTTTATTCTGCATTGTACCAAAGGTAGCAGCACCGATGATTTACGTTTAATCTACGAGCTCTACGAAGTACATCGTGACTTGTATAGCAGCGACCTGAAATTTGAATCATTCTATCCCTGGGGAACAATATTACTGCGAGACTTCGACGAAATCGACAAGTACCTCGTTGACGCTAAGCAACTCTATACTTTGATAACGAGTTACAAGGAAATAGAGGACTACTTCAGCGACGACGATGAAGTAAAAGAAGCCATAGCGCTATTCCGCAGTTCTCTGAAGGAAAAAGATCAATCGAAAATTCAAAGTGGCTTCGCAAGTGTATGGGACACACTTTATGAAATCCATCAGGCCTTTTCCGAACGATTGGAAACAAAAGGCTTTGGTTACGACGGTAAGTACTATCGTCAATTGAGCGATCAATTGATAAATGAAACTATCGAACTCGAGTTTTCCAAGGTGACCTTTATTGGCTTCAACGCGCTCTCTAAAGCTGAAGAATCTATAATGGATTCCTTGCTAGTAAAAGGCATTGGTGAAATTTACTGGGACACCGACAAATATTATCTCGATAACAAACTTCAAGAAGCTGGTAAATTCAATCGCGAGTACAAAAGGAAATGGCAACACCCCAACAGCAAATGGATTATCCACGACTCTTTTTCGGCGGAGGACAAGTTCAACTTAATCGGAACCGTTGAGTCGGTAGGCCAAGCCAAAATTGCACACGAAATAGTGCATAGTAAAGTAGAAGCCGGCACGCTTAATCCAGAAAAGACTGGAATAGTTATGTGCGCCGAACATTTACTCTTTCCAGTACTTTATTCGCTGCCACAGAGTATTGAGCAGGTGAACATTACTATGGGTTACCCGCTCAAGTACACCGCTCTCTACGGATTTACAGAAACCATCATCGATTTACAAAAACAAGCCAGCGCTCAAAACGGACAAGCTTTTAGCCGAAAAGCCTTGCAACGCATTACCACTAACTCAATAGTTGCGGCACTCTTCCCTAGCGAAACGAGGCGCCTGAAAAAACTAAGTGAAACGGAGAAAACTGGCACGATTGATTTAGTCCTTATTCAAAAAGAAATTGGTCGATCAAAACTCAGCTCAATTTTTGAAAACAAAAGCAGCCATCAAGAACTGCTGGATTGGTTAATCGATTTGTACACCGTTTTCTTCTATCGTCAAAAAGACTTAGAGCTCGACAGTAATTTGAACAAGGAGATGATTTACCATTTCCTAGTGCATCTCATCAAAATGAAGCGACTCTTTATGGATAGCTCGATTTCAGTATCTATAAATCTACTGCACAAACTTATCCTGGAATCTTGCAGCCAAGTAAAAGTACCTTTTAGCGGTGAACCGCTAAAAGGACTGCAAATCATGGGATTCCTAGAATCAAGAACCCTAGACTTTGAAGAGCTCATTATACTTTCTTGCAATGAAGGAAATATACCAGCATCCAGAAGCAATAAGTCATTCATACCTTATAGTTTGAGACAAGCCTTTGGACTGCCAACCTTTGAAGACCAAGATGCCATATACGCTTATCACTTTATGCGCTTGTTACAAAGAGCCAAAAAAGTTCATCTCGTTTATAATATAGAAGCAGGAAAAATGGGTGGCCAAGAAAAGAGCCGCTTTCTCCAACAACTAGAAGCAGAGCTACCCGAAGGTTCTATAGAACCGCTCATTTTTAGTCGAATTGGGGTGGAAATGCTTGATGAGCTCCCTATTAAGATTAAGAAAAGCCCTGAGATAATAAGGAGCGTAAAAAGTAAACTCAACGATCGCGGATTAAGCCCAAGTGCCCTGTCTACTTATTTATCTTGTTCGCTTCGCTATTACTTCAAGTATGTAGCTAAAATGAAATCTGTCGAAGAAAGCAACGAAGAACTCAATGCAGCCGAAATGGGAACCTTGGCCCACGATATACTAGAAAACGTTTACAAACCCCACATTGGTAAAACGCTTGAGGCAGCAGACATTAAGGCCATTCGAAAATCAGGAGTTATACAAGAAGAAAGCCAAAAGCTACTTAGCGCAGCAGGCTACGTTAACACAACCGAAGGTCTAAATGGTATAAACCAAGTAATGACCGATATTCTACTCAGTCTTATCGACAAGGTGCTAGAAGAAGATGCCAAGCGTTGCCCCTTCACTATTACCGCAATAGAAAACGAAGCAGTAAAAGTACCGATCATAGTAGGCGATGAAAAAGTAGTGCTAACTGGAAAAATCGACCGCGTTGACAATCACAATATTGTAATCGACTACAAAACGGGTAAAGCCGTTTTTAGCGGAGATGCTAAAGCGCCTGAAGTTTTCATTGCCGATATATTCGAAGACTCCACTAAAAGTGCACCACTTCAACTATACTTTTACAATTACTTGCTTTCGAAATCAGACGGAAACTATAACCCTGAGGAAGCCACCACAGGAGTATATAGTTTTAACGAGTTAAATCAAGGCATAAAATATCTCCATAAGGGAAATGCAGTCGGCCAAGAAGCACTCGATATTTTTGAAGAAAAGCTTGTCAGCATTATAGAAGAAATACTAGATAAGGAGATACCGTTCGAAAAAACAGAAGATGAAGGCCACTGCCACTATTGCGATTTCAATGAAATTTGTCAGCGACTAGATAAGCCTCCTAGTTACAGTTGAGAGGCCCCATTCTCATTGTCTTCGATATTTTTGCTCGGTGCATCTCGAATAAGCGACTCATTCAGTTTTGCTCTTCACGTTAATATCTAATTTAACACGGTACGCTATTTGCATTTAAACTTGATACCAGAAGACACCTTTTTAGCGGATAGCAAAGCGTTTTCCTAAGTAAACGAGGTATTATCTTTTGTACAGATAATTCGCTGAGTATAAAGGTCTTCCTCCTTTTTCGGGCTCAAGTATATTATACTTGAGCCTTTTTTTTATGCACTAAAGTTTGAGCGAATTTTCGCAGCACCACCATTGTACCCACTTTTTTGTATTCATTTTTCGCTCCCCACTTTCTGGTATTTTAAATTACTTGAGCTCAAATGGCATTGCTTCAAAGTGCAAACTAATTGCGCACTTTAGACAGGATCTGAAAAGCAACAAACTTATACTACAACGGCTTGTCGACTAAAGCCTTCCACCAAAACTTTTCGAGCTATCTATAATTAAGCAAAAATTCCCTCCGAAGTACATTTTGTTCACCACGATTCTTTTCTGCATAGAACGCAGTAAATGAAAATGTCAATCCAAATATGTCATTTGTATCACGGTACTATTTCGACTTTATCTCTTTGTAAACAATGGTCAATTAAACTATCAAGGAAAAATGAAATAGGGAATAATCGACCAATTCTAAGGAAAGGTGAACATCCTAGAAAGCCTTCAATGGTCTCATATTTGAAACAGAAAGAACGGGCAGCAAGCCCACTATTACATAACCAATCAAAGACAATTTAAATTCAAAATATTATGATTAATGTATTCAGACATTTCAAAATTTTAGCCCTAATGGCAATGGTCGCTGTATCCTTCACGGCATGTGACGATGATGACGAAAACCCGAACCCGATTACAGATCCACTACCGGTAGGTGGTGTATATGTAATGTCTAACGGTGATGGACAGGTTGACGGAAACGTACAAGGACCAAACAGAATAGTCACTTATAGTAGATTCTCAGACGGAACCATCGCGCCTCTAGACAATGTTCTTACCGGTGGCGACGGTGGAGATTTCGATGGTGGTGAAGGATTAGATCCGCTTATCTCAGCTTATGCCATTACAAAAACTGCAGACAATGCATTTGTTCTTGCAGTAAATGCAGGAAGCAATACCGTTTCTGCCCTACCAGTTAACACCGATTTTTCATTAGGCGATCCGGTTATCGTGGGTACGAGTGCTGATGGACCTAACAGTATCGACACTTGGGAGGCGCCGGCATCAATGCAAGGTGTAAACAGCCTTGTTCTAGTGACCAACATATCACGTCCAGAGTATACAGATCTCGGCGAGCCAAGGCACATAGGGACACTAGATTCATTCTGGTTACTTGATGATGGAACCTTCCAATCTATAAGTTCAGTAGACCTAGACAACAGACCGTCTTGCGTGCACATATCACCTGATGGAAACTATGCAATAGTGGCCTCTATTAATGCAGGAGCTGCAGGTCTAGATATAGGCGCAACCGACAACCTAGGTACTGGATCTACAGCAGTAGGAAATCAAGACGAAGTAGTACTATTCTCTCTTTCAGGAGGCGCACCTTCAAGACTTGATGGAGCCACTTCTACTTTAAGAGGCAACGCCGAAGAAAGAAATCTTCCTTCAGCAATTGGCTCTCAAATCGTAACCGGTTCAGATGGAGAATTCTATGTAGTAGTTACAGAGGCAAGAGAATTCAGATACCAAGGTTTACCTCCTATTTTCCCAGGACTTCAGAGTGGATCAGTTTCAACTTGGAGAATCGACGGGAACTCACTAGAGCCTATTTCACTAGACGTTCCAGCTGGTTCTCGTGAAGACGAGACCGGAAGAACTGCTTGTTGGTTAGACTTCAACGATGACAACAGCTTGTTCTACGTTTCTAATGCCATCGAAGCATCAATTGCTACTTACAGTTTTAATAATGGTGAAGTTTCATTAGTAGACGGAACCTCTGCTCAAGGTACAGGTGTAGGAGACATAGACAATGGACCAGAAGCATTTGCTGTAACCGAAGGATGGATTGATCTTTGGGTAGCCGACGGATTTCTTTACCAACTTCACGGTTTGGAAGGAGCAGTATCTATTTGGGATACCAACAACAGTGCAAACCTAATATTGGTAGACGAAGTTAACTCTGGATTCATTCCAGATAACAACTCACAAGGAATAGTTGCTTTCTAAGCAACGCACATAATAGTTAGCAAAAAAGGCAGTCTGGATTTTCCGGGCCGCCTTTTTTTAATTTATGGAACGCCATTCTAGGCGCAAGCAAGAAGAGAGACCTATTAAAAGGGAGAATGGAAATCAAATCAACATAGGTCCAATCGTCATTGTACAAATGAACAATGTAAGACCTATTAGAAAGTATTTGTTGTGGTAAGGATTGGGTTTATCGGGAGTACAGCACGCCTCCCCAGTTGTGTTACGAGTGTGTAGGATATAACTGCGCCACAAATAAGCAAGAGAAATAAATGCCACCGCTATAAACAGCGGTTTCAAAGTAACCAGCCAAGTAAACTCAGCGATAGCACCAGTCGATCCCAAGACCGACAACAATGCAGGCAAAGCACAGCAAGGGCAAAACAACGCCGCCACTATACTCAATCCCCAAACTTTTTTCTCTTTATTCATCGCGTTTACAAAAATAAGCCATCTTAGCATTTCCATTTAGTCCATAATTAGGCTAAATATCTCCGCAGAAGACCTAAAAAAGGCCGTCCCCAATGGAAACGGCCCTATTAGAAATATATTTTCTAGGGTTTACTTACCCAATATGTTCTTTGCTGCATCGATAATGCCACCTACGTTACCAAGACCACCACCGGTAGCGATTTGAGCTAATTGAGCGAAATCGAAACCTTTGTCCTCTGGAGCTTCAGAAGCAAACTTCTCTTTCATAGCATCGATCACATTCGGAGCTGTAGCAGCCGCTTCAGTAGAAGCTTCTTCCGCGCTCATTCCTTGAGCCTGAAGAGACTCTTGGATTTTGTCTTTGATTCCAGCAAATAAAGGATTGCTTTCGCTTGTGTTCTCATTATTACTCAGTAAGTCCTGAAGTTGAGAAGCTCCACCTTCGCCACCCAAGGCATTTTGAAACACTCCCATTAATCCATTTGCACTTCCTTCGGCTGCATTTTGAGTCTCTGCAGCTCCAAGGCTATTCCCAGCCATTTTTTGCATTAGCTGCTGCATAGCCATTCTTTTAAGTAGTTCTAACATTTTTGATATTAAGATTTAAAAATTAAATTAACGATCTAGGGGTGGGAGGCGCAAATATAACACCATAGGTGCGAAGAGAGTTCCATTAAGTACATCAGCGATGTCATTCTGTATTAATAAAGCCCAATATCCAAATATATGCGAGCCAGTCGAAGCTCTTCTAAAAAAGCGAGCAATGCTTAGGATTTCTGGGCGTGACCCCTTTGCTTCTGCCTGCGGCAAGCAAAGGGGTCGGGCTTTCGGGGCTCGCTCTGTTCTGCTTGCTGCACGCATCGCCC
>CAZZIZ010000119.1:0-10809 GCA_964654535.1 uncultured Chitinophagales bacterium
GATAGAAGCGGTATGAGGTACTTGGAAAGTGTATTGAGCCCCACCGTGCAGAGCGACCAGCGGAAGCTCCTGCCAAGGTGTTGGGCGAAAACACTTTCCAAGTGCCGAGTACAAGCGGATAGCGGGAATAGCTGCCCAAATAAATTCCATTTCACTTCTCATCACTTCTGCAAATCAATTATAATATTTTTAAAGTCGTCGACGCTGACTGTGCAGTTCGCGCCGATGACCGTTGTGCTTTCCATCTCCTCAATGATCATTGGTCCGGCGATTTCCTCACCCGAGCTCATTGCGTAACGATCGTAAACCGGGCAGTCGATTGGGGTGGTTCCGAGGCTTTCGAAAAAGACGGGCCGCGTTCCCTTGTACGCCTCGCTACTTTTGCTCTCGACTTCTTGTTTCGGAATTAGCTCTGGCGTTTTACCGCTAACGATCACTCGCCAAGTCACCGTTTCCATTGCGATGTTTTCGATGGCTCTGCCATAACGTAACTCGTACTCCGCGATAAATCGTTTTTCAATTTCAGGGATGTCGGCTTCGCTGAGTTTTGTATTTGGGATGGCAATGCTAATTTCATGTCCCTGACCCGCGTAACGCATATCGGCAATGCGGCTAATGGTGGCCTCACTTTTGGGAATCTTGGTTCGCTTGAGGAAGTCTAAACCTTTCTGCTCCATTTCTCCGAGAACTTCATTGAGGTGTGGCCAATCCATTTCGTCCAAGCGGCGGATATAGCTGCGAATGTCCTCGCTGGCAATGGGCGAAACCAAAAATCCAAGGGCAGAAGTTACTCCCGCACCGACCGGAATGATCATTTGCGGAGCGTGTAGCAAACGCGCTACGCCAAATGCGTGCACGGGACCTGCGCCTCCAAACGCGATCATTGAAAATCTTCTTGGGTCCAATCCTTTTTCGAGTATGTGCACGCGCGCGGCGTTGGCCATGTTTTCGTTTACGATACGGTGAATGCCCATCGCCGCTTCTTCGATACTAATGCCGAGCGGTTTGGCAATGTGTTTTTCAATTGCTTTGCGCGCCGCTTCGCGATCGAGTTTCATAGTGCCTCCGAGGAAATAATCTTCATTCAAATATCCGAGCACCAAATCGGCATCGGTTACGGTGGGATGTTCGCCGCCCAAACCATAAGCCGCTGGACCCGGAGTGCTGGATGCTGAATCGGGGCCAACGGTGAGCAATCCGAGTTTGTCTACCCGCGCAATACTTCCTCCACCGGCGCCAATCTCGATCATATCGATTACGGGAATGCGCACTGGTAATCCGCTGCCTTTTTTGAAACGCATAACCCTACCCGCTTCAAACTGGTTGGTGATTTCGGGTTCTGAATCGTTTATTAAGGAAGCCTTTGCGGTAGTTCCGCCCATATCGAAAGCGAGCAAATCTTTCTGTCCGCACATTTTTCCAAAAAAGACCGAGGCCATTGTTCCGCCTGCGGGGCCACTTTCCAATAACTGAATCGGAATTTTTCGTGCACCCTCTATAGTAGTCAAGCGACCGCTCGAGACCATAATATTTATAGCGCCGTCGAAACCCTTTGCTTTTAACTGCTCGTCTAATCGCTTCAGATATTCATCGATGAGTGGTTGCACGTAAGCATTCATGGCGGTTGCCGAACTGCGTTCGTACTCCCGCACTTCGGGCATTATTTCCGAGGAAAGGCTGTAGTACAATTCGGGATGCTTCGCGGCTATGTAATCGCCGATGGTTTTTTCGTGGTTCGGATTGCTGAAAGAATGCAAACAGCTAACTGCAATAGAATCGACGCCTTCGTCAACCAAAAAGTCAACCGCTTTTTCCAGGTGGCCTTGGTTTAGTTTTACCAGCACCTTTCCGTTTTTGTCTAAGCGCTCTTCTACGCCAGTGCGTAAGTTTCGCGGCACCAAAGGTTCAGGAACTTTGAGTGAGATATCGTAAATATCGTAGCGCAGTTCTCGACCGATTTCCAAAACGTCTTCAAATCCGGCGGTGGTTATAAGTCCGGTCTTGGCCCCCTTGCGCTCGATGACCGCATTGGTTACCAGTGTTGTGCCGTGTACTATGCCGCTTAAGTTCTTTAAATCCAAATGACCTTCTTCGATCATTTGCTCTACGCCATTGAGGATTCCCAAGGTCGGATCGGGGTAAGTGGTTAAGGTTTTGGCAAACTTCAATACTCCACTTTGCCCATCGAGCAAAACCAAATCGGTAAACGTTCCTCCTATGTCAATTCCTAATTTCAATGCGCGTTGTGCTTTTAATGATATTCTTCTCCGCCACTAACATTCATCGCTTCGCCAGTGATGTAACTCGCTTCTTTGGAACAAAGAAATGCTACGGCTTTGGCGATGTCTTCTACCAAGCCTGTGCGTCCCATTGGGTTGCGGTCTTTGATGCCTTGTAAATACGTATCGTAATCGAGTCCCATTTTGTCACTGAAAAATTTGTTCTGCCAGTGGCCAAGCCCGGTGGTTATGTGGTTTGGACAAACGGCGTTTACGCGAATGCCAAATTCGCCTAACTCCACTGCGTTCGAACGGGTTAAGCCGATCATTCCATGCTTGGACGCGGTATAAGCGGCGGCATAAGGGAAGCCGGACTTTGCAGCTTGCGAGGCAACGTTTACTATGTTGCCTCCTTTGCCTTGCTCCTGCATTTGGATGGCGGCATGCTTGGAACATAAAAAGGCGCCTTTCAAATTGACATCCAAAACGGCATCCCAACTTTTTTCCTTGAACTCTGCGAAGGGTTCCATAATGTAACCCACGCCCGCATTGTTGACCATAATATCTAAGCCGCCGAACTTTTTCACGGCGGCGGCGACCAAGGCTTTTACCTGACTTTCTTTTCGTACATCGCAGGGAACGGCTATTGCTTTTCCCTTTTTGGCTTTGATTTCTTTTACGATGGATTTCATTTCATCGGTGGTGCCGATGTGCTCTTTGCTAAATGACTTTCCTTTGGCAGTGCCCAAGTCGGTGACCACAACGTTGCAGCCCTCTTTCGCCAAGCGTTTTACTATCGCTTCACCGATTCCGCCCTTTCGACCGGAACCAGTAACAATGGCCGTTTTGTTTTTTAAGCGATACATGTTATTACGCGATTTGCTCCGATACCATGAAAATTGGACTGTCGGCGAATTCTTGAAATTCTTCCGCTACTTTTTTCATCGTTTCGGTTTCCAGCTCAGGGCCCAGCCCTTCCATATTATTGATATCGAGTACTTCGCAGTATTGGTACGGCGGACTGTCTTCGCTTCCCATTACCGCATTCATACGATAAACTTTGAAGTCGTCGATGGAGTTCAAGCCTTTTACTGTTGGGACGTCGGTAGATTGCGCCCACTTTTCATACGCTTCTTTCGCTGCTTCGTCCTTTAGATTAAAGAGTACAACCAATGCTGCCATAATATTTCTTTTAATTAAGCTTTTCTGTTTTTTAAAAATTCCTTGGCGCGGACTTTTATTAATCCTTGCACCGAATTGAGGATCATTGCAGCGCCTTTTTCTACCAGTGCATCTGCCGCTTCTGCAGTCCCGGCAACGGTTCCGAAAAACTTTCCTGCTTTTAATATTTTAGCAAAGATGGAATCGAGCATTTCCTTTACTTCCGGATGTCCGGGCCCATCGTAGAAACCCATAGACATGGCCAAGTCACGCGGACCGATTATAAAACCGTCCACTCCTTCTACCGCGCAGATTGCTTCGAGATTTTCGACGCACTCCATGGTTTCTATTTGAGGAAGCACCAAAGTATTTTCGTTAGCAAACTTCACGTACTCCCCCTGGCTCATTTTTCCTTGCATATAATCTGCGGCACGTATGGGACCCAAACCTCGCTTACCCATTGGTGGATATTTCACCGCTTGCACCAAGCGCTTTACGTCGTCCACCGTATTGATGCTCGGCATCATGACACCCATCACACCTGCATCCATAAATTGCAGGATCAATTTTTCATCAACACTGCGAATGCGCGCCAATGGTGTCACGCCAGTCAACTCGCAAGCGCGAACCAAGTTGGTAACATCGGAAGCGGTGATCCCTCCGTGTTCTCCGTCAATCATATAATAGTCGAAACCGGACAGACCGATGTACTCACAAATTGTGGGATCGGTTGTCGGCGAAATCACTCCGTAACAAGCCGCTTTTCGCGCTATTCTTTCTTTTAGTTTATTCGCTTTCATTTATTCTATCGCTTCTCCCTTTGCAATTTTCTCACGTACAAAATTCATTAAACCACCAGCGGCACCAACTTCCGCCACGAAGGGTGCAGCGGGCACAGAACTAAAACTCGTTCCTTTAGTGAGGTTTTTGATTTTTCCGTTTTCGGGATTGTATTCCAACTCATCACCCGTTTCACAAGCTTTGGCAATGTCCTTGCTGGTAACGAAAGGCAGTCCATAATTGATGGCATTTCTAAATTGCAAGCGCGCAAAACTATCCGCGAACACTGCTTTAATTCCTGCCCCCATTAATCCCGCTATTACGTGCTCTATGCTTTTACCACCACCCGCAAAATTGTGCGCCGCCACGATAAAAGTGTATCCGCCATCCTTGAATCCATTTTCCTTGTTGAAAGCAGTATCTACTCCAGCCATCACCCATTTGCTATTTTCTTCCGCATCTATGGGCGACGTCCAATATTCTTGAATGATGATATTGTATGCCATCACATAATCACTCGCTACCCAGCACTTTCCTTTTATCATCTCAATGTTTTATAAACTTCTAGGATCGGTAATCTCTCCAGAAATAACACTTGCAGCAACCACCGCCGGAGAAGTCAAGTAGATTTCAGCGTTTTTACTTCCCATTCTACCTTTCATATTTCTATTGCCAGCGCTCAAAACGATATCGCCATCGCCAGCGACGCCCGTATGTATACCTGCGCAGGCTGCACAGCTTGGCGTATCTATTGCCGCTCCCGCTTCAACCAACACTTCAAGGTAGCCTTTCTTCATAGCCTGTAAATAAACGTCTTGCGAAGCGGGCACTACGATCATATTCACATCGCGATGGATTTGTTTGCCTTTTAAAATCCGCGCCATTATCTCCATGTCCTCAATACGACCGTTGGTACAAGTCCCCACAAAAGCCTTGTTGAATCTCGTTCCTACGACTTCTTCTACCGAAACCGTATCGTCCAATTTGTGCGGACGCGCTACAGTTGGAACCACTTTCGAAACATCTATTTCGTAGACCGCTTCGTACTTCGCAGAAGGGTCGCTTTTCAGTGCTTTCCATTCTCCTTTGGCAACTTTACGTAAGTAATTAGAAGTAACCCGATCGGGCGCAATGATTCCATTTTTAGCACCGAGGTCAACGGTCATATTGCAAAGGGTCATTCGCCCAGCCATGTCCAAAGCCTTAATTGCTGGACCAGTGTACTCAAGCGTTTTATAAATCAAATGACCGTTCCAGTTCATCATACCCATAATGTGCAAAGACAAATCTTTGGCCATTACCCAGGGTTGCCATTCGCCGGTGATATTAAACTTCACACTTTCTGGAACACGGAACCAAGCCTTTCCGGTAGCCATCGCCACAGCCGCATCGGTTACGCCAATTGCGTTGCCTACTGCACCAACAGCGCCATAAGTATTCGCGTGACTATCGGTACCGATACTAATTTTTCCAGGTAAGACGTGTCCTTGCTCCACCATTATTTGGTGGGCTATTCCTTGTCGACCTAAGTCATAGAAGTGAGTGATATCGTGCGCTCGCACGACTTCGCGCCATTCGTTTAGCATAGTAGCGAAGCGTTGGTTAGGCGGGGGAACCAGGTGATCGGAAACGCAAATCACGCGGTCCTTATCGAAAACTTCTTCCTTCCCAAGTGAGCGAAATTTGGTAAAACATTGCTTGCCCAAATAGTCCATGGTCATTACCGTATGCACGTCTACCCAAACCAATTCGCCTGGACTCACTTTTTTACGGCCACTGTTTACAGCCATAATTTTTTCCGTAATCGTCATTCCCATAATAGCTGTTTAAGAATCAGAACGTGATGCTTTTCCGTTAGTGCGAATATCAGGAAGACGTTCCCAAAACGCCGGATCAATATCTTCTTGTCCTCCAATTTTGCGTTCATTTATCATAGTAATACCGTTGAACGTATCCCCTTCAGACCATTTCCACACGCGTATGCGATGGTCGTCATTTCCAATTAAGTCGATCTGCTCAAACAAGGTAAGTCCGGGACGATGTTTATAATCCCAAATTAATACGATGCTACGACCAGACTCCCAAGCTTTTCCCGACAAACGAGGATTCTCGAAAATCAACTCCCCCTCGTCATTGAATTTACATATTCCAAAGTCGAGGCATTCCTCAAAGCCATCATCCCAAAAATATTGATTCACCTGATGGTATCGTCGGTTTGGCAGCATACGTATAGTAAGTCGACATTTCCATTTATCGACCAAATCACCATCGGCGCTTATACGTGTATAAGTGCCCTCCCAAATCCCACAGTGCTTAGGAAACAATTTTAGAGCTTTCATTTCTATCGAATTACTTAAAAATACGCCCAATATTCGATAAGGCTTTATTCGCAATTAGTTAACCTAGTTAACTATTAACAAAATTAATTGTTATTTTGGTTTATCAAAATGAAATATCAATGAGACTTTTGTCAGGAAATAAATTTTGAGAACGCACTTTAGACATAGCAAAACGAGCTTTTTAGAATTGGCGTGGGCACGTCCCATCTTGCTGCGCAAAGGGTCGGGCTATTCGCTGCAAGTAGCACGTCACTGGCGAGTTCACTGCAACGAAAAAAGTGGCTCCCTTTGTCCGCCCCTTTTTTCGTGCGTTCACGTCGCCATTGCCGCACTCCTTTCCACTACTATCCCTCGTGCGGGGCTTCGAATCATGTTTAGTCAATAAAAATGAAATAAATACAATCCGAATAAATCAAACAAACATCACTATGAGAAAATTTTACTCTATTGCTTTGGTACTACTCGCGCTCTTCTTATGCGATGGTCTACTAGCACAAGTTTCTGGTCGGGTGATCTCCTCAGACGACGAGCTGGGAATTCCCGGTGTATCGGTCGTGGTAAAAGGCACTACCGTAGGTACTGTTACCGACTTAGATGGAAACTATAACATTAATGCATCCGATGGCGACGTCCTGATATTTTCATTCGTTGGAATGCTATCTCAAGAGGCAACTGTTAATGGGAACACCGTTGGGCGTGTTTCATTATCCGAAGATGCCACATCTCTATCTGAAATGGTTGTGACTGCTACAAGGCAACCAGTAAGGAAAATAAAAACTACTACGGCCATTACCAGCTTGGGTTCTGGAGAGCTTGCTACCATTCAACCAGAGTCGATTGCCGAGGCCATCACTTCGGTTCCAGGTGTAACCGTAGAGAACAGCCAAGGTCGAAAAGCAAACTACAACATCAGAGGTTTCCCTTCTGGCAACACCTACGTAACCACTTTGTTAGATGGACTGCCACTTAACGGTTTTGCTTCGCGATCGGCGGGTGTCACTGAGTTTCAAGGAATTGACAAAAACGTAGAACGCGTAGAAGTTGTAAGAGGAAGTGGTGCGACCTTATTTGGTCGAGCGGCAGGTGCAGGAGCAGTAAATTTAGTTTCTAGAACTGCTGGCGATGAGTTTACAGGAGGAGTTTCCCTAACAGCATTTAACACAGTAGTAGAAGATGATCTACCAACTGCTGATGGCTTGGATCGTCGAATTGACTACTACCTTTCTGGTCCGATATCAGATAAAATAGGATTCAGTTTAGGTGGGTTTCATTTAGAAGACTCAGGAATAAAAGAATGGGCCATTAAGGATAGGGGAAACCAAATTTCGGCAAATCTTGATTTCAACATTTCCGAAAACACTACCATCAGAGTATATGGTATGTTTGGAAACAATCAGTATAACAACTTGACGGATTCACCTTATGATCTAGGTCGCGAAAGTCTACCAGACGGCTGGACCAACGCCAATACTTATTATGCAGACAATTCGCAACTTAATTTCCCCTCTACTTTAGTAGGTAATGCATTCGTGCCTGGATCTCCAGCCACACTTGATGTTAATGGCAGAGAGATTATTCAGAATCAAGCAGATGAAAATAGAGAAGAAGTGGAAGGCGGTATGATCGGCATATCTGCCGAGATCGGATTGACAGAAGGCCTGAGTGTGGTTGGAAAATTTAGAACTTCTCAATATGATTGGAGAGATCACAATGAAATTACTTTCACATCTTTCTATGGGATTGATGACAGAATTCTAAGATTGAACGCCAATTCGCAAGGTGATATTTCTGATTTTTTAGGCGAGGTTAGATTTAACTACGAATTAAAAGGTGATGTTACCAGACATAATTTTAGTATTGGAACCTATTTCAGTTCTGCGGAATATGATCGATTTGGAGGATTGCATTGGTATACTGCTGATGTAAACCCAAGACCTACTTATGGATTCTTCGGCCCTCCTGGCACGCCGCCACCTAATGTTTTCTCTTTATCTTCTACTACATCTCATCAAGAAGAATCGGTAGTTGCCTTTTTTGTCGGGGATGAAATGGAGATCAACGATAATTTGAGAATAAACGTTGGCCTAAGAACGGATCGAATGGAAGGATTTTTCAATAATGATCCAGAAGTTGTCGCCGGTATTGATTATGCTCCAGCGGAGCTAGTAGAAAATGAATTAGATTTCAGCAATTGGTCAGCTTCAATAGGAGCGAACTATTTGTTTGATGAAAGAACTGCTCTTTACGGTAGCGTCGTACGTGCATTTTCTTTGCCTTCAGTAGGGCTTTCTACTCCTTTACCTGAAGACGACGAAATAGTAGTAAACACTGAACTTGGTTTTAGATATGGCGTAGGTGATTTGGGAATCGATGTAGCTGTATTTAACACTACTATAGACAATAGAGTAGCGAGTGTTTTTGATCCAGATCCGGCAACGGGTCAGACTTTCGTAAACAGACCAGTTGGAAAGAACACGGTTCGTGGTGGAGAGTTACAATTGACTTATGCTCCATTGGCGGTCAAAGGATTGGTATTGAGATCTTCTTTTACTTTGCAACAGTCGGAGTTCGATGGTCTGCAAATAGCATTGAGTACTTTTGACGATGACGATGATGAAACAACACCGGAAGTACCTGTTGCTGATTTAAACAACCTGTTTGGACTAGACCTTGTGGAACTAGATCCAGATAATGGTTTGTATGCCATAGATGTAACTGGCAATCAAGTTCACAATACACCTACACGCATATTCGCTTTCAATGCAGGTTATAATGCAAGATATTTTGGCGGCGGTTTTGACTTGGTTAACTACGGTGGCAGATTTGCGACTTCTCTAAATTTATATGAGACTCCTGACTTTACACAAGTGAATGCTAATATATACGCCAGATTTCCTTTTCAGAAGGATATGGCTCTAAAGCTTGGCTTGAGAATAAAGAATCTATTTGATTCTGATAATCCTCAGCAAATTGTTATTGGGTCTACTACTGATGATGAGCTAATTCAGAGACAAGCAACACCTAATTATGACGGCGTTCTTTCTTTTGCCACAATTCAACCACCGAGAAGAATTTTATTAACGCTAGGTTTTGAGTTTTAATAGTTTTTTCATTTTACAAGCCATGACACCCATTTGCTAGTTTGAGTGATTGTGGCTTAACAAGGCTTTTGCAAAAGGGAGTGTAGTAAGACATAGTTCTACATTTTCTTTTAAAATGAAATTGTGATTTAATAATAAAGAGGGGTTTCTTTTGAAATCCCTCTTTTCATTTATGTAATTTGGCAAAAACAATTAGCTATGAAATATTTTTCACTCTGCCTCATTGTACTATTGGTATCCTGTTCTGGCGGCAAGGTCAATTCAGTACAAGAGCAGATTTCGTCTCCGGGTATGTCCGAAATGACCGCTCCTTCACTAGACTTAGATCTTGATGATGCCAAAGACAATCTAACTGCTTTTGTTAAAGTACGTGGTTCCTTAACAGAAGGCGAAGAAGTAATTTTTTACGCCAATGGTAAAATTTACGGTTTCGTAGATGGTGAGCGTGACAAACCTATGATGGGTTTCGAGATGTACAATATTGGACGATACAAGAAAACAGGAGAAGATCAATACGAATTGCTGACTAATGAAGTCTTACTCTACACAGATTTAAAAACGGGCGAAGTGCTTGATACTTATATGAATCCATACACGAAGGAAGAAGTGAAGGTCTTACACGTTTGGAATTCGCCGGTAAACCAAAAGCAGGCACTGGAGGGTAAGTATGGCAAATGGGGCATAAACCACAACAAGTATGGCGAGGATATGATTTGTATGAACGCGGACATCTTTCTGGCCTACCCTTCTGCACTGACTGTAGAAGACTATCCAAAAAACTCTCAATCCGATTTGTATGAAGCAGCCGAGCTATTCCAATTTTTCTTTTCTGAAAAGGATGTAAATAACCCAGATAAGCCGAGTGCTGACTGCACTATTTCCTGGACGCGTATAGGACCGTGGCTGCCGTGGTTAGAAATGGGGCAGCATTCGGGAAGAATGGTTTACAATGGTGCTGGTTTCAAACTCTTGGAAAAGGACTACGATACTATGCCTAAGGTATTAACGGATTACGTTATGAAAACGGATCCCAGCTATCGCCATGCTCCAACTGAGTATACCAGTCCAAATGAAACGAGTTGGACTTATTTCAAGAAAAAGAATCCTGTAAAGAAATAACCTGGCTTAGGGATAGTAGTGGAAATGAGTGCGCTAAAACTTTAGAGAGCGCCACAGAGCAGAGCGACCAGAGGAAGCTCCTGCGATGTG
>CAZZIZ010000120.1:0-10760 GCA_964654535.1 uncultured Chitinophagales bacterium
TTGGGCGTGCCCCTTCTGCAGCTCTCGCAATTCTCTTCTTCCGCGAAGCGGAAAGAGAAATTGCTGCGTGTGCAAGGGTCAGGCTATCCAGGACTCCGCTTCGCTTCGGTAATTGTGGTAGCACTAAGACCTGCGCTTCTACCGCTAGGGCGGTAAGCTCTGGTCAGTGCTACAACACAATTACTGTGGTCGCAAATCCAGCAAATGCTTCTTCCTGCGGAAAGCAATTGCTGGTTTTGCTCGCATCCTTCCTATCCTTCACGCACTTGGCTGCAAGGTCATTTTGAAAATTTACGCGTAAGGGATAGAAGCATTGTTGAAGCTCCTGTTGCTACTGAACCTTAGCACTTAGCTCGCAGAGCTAGATGTGCTATGAGTGAAAGGAGCAGAACAGAGCGACTGCTGAAAGCCCGACCCTTTGTAGGAAATGCAATGTGCTTTCCGCAGGAAGATGCACATTGCATTTCCTACAAGAAGGGATACGCCCAAAAAATATTTTAAAATGGAATTGTCGTTATTAGAAATAACGCGGAGACATCATCGTGTCTGACTTGTGCAAGTTCTTGGTAAAACCAAACATAATCTCGTGCGAGCCGTTGTTGTAGGTATTGATGTCGTTGATGTTGATGTCATACGCATAACCAAACTTTAGACCGCTTGGGAAGTGATAAGAGAACAATGCCACCAAAGATTCTGGATCGACTAAGCCTTCGTCCGTTCGGTAGCTAGCACCGAACCACAGGGAATCTAAATACCAAATGGCAGCACTAAGGTCTGCCTGAAATTGCGAGCCAGTATTGGTTTCAGTTTCGGCAACAAAGAAAGATCCAGTTGGTTGATACCTAAAGAGCATACTCGGCTTAAATACTGTTGTCTCTGAAATACGAAATGCTGCTCCTGCCGTAGCGAACATATTGATTTCGTAACGGTTAAAAGTCGAGGTTAAGTCGCTCGTATAATTTATCATATGCGGAACAGAAAAACCTGCATAAAACTTTTCGGAATAGTAGTACAAGCCCAGTCCAAAATTGGGTTTGGTTTCGGTTAAACCTACAAATGCCGCATCGTATACTTCATCGACTGTATTTATCTCGGCCAAGTTGGATTGAATTCTGATAAAGCCTAGTTGAATACCTCCTACCAAGGTTCCTTGGTTTAAGCGCAACTTGTAAGAATAGCTGGTAAAGAAATCGATGACACTATTGACCCCCACTTCGTCGCTCTCTAAAAAGGCACCTAGGCCGACTTTTTTCTTCTGCCCAACTGGTGCGTGTGCGCTAATTGAGGCCGTAGTTGGGGCACCTGGTATGTCTACCCACTGGTTGCGATAAAAAGCACTGAGATTCACGTAGTCATTACTGCCAGCATAAGCAGGATTGAGCACCAAGCCATTGAACATATATTGGCTATAACGTGCATCTTGCTGGGCTTGCAGAGAAAGTCCACCAATCAGAAAAAGTACTAAAATTAGATATCGCATTTACCTGTGTTTCTAAGACTTAAGTCCCTTTAAAAGAGGCATTTATTATGCCAAAACAACGCAAGATTCGGCTATAATTCCTCATTGAGACGATTAAAAAACGTTAAGGACACTCTTATTCGATTAAAAGTAGCCTAGTGACAGATATTAAGACGAAAATAGTGGTCGTTTATTCTTCCGATTTGAAGGAAGCGACAGTCGCCGCCGCAGCTTTTTTCGATTTCTGGCTGTCCAGTAGGTAAGAAAACACGTTCAAAAAGTGTTTATTTCTTCGGCTTTGGCTGACAACCTAGCAGAGTGCTTAAAGTATCTTTAAGACAACTAAGGAACAATGAGCAAAATATTGATTACCGGGGGCGCCGGATTTATAGGATCCTCCCTGGCAGATGAGTTGGTAAAAGACCCGAAAAATGAGGTGGTTCTAGTTGATAATCTGATTACAGGTAAAATGTCGAATCTACCCAATCGGATGTACGCCAACTGGAAATTTATATCTGCTGACGTAAACAACTACGACGAGATATTGGCAGTAATGGTTTCGACAAATTTCGACTACGTTTTTCATTATGCAGCCTTAGTTGGTGTTAAGAGAACCTTGGATAACCCAACGATGGTTTTGGACGATATAAAGGGTCTGCGCAATATTTTGGAGCTGTCTAAAAACACCGGGGTTAAAAGAATTTTTTATGCTTCCTCTTCTGAGGTTTATGGTGAATCGACTTCTTACCCGCAACACGAGGTAAGCACACCTTTGAATTCGCGTCTGCCTTATGCAGTGGTTAAAAATATTGGAGAGTGTTTTTGTCGTGCCTATCAACAATCGCATGATCTGGAGTACACTATCTTCCGATTTTTTAATACTTACGGTGTAAAACAAAGTAGTGACTTCGTAGTGGCGAAATTTATCCGTCAAGCACTCGCGGGAAAACCACTGACGGTATTTGGAGATGGAACGCAGAGCAGAACTTTCTGTTACATCGGCGATAACGTGGAAGCAACTATAAAAGCAATGCACTCGCTCGATTGTGTGAACGAAACGGTTAATCTAGGTAACGAGCACGAATACAGCATGATGGAACTTGCGCATAAGGTGGTAGAAATAACGGGATCTAAATCTGAAATAGTATTGGGCCCTGCGCGCGATGATGGTGAGATGCAAAGAAGGCAACCATACTTAGCTAAAATGAAAGAGCTTCTTAAACGCGAACCTATTTTATTGGAGGAAGGGTTGAAAAAATTACTGGTTGAAGTGAAGTAAATCGATGAAAAAGAAAGTAGTAGTAACTGGTGGCTGCGGCTATATAGGATCGCACACTCTAGTCGACCTAATTGAAAATGGTTTTGACGTTGTGTCTATCGACAACAATTCACGTTCGGATCCATCTATATTAAAGGGCGTCGAAAAAATTACGGGACAAGTAGTTAAGAACTATGCCATTGACCTTTGCAACAAAAAAGACCTGTATGAAACTTTGGCCAGTCTCGGTTCGATAGAAGGTATTATCCACTTTGCTGCTTACAAAACAGTACCGGAATCGGTAACATTCCCGCTGCGTTACTACCACAATAACATTGCTTCTTTGGTCAACCTACTTTCCGCTTGTCAAGAATTTTCGATACCGCATTTTATATTTTCATCTTCTTGTTCGGTTTATGGGAACGTCTCCGAATTACCGGTAAAAGAAGACACCGTATTGGCTCCAGCTGAATCTCCTTATGGAAATTCTAAGAAAATAGGAGAAGAGATTATCGAAGATTTTTCTAAAAGCTATATTGACACTAAGTGCATTGCCCTACGTTACTTTAACCCTGTAGGTGCGCATATGTCGGGAATAATAGGTGAAAACCCATTGGGTAAACCCGAGAACTTAATGCCTATAATAATAGAAGTGGCAACTGGAAAACGTGAGGCCCTGTCTGTGTTTGGCAGCGATTATGATACGCGTGACGGCACCTGTATAAGAGACTATATTCACGTAAGCGACATAGCTAACGCACATACAAAAGCAATTGAATATTTAATAAAGAACTCAAGCGCACCGGCTTACGATGTTATAAATTTGGGTACTGGCAAAGGTGTAAGTGTCTTGGAGATGATCAATGCATTTGAATCGGCAACTGGCATAAAACTAAAATATGAGTTGGCTCCGCGCAGGGCAGGCGATGTAGTCGCAGTTTACGCGGACAATGAAAAATCTAAAAGAGTCTTGGGCTGGGAAGCCAAGTACAACCAAATAGATATGAATGCTTCCGCCTGGAACTTTGAACAAAACAAATAAGCTTGTTAAAATATGCCACCTTGTTTTTCGCAATTCTACTCACTCAGGCTTGTCCGCCGATGGAGGAGGGGGCGGAATTACCAAAAGCTTTAGAGGACGGTAAGATTGAAGTTGTTTTTTACAACGTCGAAAATTTCTTTGATACCGTTGATAGTCCCAAAACCAAGGACGAAGAGTTTTTACCGACCAGCGAAAAACAATGGAACAAGGAACGCTACGATAAAAAGCAGGCGGATATATTTCGCGTTCTAAATAGTTTGAGCGAGAATGACTTTCCTGAATTGATAGGTTTCAGCGAAATAGAAAATGCGACCGTGTTACAGGATTTCATATCACAGCAAGCTTTTAACGGAATGAAATATGATTTCGTACACGAGGACTCACCAGATGTAAGAGGCATTGATGTTGCTTTGATTTACAATACTGAAATTTTTGTTCCGATTAAAAGCGAGAACATGCAGGTAAACCTACCTGCGCCTTTTGACAAAGATCATACTAGAGACATCCTTTATGTCGAAGGCTTCTTGGCAGGAGAACGCGTGCACATATTTGTAAACCACTGGTCTTCTCGACGAGGTGGCGTCGAGGAGTCGGAACCTAAACGTATAGAAGCTGCAAATGTAGCTTTGAAGAAAATAGCCGCTATCCAGAAGAATGAGGAAGACCCACTGATAATGTTGATGGGCGATTTCAATGATAGCCCGATCAACAGAAGTATTTGTGAAGTACTAAATGCCCAAGGAACTTTTGCCTCTACAAATGATGCTTTGCTTTACAACCCTTTTCATTCTTTTTCGTCACGAGGTATTGGCTCTTATAAGTACAAAGCCAACTGGAACATGCTTGATCAAATTATTTTATCGAAGGCCATGTTCGGTCGCGACAATTCGTTTTATGCTTCATGGGATGACTGTGCTGGTATTTTACAAAAGGACTGGATGATGTTCCGGGATAAAAAATATGGTTTAAAACCAAATCGAACCTATGGCGGCCCGAATTACTATGGTGGCTTTAGCGATCACTTGCCAGTTTATATAACGCTGAAGTATCCTAGACCAGAGTAGGCCCGCTATACTCTACGTAATTTCTTGGTGTTTCATACAAACGCACTCCTAGCTCCAAGCTTTCATTAATTTCCGATCTCAAACGATCCCAAATAACAATGGCTATATTTTCGACCGTAGGGTTCAAGGTTTTGAACTCTTCTATTTCCAGATTGAAATTTTTATGATCAAAAGCGTCTACGACTCTATCGTTTATGATCTTCTTGAGGTCTACTAAATTCATAAAGTAGCCTGTTGCTGGATCTATCTCTCCTGTCAATTTAACTTCCAATACGTAGTTATGACCGTGAAAATTGGGGTTATTACACTTGCCAAACACCTCTATATTCTTCTCCTTGCTCCATGACTCGACGTGCAATCTATGGGCTGCATTAAAGTGTTCCTTGCGAAAAATTGATACTTTCATATTTGGAAGCAAAGTAAATAAATTTAAGAATGCGTTTTAAAGATGTAATCGGACAATCTAGCTTATCCTCGGAATTAGTAAAATCCGTCGTAGAGGGTCGTATGGGCCATGCATCGCTATTTCTTGGCCCAGAAGGATGTGGCAACTTCGCTATGGCCTTGGCTGTTTCTAGGCTACTAGTTTGTGAAAACCCTAGCCGAGAAGGAGCTTGTAATAACTGCGGAGGATGTAGTAAAGCGGCAAAAATGATCCATCCTGATATTCACTACTCTTTTCCATTTGCGATTCCAGAAGGCAAGAAAACCGAAAAGATCGATTGCGATTATTTTATAAACGATTGGCGCAACGAAGTTTTACAAAACGCGTACTTAAGTGATAAAGATTGGTTGTTGACCTTGGGCAAGAAAAATGGAAACATCAATGTAAAGGAATGTAGGAAGGTTGCGAAGAAGTTAATGCTCAAATCATACGAGGGTGGTAACAAGGTTTGGATTCTCTGGGGGGCGGAATACTTAGGTAAACAAGGAAATTTATTGTTAAAGTTAATTGAAGAACCGCCAGAAAATACGTTCATCATTTTAGTCGCTTCAAATAGTCAGGAAGTATTGACCACCATACTCTCTAGAACATTGACCTTTCGATTTCCGCAAATAAGCGACGAGGATCTAACCCAACATTTAGTTGCTGAAAAACAAATAAATGAGAAACAAGCAATTTCGTGGGCTATCCAGTCGAACGGAAACCTGAACAGGGCTCTAAAAATTTGTGCGGAAGCGTCACGTGAAAAAGAAAATGAGGAAGAGGAAGATAAAGACCTGCTTTTGCTGTGGCTGAGGACTTGCTTAAACAATGACATTACGGGTATCAATAGTTTTGTCGACGAGGTTAATCATCAAACTAAAGCAGTACAAAAAGAACTAATTAGTCACAGCCTATATGTTTTTCAGCTGGCGCTGAAATGTAAAACCTACGGGCCATCATTGACGTTTGATGGAAAAATTCAAGAGAGTATAGAGCTCATTAACGAAAACGTTGATTTCAATAAGCTCGACAAGCTATCTAACCTACTAGAAAAGTCCAAATACTACCTCACGCGCAACGTGAATGTAGGCCTACTCTTTTTTAACCTTTCATTACAAATGAGTCGAGTGCTGCGCTCAAAGGCCAGGGCTGTATAAGCTTCGTTTAGCTAACACCAATTGCTTTCAACTGACAAAAATCGCTCTAGGGGCTCTATTTGAGGATTAAGGCACAAAGATTTTTAATTGCCTATTTTTAGAACAATTAAAATCTCGGGGTTTATCCCGTCTAAATATAATTTATGGGTTGTTCTTGTGGATCTGGTGGATGCGGATCAAAAGTATCTGGCTGTCAAAGTAATGGCGGATGCAGTAGTGGCGGTTGTAACCGACTGAATGTCTTTGATTGGTTATCTGATATATCTCATTCGGCCGAAAGAGATAGCTTCAATATAATAGAAGTAAGTTTTAAGAATGGAAGTCGGAAGGAGTTTTACCGAAATCCGTATAACATAAATTGTGTTATTGGCGATTTCGTTACGGTTGAAGCTCAAGGCGGTTTCGACGTCGGATCCGTCAGTCTCTGCGGAGAATTGGTGCGTTTACAAATGCGCAAGAAGAAAGTAAAAGAAGACTCCGAGCGTATCTTAAAAATTATGCGCCTCTCAACCGAAAGAGATTTGGAAAAACTCGAAGAGTCAAGAGCCAAGGAGAAAGAAGGAATGATTCGTGCGCGCGTTTTAGCACGCGAACTTAAATTGAACATGAAAATTGGTGATGTTGAGTATCAAGCCAATGGACGAAAAGCTACTTTTTATTACACTGCTGACAATCGCGTAGACTTCCGAGAGCTGATTAAAATTTTCGCGGGAGAATTCCGTGTTAAGATTGAAATGAAGCAAATTGGTTCGCGTCAAGAAGCCGGAAAGATAGGCGGAATAGGCACTTGCGGAAGAGAACTCTGTTGTTCTAGCTGGTTAACCAACTTTAAATCGGTTAGTACCTCTGCAGCGAGGTATCAGCAATTAGCCATTAATCAGGCAAAACTATCTGGTCAATGTGGTCGACTAAAGTGTTGCCTAAATTTTGAATTGGACACCTACATAGACGCTCTAAGCGACTTTCCAAAAGGAGCCGATTACTTAAAAGGCGATAGAGAAAAAGCACGTCTGGTTAAAAAAGATATTTTCAATCGCAAGATGACTTATATGCTGATGGACTCAAGACGCTACGTTGTTTTAGATGTAGATCGCGTAAAGGAAGTGCAATCGCTTAATGCAAAAGGCAAGTTTCCGGTTGAGTTCGGTGCGGGTTATATTCCAAAAGAACGTCAGAAATCCAGTCAAGAACCTGAGATTGAATACGTAGATACTGTCGGACAAACTTCTTTAAAGTCCCTTGAACGTACTAGTAAAAGGTCCAAGCAAAAGAAGCGCAGAAACCAAAAAGGTAAGAAGCCAAACAACAATCAGCCTAATGGCCAGGGACCTAAAAATCAAGGTAAAGGAAGTTCTGGAAACAAAAAAAGAAGAAGGCCAAATAAAAATAGAGGCAAAAAGAAAGGACCAAATACGGGACCGAAACCTTCCGGTGAAAAAGACAAAGCTTAGAATTGCTATTGATGAAAAAAGCGCTGTTTCTTTTGTTTTTCATTTTAGTTTCTGCCTGTACGAACAAAAACATAGTCTTCGAGCAAAACGCCGCAATTGAAGGCGCAGCCTGGCATTACGACGATCAAAAATCTTTTAAATTTGAAATAAATGAGCTCGAACAAAAGTATCGACTGCTCATTTATTTGAGACATACAAAAGATTACCCCAATGAAAACATATGGCTAAATAGCCTTACGACTTTCCCTTCTGGCGAATCAGTAGAAGACGAAATCGAACTCAGCTTAGCAGCTAAGGACGGCTCCTGGTTGGGCAATGGGTCCGGTAGAGTAATTACAAGAGAGCTGATTTTACGCAACACTTTTCGATTTACGGAAACCGGGCAATATGAAATTTCACTTGCTCAATTTATGCGTCGAAATCCGCTTGATCATGTTCTCGATGTGGGATTACGGCTTGAAAAAATCAATTGAATATGCGCTGGTTTTTAATCACTTTAATTTGCACGATTCTTTTTGGGGCATGCAATGGTTCTAACCAAAAGCAAAGCAACCATCCAGAGTTAACTGAACGAAAAATTCCAGAAGGCTACAAACGTTTTGTTCCATTTAACAATGGATTCGAATTGTTCTTTCCAGAAGATTGGAGGATGGTTGAAAAAGCTAAACACGAATATGTAAATTTTATTGGGCCGAAGTCCCAATCGAGTTTTGATGTAAAACCAACCATAAACGTAACTATGCGTCGAGGAACATCAAGGTATTCAAACGGCGAGACAAAATATATTCCATTCGAGTTTGAGAAATTCTGTAAGAACTATACTCAGGCACTTGAAGTAAAACTGAATGGCTACGAGCTAATCCAACTAAGTCAGGACACCATAAATGGCAGTCCAATTCAGTCTGTACGCTTTAATCATAGCGACCGCAAAACCAATGCTCGCCTATATGAAGAGCTGGTCATGATAGGACTTCCCTATCGATTGTATAGTTTGCGAATGGCCTGTTTAGATGACGAACTCTTTCGAAACAAAGAACATTTCGAAGTGGTAAAGGCCAGCTTTCTTGGCAAAGCTAGAGAAGACACCACTTTTTAAGGGTTTTGTAAAAAATCTCCTTTAAAACAAAACGGTAGGAGCTGTGCAATACTCTCTGAAACCAATACTTCCTTTTTTCGGCCAATTACGTAAAGCTTAATATTCTCTTTTTGCTTTAATTCGTATTCAAGCATGGATTGCCTACAGGAACCGCAAGGGAAGGCCATTTCTGTAAAATCGGTGCGATTGTAATCAATCGTTACCGCCACAGCGATTATTCGCTTTTTAGGATGTTTAGCCGATGCATGAAAAATCGCCACTCTCTCTGCACACAAGCCGCTGGGGAATGCTCCGTTCTCTTGGTTGTTACCTTCGCAAAGCACTTCATTCTCGAGTAGCACACTTGACCCAACTCCGAAGTCAGAATAGGGCGCATAGGCCTTTTTACTGGTCTCAATTGCTAGGTCCAAAAGGGATTTTGTTAGGACATCAAAACTTGAGCAATCCTTGTAAATCTTATACTTAGCCTCAAATTTTACTTCTTGCACACGCCCAAGTTAGTACATATGACCATAACTATTTTTTAGTTTTTCCTTATTTGAATTTAAAGCCCGAATCGGCGCATTATTGGCTAAGCAAGAGTGCTCTATTAGCCTCAAAATCAAAAGAAAATTTGAATAAGCGCCCGAAGCTGAGTTATCCCTATCAAGGTGTATAAAGAAGACGCACTAACACTGGTTTTTGGGCGTATTTTCGTCCTGATTTTTGGCTTTTTAGAGTTTTCAATTCTCAACTTTAAATTGCTCAAAATTTCAATTTGTAGAAATTTGTAATAGAGCATTTTACTGCAACAATTACGCAAATCAATTTCCCCAAAACTACGGACAAAAAGAGCCGTAATATTGGTAATTTTATACGTCACGAAGCATCAAATTTCAGAAATCACTTTTATGAAAAGATTTTACTCAATTTTAGCTTGTCTTTTTCTGCTTTCGGCAGGGATTCAAGCGCAATGTACGCTTAGCCCTGGAACTCAGGCTACGTCTACAATCACTACTGTCACAACTGGATCAATGAATGCGCCTACGGGCCTTACTGGTCAATCAACAGGTGTAGGTATCGTAACAGAATATATTCTGACGGATCCGCAAACTATTGTTCCGGATACTACGTTCGATCCAAACGATCCGAATGATGTGGATTTAACCGGTCCTGCAATTATAGATGTTAGCACCAACAGCCAGTTTTCTCCAACGGGATTGTTCGTGGCAGGTCAAAACTATGAGGTAACAGCGTACACTTATGAGTTAGGTGCTGTACAAACTGCAATTGACAACATTACCGGTACTCAGCAATGTTGTACGGGTATTACCGTCTTAGTTGAACTTATTGCTGGTCCGCTACCCGACCTTGATATGGACGGAACAACAGAAGATATTTGCCAATTACTGTCGTTCGGGGGCATTAACTCAGGAGCTGACGTAACTGGTTTAGGTCAAGTTCTTGACTTGGTTGCAGCTTTTGGAAACGTTAATACCATACCTGCCATTTCAAGCTTTTTAGCTACTGCGAGTAGCTTAAGTGGCTCGGACTGTGTAGGAGTCACCGCTTGTGGCCTTCCTTCAAATACCTTGACTTTCTCAGTAGTAGAACCAGCTTGTACCGTAAGCGCGGCAACGATAGCAACTTCCGACAATACAACAATTTGTGTTGATGGTGTTCCTGATCCGATCAACATCACTACTAGTGATCCTGGTATGGGTGCTACGACGACTTATGTAATAACGGATGAGGTTGGAACAGTCCTAGGACTTCCACCAAGTGGTCCTTTCGATTTAGATGGTGCCGGAATTGGTGTTTGCCAAA
>CAZZIZ010000121.1:0-10636 GCA_964654535.1 uncultured Chitinophagales bacterium
GAATCAATATCATTAACTGTTGACCCATCAAATGCGGTTGCAGCGGCTATCTCAGCAGCATTTGGAATTACACCTTCATATCCTACAGCAACTGTAAAGTGAATGTATATAGTAGCACTAGAACCCGCTGGAACTGTAAGTCCATAATTGTATGACAATATCGCTCCGTTAGTCGACCAATTACCATCAGTCAAAGTCAATGGCGAACCACTGAAGTAATCAACGATTTCAATATTATGGGCATTAATTGTTCCCTGGTTAATTATTTCTAGAGCATAGGTTACGGATCCCGCTGAAATATTATTCTGATCGATGGTAACGTTATCTATTGATTTAATCAATGCTAAATCAAAATCACCGTTTAAGTTGTTGCCTGGATCGTTAGGATCAGCTTGAGTACTACTAGTAACATCGAAATAAGCTACGTCGTGATCATCTTCATCAATCGTTCCATCATCATTTATCTCGTCATCTACGAGTAAGTCATCATTATCAGCATCGTATTCGGAATCGATGTCATCTCCAAAGTTACCTGCTTGATCTGTTGCCAATCGAATCTCACCATAGTTTGCTATGATTCCAGTTGCATCATCTTCAACAAAGAAGGTAACAGGAATGTTCTCGCAAGCTCCAGCAAGAAGGGTGATTGGGAAGTTATAAATAGCTTGTCCAAATCCGTGCTCAGTCCAGTTTCCATCGATTAGGACCAGTCCTTCTTCAGGAAGGTAATCTGTTAGGGTAACGTTATAAGCATCTATTGTTCCTTGATTACAAACCTGCATTACGAAGGTTACCGTACTTTGACCAGGGATAATTGGATCGTCTGACTGAGTTTCGAGTGTTTTAATTAGTGCTAAATCGAATATCCCTTCGTCACCACCATCGGTATCAGAGTCTGAATCCGAATCAGTTCCGCCATCCGTATCGGAGTCACCACCATCGGTATCATTTCCTTCCTCAGTAACTAGGCCATCTGCATCAATAAAGATTGACGCAATGTCGTGGTCATCCTCATCAATAGTGCCGTTATCGTCGACTACATCATTTATGTAAACATCATTGTTGATGTTGTCTGGGTTAGAATCGATATCCGCAACTGGAGACCCAGTGTTGTCAGACATTCCAAAAACTTCCGCAAAGTTGTCGTATTGGCCGAGCGCATCTCCTTCGACTAAGAAGGAAATAAATATTTTAGCCGAATTACCCGGTGCTAAGAAGAAAGGGAAGTTATAACTTACAATTCCGGAGCCTGTACTAGTCCAGTTAGTATCGTTTAGTATGAGTTCTTCTCCTGGCAGGTAGTCAACAATTTCTATGTCACTTACAACTGCATCACCTTGATTGAACACCTCAATTTCGAAGCTTACTGTAGAACCAGGTACGACAGGGTTTTGTGAAACTAGGCCAAGAGTCTTAGTTAGAGCAAGATCATATATCTCTCCATCAATACCATCGGTGGTATTTCCTACTACATCACTATTTTCAATATCCAGGTAAGCAACATCGTGATCATCTTCATCATTCGTACCATCATCATTTATTTCATCATCAATAAGGACATCGTCATTATTAGTATCTGGCGTTGAATCAATATCGTTTTGAATTTCGCCGACTGCATTGGTTGCTGAGAAGATCTCTGCATAATTGGCAATTACTCCAGAAGCGTCTGCATCAACGACGAAGGTTATGTTTAAGGTATGGCAATTGCCGGCAGCGATGAAGATAGGGTAATTGAATTGTGCTTGACCTGGACTAATAACCGTCCAATTTGCATCCACTAAACTTAATCCTGTTTCTGGCAAGTAGTCTGTAACGGTAATATTGAAAGCATCAATTGCACCCTGGTTGCAAACTTCTATCTGATAAGTAACTGTTGACTGACCAAGCAACAGCGGACTATGTGATTGATGAGAGATGGTTTTGCGCAACGCTAAATCAAATGTTTCATCTTCGACCGTTCCAGAATCCGTAGTAGTTGAATCTGTACCATCAGGCAGACCAGAGGTCGTACCTGTACCATCGTCGCCTAAGTCACCTGTATCGTCATCCCCTGTTCCAGTACTCGTTGAAGTATTGGTATCAGCATCTGAGTCATTTGAAGAGGTTGCTGAGCCATCTTGATCGGCGCCAGTATCGTCACTAGCTAAAACTTCGTCTACGATTTCAATAAGTGCTACGTCATGATCATCTTCGTCAATTGTACCATCATCAAAGAATTCATCATCGACAACTAAATCTTCGTTCGTGAAGTTTGGCTGAGAATCAATATCGCTTCCACTTACACCCACAATCGTATTGGCACTACCGATTTCTGCGAAATTTTCAAGTATGCCATTAACATCTGGGTCAACAACGAAACTTATATCTATCGTATGTATACCACCTGCAGGCAAATTGAATGGCTGATCCAATATCGCCACGTTAGCTTGTTCAGTCCAGTTGTTATCATTTAGCGTCAAGCCATTCGGGAAATAATCGACGAGCATGATGTCGAAAGCGTCCTGAGCACCTTGATTAAAAATGGTCATAGTAAATACTACGTTATCACCTGGGTTAGCGATTCCCGTATTCGGAACAGTAAGCGATTTAAGGAGTGCGAGATCGAACACCTCTGTTATACTTCCTTCAGGCAATACAGTTACCAAGTCTTCGTCATCTTCTACAATTTGAGTAGGATCTCCGTTATCTGGAGTAGAATCCGAATCGGCTTGATTTGCGGCGATAACTTCTGCAAAATTTGTTATCGGGCCAGTTAATGCATCAACTGTAACCTCGATACTTAGTGTATCTGATTCTCCAGTTGCTAAAGAAGGAATTACCCACTTACTATTTATTACGCTGTAGTTGCCATTGGTTGAATTAATTGCAACAAGGCCTAGTTCACTTGGAATCTGATCAAAGACTTCGATGTTTGAAGCATTTCCAGGTCCAGCATTATGAAGAACAATCAAATAAGTAATCGTGTCACCAAGTGCTACGGATTGCGCATTCACTTGCTTGTCCAATTCTAAATCCACATCACATGGATCAGCAAACACAATAAAGGTTTCGTTTCCTTCACATCCATTTGCATCGGTAACAGTCAGGTTGTATAAGCCTGTAGGTAAATTTCCACGATCTTCTTCTGTAGAACCATCGGACCAATCATATATAAATGGAGGTACTCCGTTTGCCATTGAAACTGAAATAACTCCTTGACTTGTGTTTATACAAGTATTTATTAGTGTGTCTGTTTCGATAATTAAAGACCCTATAGTCTCTACAATAAGCTCATAGTTTCCAGTACAGCCATTACTATCTTCAACGAAGATATCGTAAAGCCCTGGTGCTAGGTTTGTACCTATCGAATCCGCAATACCATTTGACCATTCGAAACTATATGGAGCAACCCCTCCTTCAACAATTAAAGTCACTTCACCGTCATTACTACCCGCGCAAGATTCTTGAGAAAATAGGATTGGTTCAATCACCAAGCCTTCTGGAGCAGGAATATCAAAAGCAACATTAAAGGCACATCCTTCGGCATCTGTTACCAACACGTCATACTCTCCACTAGACAGGCCTTCAACTAATTCCGTGGTCTCTCCATTCGACCATAATATTTCGTACGGTGGCAATCCACCAGTAACGTTAATACTAGCGGAACCAATATCAGGGTTTGTACAATCTGGATCTGAAAGCAGATTAAAATCTACTTCAATACCAGAGTCACCGTTCATAAAGAAGGCACCAATAATTAGACAACCGTTTGCGTCAGTTATTTCAACTTCATGAAATCCTACAGGAATTTCAACTTCGGTGGGACCAGTTCCACCTGAAGTCCACAGGTATGTATAAGGAGGCACTCCTCCATCAACTTCAACCGTTGCTTCTCCAGAAGCAATTGCACAAAGCGATTCTTTGGTAATGGTTACTTCAGCGGTAACACTTTCAGGAGTTGATATAAGAACGGTGGCGTTTGTAGTACATCCATTATCATCGAATATCTGAACGATAGTCAGTCCTGGCCCTAAACCAGTTCCAACAACGTCCGTGGTTCCATCCGGCCACAAGTAAGAATATGGTGGAGTTCCACCCGTAGCTTGAACTGTTGCGGTACCATTTGCTTCACCCGAACAACTAGTATTTGTAAGCTCCGGTATTAATCCAATGAGTTGCTCCGGATCTTCCAGCGTAAATTCAACATTTGCTGAACAACCATTTAAGTCTTCTACAAAAACGGAGTACGTACCAGCTGAAAGACCGGTGATATCACTATCCGTTTCACCATTCGGCCAATTGAATGTAAATGGTTCAAGGCCATTTAGAATTTCAATATTTGCTCCCCCATCACTACCGTTCCAACAACTGATTTCATAAAACTCGATTAAGTAAGCGAGTTCTGAGTCATCCTGGTTAATGAAAACATTTTCTATACTTCCACAACCATTCGCATCGGTAACTTCAACCGTATGTAATCCTGCATTTAAATTTTCAACGCTACTAGTAGTTTCTCCATTTGACCAAAGGAATTCGTATGGCTCGGTACCACCGCTAACTTCTAGTGTAGCGCTACCATTACCTACAGTTTCGCAGCTTATTTCATTTCCATTTATTATAACGACTACTTCATCAGGGTCCATCAATTCAACTTCTTGAATCACCTGACAGCCAAAAGCATCCGTTACAGTTACGGTATACATTCCTGCGCCGACCCCTGTGATGGTCTGACCTAATAGACCACCAGACCATTCATATGAATATGGCTCCGATCCATTGAGTGGATTCGCAGTAAGCGCTCCATCGCTCATTCCGAAACAAGAAATCGGATCAGTTGTAATTTCAAGTTCTGAGAGACCTTCTGTATTCTCAATAAATACTTGAGTGCTAACCATACAGCCATTGGCATCATTCACTTCAACTGAGTGCACTCCAGGTGCTAATCCACTTGCCGTATTGCCAAACTGCCCATCAGACCATACAATAGTATAAGGTAAGTTGCCTCCGGTAATATTTACCTGAGCAGATCCATTACTGCTGTTGCAAATTGCGCCTTGCAATTGAACTGCTTCAACTAATATAGGTGGCGCGACTCCAATTTCAACTGTACCAAGAGACATGCAGCCATTCGCATCAGTAACAGTGACAGTGTGCTGGCCAACGCTCAAATTATTAACCGAACTCGAAGTTTCACCGTTGTCCCACAAATACTGGAACGGTGCTGTTCCACCGATGACAAACACCTCAGCTTCGCCATCGTCTACTTCAGGACATGAAACATCTCCCAAAAGTTGAGTTTCGATAAGAATAGGTACTGGGGCAGGCATTTCGAGTTCAAGTAGAATTTCACAACCAGTTTGATCCGTGACAAGAACTGTTTGAGGACCAGTTGTTAAGCTTGTGGCTATAGCTCCAGTCTCTCCGCTTGACCACAGATAAGTGTATGGCTCTACTCCACCTTCTACAAGTGCAGAAGCTACACCATCATTATTGTCCAGACAGTTTTCAAAAGAAACGATTTCAACGGCTCCAGTTAAGCCATCCGTTATCGTAACGTCTTGCTGTGCTACAGCACTATTTCCACATTCATCCATTGCTGTCCAATACAAATTGACTGTATAACCGCAAATCATCAAAGTTGTATCTGAGCTAAGTGTAACGGTAATGTTGTTGTTACAATTGTCAATAGCTACAGGCTCAGTAACACCAGTATAATCTTCCAACGCAATACTAAGATCGTCCGGAATATTAATAAACACTGGTGCTTGCGTATCGACTACCGTTATGGTTTGGGACGCTGAAACAGCATTCCCGCAATCATCTACTGATGTCCAAGTTCGAACAAGAACATACGAGTTATCCTCACAGGATCCAGTGTTAGTCTGAGTGCTAGTTTCAGAGAAATCAACCTCTAAATCGCCTTGACAAGGGTGAGTAGCTGTTACGTTTGGTGCGAAAGGAAGATTATCGCATTCTACTTCGATGTCATCAGGTACACCAGTTAACTCAGGAGTTCCATTATCAAGGATGTCAACAATAGCATTAGTTACAATGGTATTACCACAGTCGTCAGTTGCAGTAAATGAAACCTCGATGTTTCTTGCAGCACCACAACTTTCCTCGAAGTTATTCGGATCATAATTATGACTCCATAATATTGTACCACACAAATCTTGTGCAGTAGCACCGCCATTGTCATCTAACCAATTTTGAATAGCATTATCGTTATTTGGATCTTCACAATTCAAAACAATATCACTCGCTGGAGTCAGCAACTCAGGTGCTGCCACATCATTTATTAGGAAGGTTCCAACGGTACTTACTTGATTGCCGCAATCATCAGTCGCAGTAAAAGTTACATCCACTGCTCCACTTCCAGCACAATCAGTCGAAAGAGTAAGGAAATCATTTGTCCAAATGATTGTTCCACAATCATCGGTTGCTGTTGCCCCTCCGTTACTATTTAACCAATTTTGAAGAGAACCATTGTTGTCTGTTCCATCACAATCGGCTTCTGCATTTTCCGCAGGTTGTGTAATTTGAGGTGAAGAATTATCGCTAATGGTTAAAGTTCCATTTGTAGATGTTATATTTCCGCAATCATCTTGAGCGGTAAAGGTCACAATTATTTGACCACTTGCTCCGCAATCTGCTATTACATTATTGTAGTCATTTGACCAGGTAACTGAACCACAAATATCAATTGCATTTGCTCCCCCATTGTTGTTTAACCAAGCATCAATTTCGCCTTGATTTCCGTTTCCATCGCACTCAATTGAAATGTCACTAGCTGTAACTTGAAGCACAGGAATAGAAGAATCTTGTATAGTTAGGACCGCATCAGTAGATTCAATGTTCCCACATTGATCCGTCGCTACAAAAGTAACTGTGGTTGTTCCAGAAACACCGCAAAGTGAGTTAATTGCCGTGTAATTATTAGACCATGTAACTGCTCCACAATCATCTATTGCTGTTGCACCACCGTTATTATCAAGCCAAACTTGAATCTGTGCTTCATTTCCTTGACCATCACAATTGATGGTAAGATCTTGTGCGGGAGATGTCACAGTTGGGGTGGATTCATCCTGAATAGTAAGCGTAGTTGAAGCATTTGAAGTGTTACCACAATCGTCTGTTGCTATGAATAGAACATCTACTGTTCCGCTAGCACCACATTCGAGATCTATTCCCTGATAATCATTGGTCCAAATTATAGATCCACAGACATCAGTAGCAACTGCACCTGCATTATTGGCTAACCAAGCATCTATTTGGTTGTCAGCGTCAATGCCACATTCTATACTAATAGTAGTTGGTAAAACATCGAATGATGGCGCTGCAGAATCTTGGATAGTATATGTTCCATTAGTACTTTCTACATTACCGCATTCATCTATCGCATCGAATTGTACGTTTATCATCCCGGTATTATTACAAGACAAGTTAATTCCGTTAAAATCATTAGACCACTGTACAGTTCCACAGATATCACTTGCTGTAGCACCTCCGTTATTCTCAAGCCACGCATTGATTCCAACCATAACATCTGAACCATCGCATTCGACAATTTCATCAGTTGCTTCGGTAATTATTACTGGAGCAACTGTATCTTGAATATTGATATCTGCAACACTTGAAATTGGATTCCCACATTCGTCTTGAGCAGTGAAAGTAATACTGACCGTACCAGCGTCACCACAACTGGCAACAATATCAGTATAATCGTTCGTCCATAAAATATCACCACAGTTGTCAACCGCTATCGCCCCACCATTATTTGCAAGCCAAGCTTGAATATCAGCATCATTACCAAGTCCATCACATTGAACATTTAGGTCTGAAGCTGGATTATCGATTATTGGTGAAGTATTGTCTTCAATTGTTAATGAAGCAGCGGTAGAAACGGTATTTCCGCAGTCGTCTGTTGCTGTAAAGGTGACAAGCGTAACTCCCGTTCCTCCGCATTCTTCATTTAAAGTTGTAAAATCGTTTATCCATACTAATTCAGCGCATTCGTCGGTTGCAGTTGCACCACCGTTGTTAGAAAGCCAATCCTGAATTTCATTTTCATTTCCATTCCCATCACATTCTAGGATGAGATCTTGAGCCTCAGTGTCTATTACAGGCTCTGAGCTGTCATTTATTGTAAACGTTGCCGACGTTATTGCCTCATTACCGCATTCGTCAGAAGCGATGAAATTGACTTCGACACTTCCACTTCCACCACACTCTAAGACAATATCGGTATAGTCATTATCCCAAGTAATTGAACCACAATTGTCTTCCGCCGCGGCAGAACCATTATCATCTAACCAATTCTGAAGTAGGTTAAGGTTTCCAGCACCATCGCATTCAACCACTAAGTCGCTTGCTTCAATTGTGATACTTGGCTCTTGAGTATCTGCAATAGTAAGCAGCGCAGTTGTTTCATCAGTATTGCCACACTCGTCAGTAATGGTGAATGTAACAGTCACAGTACCAGACGCGCCGCAATCAGTATTAATTGTTTCATCATAATCGTTAGACCATACCACCTCGCCACAATCGTCAATGGCATTTGCGCCAGCGGCATCTTGCAGCCAGTTTTCAATTTCGAGTGTGTTTCCATTCCCATCACACTCAACTGTCAAATCTCCTGGATTTGTTTCAATAACTGGAGCAAGGCTGTCTTCTATTGTAAATGTCGCTGAAGTTGTTATTTCATTTCCACATTCATCTGAAACAGTGAAGTTTACCAAAACGTCTCCACCAGCTCCGCACTCAGTTACTATTTCTGTATAGTCATTCGACCAATTTAGAGTTCCGCACTCATCTGTTGCTTGAGCATTACCATTGGCATTTAACCAAGCTAAAATATCAGCGTCATTGCCTCCAGCACTACATTGTACAACTTCGTCAGAAGCTTGGATTGTAATTGTTGGCGGCAAGGCGTCCTCTATTATAAAACTAGCTGAGGTCGAACTTTGGTTGCCACATTCGTCAGTTGCTGTAAAAACAACATCAATACTGCCTGAATCCCCGCAATCTTCATTCAAAACGCCATCCGAATCATTTGACCAAATAACATCTCCACAAATATCAGATGCCTGCGCTCCGCCGTTGTTATCCAACCAAGCTTGAAGCTCACTTCCATTGCCTAATCCATCACATTCTACCAACTCGTTAATGGCTTCAACATCAATGTTAGGCGCTATATTATCAGCAATAGTAATCATAGCTGTATTACTAGAACTATTACCACAATCATCTTCAGCCGTGAATGTAACTAAGGTGGATCCAGTCATACCGCATTCATTGGAAAGGCCCGTATAGTCATTTTCCCAAGTTATAGTATTGCATTCATCAGATGAGCTAGCACCTGCATTGCCATCCAACCAATTTTGAATCTCTAATTGATTGCCTAGTCCATCACACTCAAGTACTAGGTCTTCTGGGTCCACATCTAAAATAGGTTCCGAAGTATCCTGAATAGTAAATATAGCTGACGTGCTTATTGTATTGCCACAATCATCAATTGCCGTAAAGGTCACGTTCGCCGAGCCAGTACTGCCACAACTTTCTACAAGCTGATCAAAGTCATTTTCCCATATAATGTTGTTACAATTATCGGAAGCCAATGCGTTTGCATTACTGTCCAACCACGCTTGTAATTCAGCCTGATTTCCATTTCCATCGCACTCAACAATTTGATCCTCTGCCGGCGAATCTAAGGTCGGATCACTTGAATCCTCAATGGTGAAGGTACCTTGAGTAACCGCTTCATTTCCACATTCGTCGGTAACTATAAAATTCACAGTAACTGAACCACTAAGTCCACAATCATCTTCTAAGAACTCTCCAAAGTCGTTAGTCCATTCCAATTCACTACAGTTATCACTTGCGATTGCACTAGCATTTGAATCTAGCCAATTATCTAATTCAGTTTGATTTCCGTTACCATCACATTCTACTGTCATATTAGACGCAGGCAGGTCAATAATCGGATCAGTGGTGTCTTCTACAGTGATTATTTGATCACAGCTTGTCTCATTGCCACACTCATCTGTTGCCGTCCAAGTTCTGGTGATTACTTTGGTATTTCCACAGTCTTCTACTACTACATCTGATTCAGTTATAGCAACATCACCGCAAGTATCTGCTCCCGTCGCAACTCCTGTATTAGCTGATGTCTCATCTTCGGTACACTCAATAGTGATATCTGCTGGACAAGTAATCGTTGGTGGTGTTGTATCCACAACTGTGATTAACTGATCACAGCTTGTTTCATTACCACATTCATCTGTAGCTGTCCAAGTTCTTGTTATCACTTTAGTATTACCACAATCGTCCACTACTGCATCTGATTGCGTAATTGTTACATCGCCACAAGTATCTGCTCCGGTTGCTACTCCTGTATTAGCACTTGTTTCGTCTTCGGTACACTCTATGGTTATATCAGCAGGACAAGTAATTGTTGGTGCTGTTGTATCTACCACAGTGATTAACTGATCACAGCTGGTTTCGTTTCCGCACTCATCAGTTGCCGTCCAAGTTCTGGTGATTACTTTCGTATTACCGCAATCATCTACTACTGCATCTGATTGAGTGATTGTTACATCCCCACAGGTATCTGCCCCTGTCGCTACTCCCGTATTGGCTGAAGTCTCGTCTTCGGTAC
>CAZZIZ010000122.1:0-6039 GCA_964654535.1 uncultured Chitinophagales bacterium
AAAGACTTCCAGAATCCATCAATATTTAAAAGTTCGCCAAGTTTGTATTCAAATGTTTTACTCGTCGTTTTTAAAACTCCAGGATTCTCAATTCCTTGAACCAAAATGCGCTCGCCTATTGCTTCGTATGGCACACCGGCAAATGGCATTTCGTAGCCCACATATTCTAACGACGACAATTCGCCTTTTCGCTGTAGTCGTTCGCGCAAAACAACTAATTGTTCGAAGAACTTGCTTGCAATATCTTGAGTCGTAAAACCTCTTTTTGATAACTCATAAGGGTATCCGCGATATCGAAGGTCTATCCGTCGCATATACTCCATACTATAATCGTCAGGCGTGACAGCCAGACTAAATTCACGTAGTTGGTAATCGTCTTCTGATTTTAGAGCATCTACGAGGGCTTTGTACAAAGCATCTATAGATTTGTAACCCGATGGAAGCTCGCTTGATTCAAAAGGTGCAGCTAATGTACCACTGGAGTGTAGGTAAGTCTTCTGACTATCATTAACAACAATTGCTTTACCAGACTGAAAGAACCCCACGTGGTCAAAAACTTGTTCGGTTATTTTTCTTCCCGTCGGATCTACAACAGCAAATTTTCCATTTTGCTTAACGGTATAAAAACCGAAATGGTGCTCGACGGCATCGTATTCAATTTGAGTGATGGCTTGCCCTTTTCTGTTAACAAGACCATATTTTCCATCCATTGCTACGGATATTAAGGTCTCTTTATCCAAATCTACGTTCCTCTTTTCCATGGTGCCCCCATCGTTGGTAATTCTAAGAAAGGAGATGCCATCGTATTTGATTGGAAGGATAGTATTTAGATTAAGGTCTATAAGACCAAAAGCGCCTTTTTTCTCGACGATAAAGAGCCCGTGAAATTTGTCTGCGATGAAGTCATATTCTTGCGGAATAATCATCTGCTTTGCAGAAAGCTGATAGATTCCGTGCTTCCCGTTTTTGTCTCCTAAGATTAAGAAGTCTCCTGATTTCTTTTCCCAGCAGCCTCTGAACTTTTCCATACGCACCTGTTCGGAAAACAAGAGCCTTCCATTCTCATCGAAGAGTGAGTAGTTTCCTTCTAGTCGCGTTATAAAATTTTTCTCGGCGATGAGGCTGACATTATCGTAGATTTCTGGTATGTCTTGCTTTCCTTTTGTTAAAAAGCGCACGCCCATTTTGTTGTTCCTACGTAGTACGAGGCAGTCCGACCGAAAGTCGATTTGACTATAAACAGGAGGGAGTATCTCTTTATAATTTTCATCTATAAGACCATTAGAAGGATTATCGTAGCTCTTTCTAACCTTAAAGAGGTAATGCTGTTTACCCTCTGCAGTTTTCCCCTTCCTGAAGATTTCGATGTAAGCGTATTCAAAAGGGATCACTACTTTTCTTTGCTCAATATCATATACTCCCGCATTGTTATAACCGCTCAGCTTATAGAGTCCCGGATAGCTCGCATCTACATATTTATACAAAGGTTTAACCAGTATTTCCCCAGTTTCAAAATCTTTCAAACCTTTTAACTCTCCCAAAGAAAAGGGATGTACGCCAGTTTTACGATTGACATTATATCGCAGGGGCTCTGGAGAATCCTCAACAATTCTCGGCTCTGGTTCATAACGAGGAGGAGGAGAAGGTGTTGGAGGCGCTTCTTCGATCATAGGCTCTGGTTGAGGAGGCGCTTCCATTAACTGGGCGTAACAAAGGTTTGAAACAAAGAAAAGCGCGCTTAGAAATATGATAGGTTTCATTTAGGTCAACTTTTAGTGCATTATTAATTTAACCAATCATATCAAACAATTCTCTTTTTCTATTCACATGCGAGAAATCTCGCAGCCAGGATAGTAGCGGTATGAGGTGCGGCTGCGGTTTCGTGAAGCAAGGAGCGGGGGTGGATGACCGCCTAGGGAATACGCACCCGCGACTATGCTGAACAAAGCGCAGACGTGCCGAGTACAAGCGGATAGCCTGTTGCTGCCCAAAACATTTCCAAAAAAATCTACAACATCATGTTGCTCTTGAACAACTTGATTGCTAATGCCAAGAGAATAATTCCAAACACACGGCGCAACACTTCGATTCCGCCCTGCCCTAGTTTCTTTTCCAAATAGGGAATAAACTTTAACACGCCGTAAATGAAAAGTAGATTGAGCAAAACGCCCACCAAGATGTTTTCGTAACTGTACTCTGACTTTAGTGAGAGCAGTGTTGTTAGTGTTCCCGCTCCTGCTAAAAGTGGAAAAGCGATTGGCACTATGGACGCTGAACTGGCCGACAGGTTTTCCGACTTAAATATATGTACGCCCAAAATAAGTTCAAGTGCGATAATAAATATCACAATGGAACCGGCCAGCGCAAAGGATGCGAGATCGATGCCAATTAATCCGAGGATGCTTTCTCCGGCAAACAGAAAGGCGAGCATCATAAGCCCTGAGACTATGGTGGCTTTGCCCGACTCTATTTTACCAATCTTGGTTCTGAGATCTACAAAAACCGGGATGGATCCCAGCACGTCGATTACCGCAAATAGTATGAGGCTAATGGATAGTATTGATCTGATATCGAATGACATTTCATTAAAATTTAGCGCGCAAATGTATACTAAGCGTATATAGGGGTCAATAGCTAAATCAAGGTTTTTCGGGGCTTTCGGAGGCCATTGTTGTCATAACAAGTTGTGGCATTGATTTGTAGTCATTAACTTGTTGCTAGTTAAGTTATTAGTCATAATTTCAGCATATGCCGCACTATCATAGCCAAGGGAAAGTTCCCAAGAAAAGACACACTGCGTTCCGTCAGCCAAATGGCAAACTGTATCAGGAGGAGCTTTTTTCTACCGAGGGCTTTTCGAATTTGTATTCGTTGATTTATCATATCAATCCGCCAACCGCGATTTTGCAGGTGGGTGAGCCCTACTCTGTTGCACCTAAAGTTGCATTTGATAAACATTTGATGCCGCGTAGTTTTAAGGGTTTCGAAGTTGCACCAAAGGATGACTATTTGGAAAGTCGCACTGCGGTTTTAGTTAACGGTGATGTTCATATAAGTTTGGCTGCTCCAAAGAAATCTATGACCGATTACTTCTATAAGAACGCCGACGCCGATGAGTTGATTTTTATTCACGAAGGCTCAGGGGTTTTGAAAACGGGTTATGGACATATTGAGTTTGAATACGGCGACTACATTAATATCCCTCGCGGAACTACCTACCAGATGACTTTCTTTTCAGAAAAGAACCGTCACTATATTGTCGAATCTTTTTCTCCGGTGGTTTACCCGAAGCGTTATCGCAATGAACTGGGGCAGTTGCTTGAGCACTCGCCTTACTGCGAGCGCGACATAAAGCAACCGCTCGAAATGATCACCCACGACGAGGAAGGTGAGTTTAAACTGCTGATTAAAAAGGAAGGGATGATGTATCCTTACGTTTATCAGTTTCATCCTTTTGATTTCGTGGGTTGGGATGGTTTCCATTATCCCTATGCTTTGTCGATCCACGATTTTGAACCGATAACTGGTCGTATTCATCAGCCGCCTCCGGTTCATCAGACTTTTTCTGCACGCAACTTTGTGGTTTGCTCTTTTGTACCACGTTTATACGACTATCACCCTGACTCGGTGCCGGCTCCTTACGCGCACAGCAATATAGATTCCGATGAAGTGATGTATTACGTCGCTGGTCAGTTTATGAGCAAGGGTCACGTTGATATTGGTCAGATGTCTTTACATCCTGGTGGTATTCCGCACGGGCCTACGCCTGGCGCTGCTGAAAAGAGTATTGGTAAAACGGGCACTGAAGAGTTGGCCGTAATGGTCGATACTTTCAAGCCATTGAAGATTACCGAGGCTGCGTTGGGGATTGAGTACAAGGATTATTACTTGAGTTGGTTGGAGAAAAAGGATACGGTTTAGAATCTTGATTTTCAGGATTTTCGGGATGGTCAGGATATTTTCATTTCCGATTTGGCTTTGGTGCTTGTCTGAATCAGGGCCTGTCTCGACCGAAGTGGAGAGATCTAGGATTATAGGATTTACTTAATTTAAAAACTCAAATTTCATGCGTATCAAAGCTCTCTTTCGGTTTACAGTTCTGTGCATAGTACTGAGTAATAGCATTTCACTATTCAGTCAAGAAGATAAAGTTATAGAACCCGAAAACGAAACTGCCGTTTTTGACAGCTCACTTGCGCAACAATACGGCGCAGACGATTACGGAATGAAGTCTTATGTAATGGCTTTTTTAAAAAAAGGACCAAATCGCGAATTGGATGACAGTACCGCTAGTGCTTTGCAAGCTGCTCATATGGAAAACATTGGCGCTATGGCTGAAGCTGGCAAATTGGTATTGGCGGGACCATTTTTCGGCGACGGTGATTTACGGGGCATTTACATTTTCAACGTGAGCAGTATTGAAGAAGCGGAGGAATTAACCAACTCTGATCCTGCAATTCAAGCGGGGAGTTTGGAAATGGAGTTGATTCAATGGTATGGTAGTGCTGCGGTTATGGCGATTCCTGAGTTACACGATAAGTTGGCGAAGATTCGGTTTTGAATCTTGATGCCCAGGCTGTCTCGAGCGAAGTGGAGAAGGTGCCTAGGATTTTCAGGATGTATTCTTTTCCTGATTTTCATTTCTCTTATGTCTGAATCAGGATGGGCAGGATTTTCGGGAGTTTTTGCTTTGCGTATTTGTCTGAATCAGGGCCTGTCTCGACCGAAGTGGAGAGATCTAGGATTATTGGATTTACTTGATTTTTTTCCCTTCCAATGCTGAACACGATTTATAAGATTTATAAGATGAACAGGATGAGGTCGTGGTTCTATACGTCTAGCCATAAAATGTACTAGTCCTGTCTATCCCATCATCTTATAAATCTTGTTCTACCCTCTTGTCTGAATCAGGATTCACAGGATTATAGGATTTACTTGATTAGTTCAGGACTCAAAGCGCCAAATAGCGACGACAATTCGAACTAAAATTGCGACAAGTGTCGTTATAGCAGTGTAATTTGTCGTATCTTTAGCGAAACTTGTCATTATGAAAGTAGAAGAAGCCATAGCCTTATACCACAGCAATCACCTCGATGATCAAAACATCGTGCGCATTATTGCATCTTTGAGTAAGGGTATTTCCTTTCCCAAGTTTTCTGCACTCACCAAAAATCTACCCTTCAGCCTTAAGGAGTGGGCTTCGTTTTTACATCTCACGGAGCGATCTTTGCAGCGCTACAAAAAAGACAAAAAGACTTTCGCGCCTATACACGCCGAAAAGATTGCCACCATTAAAATTCTTTTCCAAAAAGGCAGTTCCGTTTTCGGCGATGAGTCTGCTTTTTATACTTGGCTCAACACTAAGAGTATTGCTTTGGGTGGCGAGTTGCCTATTTCGTTTTTGTATAGTTCTTTTGGTATTCAGCTTATTCTCGACGAGCTGGGTCGCATCGAGCATGGTGTGCTGGCTTAGTAGTGGAAGTTTTTCGATTAAGTAAGGCAAAGTATTCCGAGGATCTTTCTGGTCGCGGTGCAGAATTGCATGGCGGTCGATGGAACTCCAAAGGCTTTCCTATGCTCTACACTTCTGCCAATCGTGCGCTGTGTATGGCGGAAATTGCAGTTCACGTTCCGCTCGGCTTGATTCCCAGAGGCTATTTACTGATGTCTATCAATGTTCCATCGAGCATAAAAATCAAACGCTTAAGCGAATCAAGTTTACCAAAAAACTGGAAGGACTTTCAATTCACTCAAAGCACCCAAAAAATTGGTGATGACTTTATCAAAGCCGGGAAGTTTGCTATTCTGGAAGTCCCATCTGCAGTAGTAGAAGGTGATAGCAATTTCTTAATTAATCCCAGACATAAGGACGCGAAGAAAATTAAGTTGAAGGAGTCGGTGCCGTTTTCGTTTGATGAGCGTTTGTTTCGGCTGGTATAACTATTTGTCTGAATCATGATGCCCAGGCCTGTCTCGACCGAAGTGGAGAGAGCTAGGCGTTAAGGATTTACTTGATTTCTTTTCCTTGCAATGCGGAAA
>CAZZIZ010000122.1:6139-10593 GCA_964654535.1 uncultured Chitinophagales bacterium
GGAGAGAGCTAGGCGTTAAGGATTTACTTGATTTCTTTTCCTTGCAATGCGGAAAGGATTTTAGAATGGACTTGATTTTATTGTGGTTCCAATTTGCGGTTCGTAAGATTTCTCGCGCCGCTCGAAATGACAAGAGGATTTTAAGAAACCTTCCGCAACTTACTCAACTTACTCTTAGTAAGCTTCTCCTGCGCGTACTCCAAAGTCAGATTAAACTCCGTAACTCCTTCCTCCGAAGGCAGGTCATACATCGCATCGGTAAGTATGGCCTCGCAAATAGAACGCAAACCACGCGCACCTAGTTTGAATTCCAGTGCTTTTTCCACCACAAAATCCAAAACAGGATCCTCAACAGTCAAGGTTATACCTTCTAGATCAAAGAGCTTCTTGTATTGCTTAACCAATGCGTTCTTCGGCTCTGTCAAAATTGACTTTAGCGTTTCCGCATCCAAAGGCTCTAAGTACGTCAAGACCGGCATACGACCAATCAACTCAGGAATTAAACCGAAAGACCGTAGGTCTTGAGGGTTTACGTATTGTAACAAGTCTTCCTTGTCAATCTCTTCTTTGTCCTCCGTTTCAAAACCAATGAAATTGGTTTTCATTCTAGCACCGATGCGCTTTTCAATACCCGCAAAAGCACCACCAGCTATAAAGAGAATATTCTTGGTGTTCACCTTAACCATCTTCTGCTCTGGGTGCTTACGTCCACCTTGTGGTGGAACCATTACCTCCGTGCCTTCCAGCAACTTCAGCAATGCTTGTTGCACCCCTTCGCCAGAAACGTCGCGGGTTATAGATGGGTTATCACCCTTGCGCGCAATCTTATCAATCTCGTCGATATAGATAATTCCTTTCTCCGCTGCAGCCACATCAAAGTTGCAAACTTGCAACAAGCGAGAAAGAATACTCTCCACGTCCTCACCTACATAACCAGCTTCAGTTAAAACCGTCGCGTCAACTATGGTAAAAGGCACGTTCAAGAAACGTGCGATAGTGCGTGCGAGCAAAGTTTTACCTGTACCCGTGTTTCCCACCAAAATGATATTCGACTTTTCAATCTCAATATCATCGATAACCTCTTGGTTCAGTCTTTTAAAGTGATTGTAAACCGCAACCGAAATATATTTCTTCGCTTCAGCTTGCCCGATTACGTATTGATCTAAAAACTCCTTGATGCTTTTAGGCTTAATCAGATTAGGCATTGTGAACTTAAACTGATTCTCATCCTGATTAAGTTCTTCGTTGATTATCTGCTGCGCCTGACCTACACAGTTCTCACAGATATGCCCTTCGATTCCCGCAATGAGAATCATGGTCTCGTCCTTACGACGACCACAAAAGGAACAATTCTGTTTAGAGTCTTTAGTCAATTTATTGGGATGTTAAATACAATAAGAATTAGGACTCTTTATCCTTCTTCTTGTCGCCTTTCTTTTTATTTCTGAGTACCTCATCAATCATACCATATGCCTTAGCTTCGTCAGCCATCATCCAGTAATCACGATCAGAGTCTTCCTCTATTTTCTCAATCGGCTGACCACTGTGGTCAGATAAAATGGTGTAGAGCTCAGTCTTCACTTTCTTAATCTCACGCACCGTAATCTCCATATCACTAGCCTGCCCCTGCGCTCCACCAAGTGGTTGGTGAATCATAACGCGACCGTGCTCTAAAGCCGAACGCTTACCTGCAGATCCTGCTGCCAATAGCACTGCTGCCATCGAAGCCGCCATTCCAGTACATATAGTAGCGACGTCACAAGAAATATATTGCATAGTATCGTAGATTCCTAGGCCTGCGTAGACAGAACCCCCTGGACTGTTGAGATAAATCTGAATATCGCGGTTTTGCTCTGTTGATTGCAGAAACAAAAGCTGTGCTTGAATAATATTGGCTACCTCATCATAAATAGGCATTCCCAACCAGATGATACGATCCATCATCAATCGAGAGAATACATCGATTTGGGTAACGTTCATCGGACGCTCCTCGATAATCGCTGGCGTTACTGAACTCACTATTTGATGATTGGTCATTGACTCAATCGTACGATCTGCATATTGATCGACACGCATTCCGCTAAGACCTACGTGTTTTGTTGCATACTTTCTAAATTCCTTATGGTTAGGCATTCGGTTCTTCGTTTAATTTTTTAAAATCTTCAATGCTGATTTGCTCCTCCGAAAATTCAACTTTTTCTTGAATTTGAGTAAAAAGTTTATCCTCCAGAACAATACTAAAGATTCTGTCGCTATACTCTTTGTCTTTCAAGGAGTTATCGACAATCCCTTGCAATTGTTCCTCGGGTATTTGTCCATAACCATAATACTGCATTCTTTGTTCCATATCACGACGTGCCATAGACAAGACTTCCTCTTTTTCCACCTTAATGTCATATTCACGAGAAAGCTTGTTGCGTATCAATGTCCAACGCAAATCCTCTACGAAGTTGGGGTAACCATCCTCCAGTTCCTTGTCATTATCCTTACCCTCGTTCTGCTGCTTAATGAATTTCTTCAAAAAATCATCCGGTAGTGGGATTTCAGTACTACTTAGAACCCCTTTTCTAATATCACCGCGCACTTGACCAGTCGCATTATGGCTATAATTCTCTTCGATGATCTCCGTCATTTTAGTACGCATCGCCGCTTCATCCTTCACCTCACCTTCACCAAAGATTTTATCAAAAAATTCTTGGTTCAAGTCAGCAAGACCCAAATGGTTGATTTGTTCCACAGCCATATGAAAACGTGAGCCCACCAACTTTAGACGCTCTTCGTCGATATTTAAAATGTGTTTAGCTATTTGCTCTTTGTCTTTATCAAAAGCATTAAACACGTCCAAAGACAAGTGTCCACCCTTTTTCAATTTCAAGATATCAGCACGAACAGCCTCATCGCTAATCATTTTCAAATCAATGTGCGTATCAGAAACCACACCTTCTTCTATTGCCACACCAGAACCATCAACCTCAGTCAACTTCACTTTCAGTACATCGTTTTCCGTAATCTCATCAGGATGCGACATCTTACCGTACTGGCGACGCAAATTCGAAATCTCCTCGTCCAGCGTCTTATCGTCCACCGTCACTTTGTACTTCTTATAAGTATCGGTCAAACCGTTTACGGTAAACTCAGGCGTAATACCCAGCTCAAACGAGAAATTGTAATCCTTCTCACCCTTTAGGTCAATGTCCTGCTTCTCATTATCAAGAGGCATCGGACGACCCAAGTAGTTTATCTTTTCCTTTTCCAGGTAAGTAAACAATTCGTCCTGTAGGATTTTGTCCAGCTCCTCAGCCAGTACATTATTACCGTACATTTTCTTGATCATCCCTATCGGCACCTTGCCGGTACGGAAGCCCTTCATCTGAGCGGTTTTTGCGATTTTGCGAAGCGACTTATTTACTTTAGGCAAGTAATCGTCCTTACCGACTTCCACGGTAATCTGAGTCACTAGTTCGTCTTGTTTCTGTTGAGTTACAACTGCCACGGTGTATATTAATTGGTCAAAGGGAAATAAAAGTGCGGATGAAGGGACTCGAACCCCCACGCCGTGAAGCACTAGATCCTAAATCTAGCATGTCTACCAATTCCATCACATCCGCGCCTAGACCCAAGAGGGTCAAAATTGAATGCGCAAAATTACCGCTTTTTTATACATTCCGAAGCAATCTGAGCGTAGTATTTGAGCAATGAGTTGATATGTTTTGAAATGATTTGGGCAGCAACAGGCTATCCACTTGTACTCGGCACTTCAAAAGCCTGTTCAGCATAGTCGTGGCTAGTATTCCCTAGACGGTCATCCTTCGCCACTCCTTGCTTCACTAGGCTTTTGAAGCACCTCATACCGCTACTATCCTGGCTGCGATGTTCGGTATAAACCCGACAGAAAGCGGTTTTGTCCTAAGGGCTTTTTACCTATTTTAGAAGAGCATGGCAATCGCATTAGACTATAAAGAGGAGCAGGAGAAAAAAGACATTCTCAAAGCCTATCGATCTCTATTAAGAGTCGCCCGCCCAATGATGAAAAAGGGCGATTCCGCCCGCATACGCAGAGCCTTCGAAATAGCCGCCGATGCCCACAAGGATATGCGCCGCAAAAGTGGCGAGCCCTATATCCTCCACCCCATCGCCGTAGCCAAAATTGCCGCCAAAGAAGTTGGACTAGGAACCGTCTCCGTTATCTGCGCACTGCTCCACGATACCGTCGAAGACACCCACATAACCTTAGAAGACATAGAGTCCGAATTCGACGAAGAAATAAAAGTCATCATTGATGGCTTAACCAAAATCGGAACCGTAACCCACAATACCAACATTGTCGCCAGTCAAGCGGAGAACCTTAAAAAGATAATGCTCTCCCTCAGTGATGACGTGCGGGTTATTCTCATAAAACTCGCCGACCGTCTACACAACATGCGTACACTGGGTTTTATGTCCGAACAAAAGCA